>NZ_JBHVWS010000017.1:0-155908 GCF_042882185.1 Streptomyces sp. NPDC058239
GGCGTGGTCCATTTCCAGCTGGCCCAGATCACCGGTGTACTGCGGTATCGCCTCGGGCTTGATCACTTGTCCTGCACCCCGGGCTTCTTCGGATCCAGATCCACCGCACCGAGCGCTTTTCGCTGGGCCTCGGCGGCCATGTCCAGGTCACCGTTCAGGTAGGCGGTCGTCGCGTCGACCGCGCCCTGCAGGGACTTCCCGGCCCGTGCCGCGATGAACTTCAGGTCGGACGTCGTGTGTTCCGCGAACTGCGACAGCGCGAGCGCGACGAGGCCGCCCGCGGCCTTCTCCCCGTCCTTGCCACCGCCGCCGTCGCCGCCCTCGGCGGTGATCGTGCCCGCACTCGACGCCGCGGACGTCAGATGATCCCCGTACGACGTCGCATACGTCTGGATCTTCCCCGCTGCCTCACCCGTCGTCTTCAGCACGCCCGAAATACCCTGCGGCTTCAGATCCCACCCGGCCATGCGCTACCTCATGCTCCCCGTTACCGGCCCGCCCCCGACCCACCCCCAGGCAGGCCACGGCGAGTCAGCCGATGTTGTCGACCGCGGCCTTCGCGCGCGTGATCGTGTGCTGAGCCGTTCCGTCGTTCTTCTCCAGCGTCGTCTTCAGCAGCTGGATGATGTTCTTGACCTCCTGCGACGAACGGTTCCACCGCAGTTCCTTGCCGTGGTACTCATCCGCCACGCCATCCGCCGCGAAGTCCGCCATCGCGGCCTTCACCTGCGCGTCACGCGCCGCGATCACTTCCTCCAGCTGCGCGATCACCACCTGGATATTGCCCTGCGCATCCGCGGACGCACCCGTGTCGTACGAACGACGATCACTCTGAGCAGCCATCAGAAACCCAACCCCCGTCTGTCAGCGGCCGCCGAAGCGCGCCGCATCGAAATTCGCCGCCGACATCTGCTGCCGCGCGTTGTCGCCCTGCTCCTGATCACCCGAGCTGAACGCCGCCTCCATCCCCGACTGACCACCGAGGAGAGCCGACAGCGAACCGTTCAACGCCGCCGTGATCTCGTCCGACCGCCCCTTGAACGAATCGAACGCCGCACGCCCCGCACCGTTGAACTTCCCCTCCAACGGCGCTGCGGCCTGCACCAGCTGACGAATCAACGTCCCCAGATCAGTACTCGACCCACGCGACTTCGACGACAGCGTCGAAAGAACCTGCGCCCCCATGTCGAACTTCATCCAGTCCCCCTGCCGAGCTGTGCAAACAAATGTGCTGCCATGCCTATCAACTGCACGGCGCCGGAAGCAATCGAGGTCCTCAGGGCTGTGGAGAGGCTGCGACAGAGCCGCCGGCGGTCCGGCGCGTGCAATGAGGTGCGACGACGGCGTACTTGATCCGGCCTCGGCGGGCAGAGGGTCTCCCCGGCGCGACCGGTCTCCCGAAGATCTTCAGCCGATCTTCACGCCGTACGCACGGTCACGGACGACGGCCGTTCGCTCGCCCGGCAGCTGCCGCATCCACCCGATCGCGACGGGAGGCGACCGGGGTGTCACCTGATCGCCGCAGCTCGGCGGGCGGTTTCGACGGGGCTCGATTCAACTGGTGACTGTCTTGTCCGACCGCACATCCCCCAGGGAGCCGCCGTGAGCCGCACGACGCCGACACCACAGGCGAGTACCGCACCAGCCCGGAACGAGCGGCTCTTCTTCGCCGGGATCCTGCTCCTGCTCATCGGTGCGTTCAATGTGATCGAGGGCCTGGCGGCGATCTTCAAGGAAGCCGTCTTCGTCGATGCGGGATCCGGAATCCTGATCTTCGATTTCAATTCCTGGGGCTGGATCCACTTGATCATCGGAGCCTTGCAGATTCTGACCAGTCTGGGCCTGATCACGGGGCGCAGCTGGGCCCGGATGGCGGCGCTCGTTGTTGTCATGCTGAACGTACTGGGGCAGCTGCTGTTCTTCACGGTCTACCCCTTGTGGTCCGCGCTCATCATCGCGATGGACGTCTTCGTCCTCTGGTGTCTGATCGTCCACGGCCTCGAATCAGCCGCACGCGAGGCACGTTGAACCAAACGAGTGACGCAGTCGTGCCAGGGTCCGTTGCGGTAACTGCCCGGCCGCTTCCGTACACCTCACCGCCCGGAGCGCAGAGCCCAGTACGACAACGGCCCCCGCCACTTGGCGAGGGCCGGATCGTTCGGAGGCTGTTGCGTGGCTCAGACGGTGAACTCCCCGCCCTTGGCGGCGGTCACGAACGACGACCAGGCGGCCGACGCGAAGATGAGCGCGGGGCCGCCCGGGTTCTTGCTGTCACGTACGGGCACGACGGCGGGGAAGCCGTCGGCCACCTCGACGCAGTCGCCGCCGTTCGTGTTGCTGTAGCTGGACTTGCGCCAGGCGGCGGCGCTCAGGAAGTCGTCGGAGACCTCGATGCACTGGCCGCCGTCTGTGTTGCTGTAGCTGCTCTTGCGCCACGTCACGTTGCTCAGGTCGATGGCTCGCACGGTACTTCCTCCAACATCCGCATGATGAACTTCCGTGACTTGACCGGGGACAGCGCCAGGTCACGCACCGCATCATAAAGGCGCTGCAAGGGCTCGACCCTGTCTGTTTCCTCGATCAGTTCACCACGTACGTCGTTCTCGGTGTAGGCCACCGTGCGGCCGTCCGACAGCCGCAGGAACTTCACGGCGGTGTTCATCAGACCGTGCGGACCGGCGCTGAACGGCAGTACGTGGAGGGTGATGTTCGAGCGGTCCGAGGTCTCGGCCAGATACTCCAGCTGCTCCCGCCACGCCTGCGCGTCACGCAGCTGCGTGCGCAGCACCGCCTCGGAGAGGATGACGCGGAACGGTGGTGCGTCGTCCTCCTCCAGCAGCTTCCGTCGTCCTATGCGCGCTTCGACCTGCTGGTTCAACTCTTCGCCTCTGGTGCCGTCCGCCGCGAGCGCCTCGCGCGCGTACTTGCTCGTCTGGAGCAGGCCCGGCGGTGCGCTCACTGCGTAGTGCCACAGGCTCACCGCCTCGGCCTCCAAGATCATGTACCGGCGGTACTGCTCGCGGAACTGGGTTGGGTCGCCGACCGCCAGTTCCCACAGCGTGAGCAGCAGGCCAGGCGTTCCGTAGTGCTGGTCGAGCGCCTGCACGACCTCCGGGCCGCCGAGGGTTTCCCCGCTCTCCATCTTGCCGAACAGCGACCAGTCCCAGCCGAGCACATCGCCGAGCCTGCGCAGGCTGTCACCGTTCTGCGAGCGGAGTAACCGCAGCTCCTCGGCGAACCGCTGACGTGGTTGCTGGCTCCGACCTGTGACCACCCGTCTCGGCGGCATGACGTACTCCTCCGTGGAAGGTGTGGAACTACCGTCACACGGCCGGGAAGTACAGCCCGCCGGTGGTGTCCGTTCCCCGTTCCGGGTCCATTCTCGTAGTGCCCGGAACACGCACGGTAGTCGAAGTCCTCACATCTCACGCAGGTGTTGGACGAACGGAGCGGAACTCATGACGACGCAGCGGCGAGCGGTCAGGAAGATCGACGAAGCCGAGGAAGCGCGCGACGCACTCGGTGCGGCGCTTCGGCGGGCAGGCATCCAGCTTCCTGCGCTGGACGTCCGTCCCGTGCCGCGCACCGACGCATCCGGATACTCCTTGGTGACCCTCGGTGAGTGCTCCGCGCCCGTGGCCCGCGCGCTGGCAGCGGTCATCGAGAAGGGAGCGGCGCGGTGACCCGGCGCGTGTTCCGCTACGTACCGTTCACCATCGAGCAGGACGCGACGGCGGAGCCGGAGTACGAGGTCCGCTGCGTGTCCGGCGACGAAGCCGAGTGCGGCGCGCGGTCCGGCACATACAGCCATCCGGCACCGGTCGAGGAGTGGCAGCGCCGGCACACGCAGGAGACCCGGCACCGGCGCTACCACCGGCACTTCCGCGACTACGCGGTCATGCGGCCGACGGCCGGGTCGAGTGAGCCGGGTGAGCCGGCGCGGGCGGGCGGGAGCACGGTGTGAGCTTCGCTCCGACCGTCGAACGTCCGTGGCGCGATGCGTGGCCGCTGGTCGCGCGGACGGACGACGGCAACGCGTGGGTGACGGGCGACTGCTGGCTGTACTGCCGCCGCGAGGGCGTGCGCGTGCTGTGGGTCGGCTCCGTGAACACTCCTGGTGCGATGGGTGACCTGTACGCGTGCGGCCCGTGCGTCGCGGAACTCGACCACATGGTGCGCGTCCAGGCGCACGGCAGGGACGCGCCTGCCGGGACGGAGGCCAGGAAGAAGGCCATGGCCGGGACCAGGACCGAGAACACATCCGAGGCGTGCGAACACCCGCAGACCGAGAAGCGCGACGGCAAGACCCACTGCCGCAGCTGCGAACGACAGCTCTACCTGTGACTGGACGCCGGCAACCGGACGTTCGCACGTTCGCCGACTACGCCGAAGTCCTCCGACCCCACCCGGTCCGGAACCGACGTGGAACAGAACGGTGTCAGAACCGGAATGGACAGCTCAGACTGCTGTTCGGCAGACTCCCGAGTCCCATACATGCGCGCAACTGCTGTTGAGTGCACGGAAATTGACAGGGAATCGACCGTGGACTGGGACAATTCTCCGCTGCCGGACCGTATCGGGCAGTACCGCATCGTCGCGCGCCTCGGCCAGGGAGGCATGGGCCAGGTCTACATGGGCCGCAGCCCCGGCGGGATGAAGGTCGCCGTGAAGGTGATCCGCCCCCACCGTGCCGACGACGCCGAGTTCCGTCGTCGCTTCGCGCGCGAGGTGCAGGCCGCCCGCCAGGTCAACAGCGCCTACACCGCGGCCGTCGTCGATGCCGACCCGGAGGCCGACGAACCCTGGCTGGCCACCGTGCACGTCGCCGGAGTCCCTCTGGACCAGGCGCTGCGGCAGCACGGCCCCTGGCCGACGGCGTCGGTCCGCGCCCTCGGCGCCGGCCTGGTGGAGGCGCTCTCCGCGATCCACGCCGCCGGGGTCGTCCACCGGGACCTCAAGCCGTCGAACGTCATCCTCACCTCGAACGGCCCTCGCGTCATCGACTTCGGTATCTCCGTGGTGGCCGACGCCTCCACGATGACCGCCCCCGGTGCGTTCCTCGGCACGCCGGGCTTCGCCTCGCCGGAGCAGATCCTGGACCAGCCCGTCAGCGAGCCCTCCGACATCTTCTCCCTCGGCGTACTGCTCGCCCACGCGGCCACCGGCCACAACCCCTTCGGCCGGTACAGCACCGACCGCAACCTCCTCTTCTACCGCACCCTGCACGAGCATCCGGCCCTGGACGACCTGCCCGCCGACCTCCGCGCCGTCGTCGGGGCCTGCCTCGCCAAGGACCCGGCCGCCCGGCCGACCACGGCCGTATTGCTCCGGCAACTGGTCGAGCCCACCGACGACGTGGTCAGCGTCCTCGGCACCGACGCCTGGCTCCCGCCGCCGGTCGCCGAGTTGGCCGCCCGACGCGCCGCCGAAGGCACCGGCGCGTACCTCCGGGCCACCGCCCCCCTCACCGAACCGGACGCACCGCCTGTCGCCGACGCCTCGACCGCCGCCCCGTCCACGCCCGGTTCGCCGTCCTCCACCGGAGCCGCGTCCCCCGACGCCGGTTCCGGCACCACCGTCTCCTCCCGCAGCCACCGGGCCGCACCGCGCGACGGCCGCGACGCCGCCGACCGCAGCGGACGCCGCCGGGCCGTCCCCGCCCTCACCGCCGCCGTCGTCGCCTTGGTCCTGCTGGCCGCCGGCGGCTGGTGGTGGACCCAGCGCGAGGACATCCACGAAACCCCGGCCGCCGCGACCGGCCCGGACACCTCCGCCACTCCCAAGCCCTCCACCGACAAGCCTTCGCGCTCCCCGTCCGTCACCGCGTCCCCCAGCAAGAGCGACACCCCGTCGGCCGGCGCAGTCGCCGACGAACCCGGGCGCCCGGCCCGTTCCGCGCAAGCCGACGACGACGATGCCCCCGACGCTCCGGACATTCCGGTGCTGAAGTGGCACTGCCGCAGCCAATGGGTGACCGAACCGGGCAAGGGGTTCAACTTCAACCCCTGCGTCACCACATGGGCGCCGGGACAGGTCGGCTACAAGGTCCTCGTCAGCTCACCCACGGCCCAGACCGTCACCGTCTACTACTACCTGGGCCGCGCGGACGAGGACCCGAGCGTCGCCGACGACATCTTCATCAGCAATCGCCAGCGCTGCACCGTGACGCTGAAGCCCGGAGAGACCAAGGAGTGCGGTCCCATGAGCTCCCGTCCCCAGACCCCCGGCCCCGTCCACGCCGGCGCGACCCCCTCGCCCACCAGCAAGAACGGCGCCGGAAGCACCGTCTGGCAGTTCGACGGCTCCTCGCTCACCCACCAGCTCTGAGCGCCCTTCGCGTAGGAAGGCCCTGACAGCGCTGAAAGAAACGAACGCGCTGGTCAGGGCCTATTTGCCTAGCACTCGATGATGTTCACCGCGAGCCCGCCCCGCGCCGTCTCCTTGTACTTCACGCTCATGTCCGCGCCCGTCTCCTTCATGGTCTTGATGACCTTGTCGAGGGAGACCTTGTGGCTGCCGTCGCCGCGCAGCGCCATCTTCGCCGCCGTGACGGCCTTGACCGCGGCCATGCCGTTGCGCTCGATGCACGGGATCTGGACGAGACCGCCGACCGGGTCGCAGGTCAGGCCGAGGTTGTGTTCCATGCCGATCTCGGCGGCGTTCTCGACCTGCTCGGCGGAGCCGCCGAGGACCTCGGCGAGGGCGCCCGCGGCCATGGAACAGGCGGAGCCGACCTCGCCCTGGCAGCCGACCTCGGCGCCGGAGATGGAGGCGTTCTCCTTGAACAGCATGCCGATGGCTCCGGCGGCGAGGAGGAAGCGGACGACGCTGTCCTCCTTCTCCGCCTCGGTGGCGCCACCGGCCGCGAAGTTCATGTAGTAGTGCAGCACGGCCGGGATGATGCCCGCGGCGCCGTTGGTGGGTGCGGTGACGACGCGGCCGCCCGCGGCGTTCTCCTCGTTGACCGCCATCGCGTAGAGCGTGATCCACTCCATCGCGAGGGTCTGCGGGTCGCCCTCGGCGCGCAGCTGGCGTGCGGTGTTCGCGGCGCGGCGGCGGACCTTGAGGCCGCCGGGCAGGATGCCCTCGCGGGACATGCCGCGCGCGACGCAGGCCTGCATGACGCGCCAGATGTCCAGCAGACCCGAGCGGATCTCGTCCTCGGTGCGCCAGGCCTTCTCGTTCTCCAGCATCAGCGAGGAGATGGACAGACCGGTGTCCTTCGAGAGCCGCAGCAGTTCGTCGCCGGTGCGGAAGGGGTGCTTCAGCACGGTGTCGTCGAGGACGATCCGGTCCTCGCCCACCGCGTCCTCGTCGACGACGAAGCCGCCGCCGACGGAGTAGTAGGTCTTCTCCAGGAGAGGGGCGCCCTCGTGGTCGAAGGCGAAGATCGTCATGCCGTTGGCGTGGTACGGAAGCGCCTTGCGTCGGTGCAGGATCAACTGCTCGTCGGCGTCGAAGTCGATCTCGTGCATGCCGAGGAGGTTGATCCGGCCGGTGGTACGGATCCGCTCCACCCGGTCGTCGGCGGACTCCACGTCGACGGTACGGGGCGACTCGCCCTCCAGGCCGAGCAGAACGGCCTTGGGGGTGCCGTGGCCATGACCGGTCGCGCCGAGCGAGCCGTACAGCTCGGCGCGTATGGAGGCGGTGTGGGCGATGAGGCCCTCGTTCTTCAGTCGGCGCGCGAACATACGGGCGGCGCGCATCGGGCCGACCGTATGGGAGCTGGACGGGCCGATGCCGATCGAGAACAGGTCGAAGACCGAGATGGCCACGGGGTGACTCCTAAGGGTTGGTAGACGCCGTTGTCTGCCGGGTGATGCGGTACGGGCCGGTCGGCCCGAAGAGCAGCGGGGACAAGGGATGGGGCACCGCGCCCACTGTCCAGTGTGCGCGGTGCCCCGCCCGAAACGTGACGAACTGTGTCCCGGATTACTCAGGACAACCTGTGACCCGGACTACTTCAGGCCGGGATACAGCGGGAACTTCTCGGCCAGCGCGACGACGCGGGCCTTCAGGTTGTCCGCGTCGTAGGACGGCTTGAGCGCCGACGCGATGATCTCCGCGACCTCGGTGAAGTCCTCGGCCTGGAAACCACGGGTGGCCAGGGCCGGCGTACCGATCCGCAGACCCGAGGTGACCATCGGCGGCCGCGGGTCGTTCGGGATGGCGTTCCGGTTGACCGTGATGCCCAGCTCGTGCAGCCGGTCCTCGGCCTGCTGGCCGTCCAGCTCGGAGTTGCGCAGGTCGACGAGGACCAGGTGGACGTCCGTACCGCCGGACAGCACGGAGACACCGACCTCGGTGACGTCCGGCTGGACCAGGCGCTCGGCGAGGATGCGGGCGCCGTCCAGGGTGCGCTGCTGGCGCTCCTTGAACTCCTCGGTCGCCGCGACCTTGAACGAGACCGCCTTGGCCGCGATCACGTGCTCCAGCGGACCACCCTGCTGGCCCGGGAAGACCGCGGAGTTGATCTTCTTGGCGAGCTCCTGCGTCGACAGGATGACGCCACCGCGCGGACCGCCGAGGGTCTTGTGCGTGGTGGTCGTGACGACATGGGCGTGCGGCACCGGGTTGGGGTGCAGGCCCGCGGCCACCAGGCCGGCGAAGTGCGCCATGTCGACCATCAGGTAAGCGCCGACCTCGTCCGCGATGCGGCGGAAGGCGGCGAAGTCCAGCTGACGGGGGTACGCGGACCAGCCGGCGACGATCAGCTTCGGCTTGGACTCCTTGGCCAGACGCTCGACCTCGGCCATGTCCACGACGCCGGTCTCGTCGACGTGGTAAGGGACCACGTTGTAGAGCTTGCCGGAGAAGTTGATCTTCATGCCGTGGGTCAGGTGGCCGCCGTGGGCCAGGCTCAGGCCCATGATCGTGTCGCCCGGCTTCAGCAGCGCGAACATTGCGGCGGCGTTGGCCTGCGCACCGGAGTGCGGCTGGACGTTCGCGGCCTCGGCGCCGAACAGCGCCTTGATGCGGTCGATGGCGATCTGCTCGACGACGTCGACGTGCTCACAGCCGCCGTAGTAGCGGCGGCCGGGGTAGCCCTCGGCGTACTTGTTGGTGAGGACGGAGCCCTGGGCCTCCATGACCGCGACCGGAGCGAAGTTCTCCGAGGCGATCATTTCGAGGGTGGACTGCTGACGGTGGAGCTCGGCGTCGACAGCGGCGGCGACGTCCGGGTCCAGCTCGTGGAGGGAGGAGTTGAGAAGCGACATCAGGTGGTCCCTTTGGGTCTCAGTTGCCGGAGAACTCGGTGTACTCGTCGGCGGAGAGCAGGTCCTTCGGCTCCTCCGCCATACGTACCTTGAACAGCCAGCCGCCCTCGAAGGGAGCGGAGTTCACCAGCGACGGATCGTCCACGACGTCCTGGTTCGCGGCGGTGACCTCACCGGTCACCGGCGAGTACAGGTCGCTCACCGACTTGGTCGACTCCAGCTCACCGCAGGTCTCGCCCGCGGTCACCGTGTCACCGACCTCGGGGAGCTGGGCGTAGACGACATCGCCGAGCGCGTTGGCGGCGAACTCGGTGATACCGATCGTGGCCACACCGTCCTCGACGGCCGACAGCCACTCGTGCTCCTTGCTGTAACGCAGCTGCTGGGGGTTGCTCATGACCTGAATTCTCCTGTACGCGGGGGAGTGCTGATGAACGGTGGTCTTACGGTGTGAGACGCGACTGCGTCACTTCCGAGGTGCGCGGACGTCACTTCTGGCGCTTGTAGAACGGCAGTGCCACGACCTCGTACGGCTCGTGGCTGCCCCGGATGTCCACTCCGACGCCCGCGGTACCGGGCGTGGCGTGCGCGGCGTCCACGTACGCGATGGCGATCGGCTTGCCCAGGGTGGGCGACGGGGCGCCCGAGGTGACCTCGCCGACGACCTGGCCGCCGGCGACAACGGAGAAACCGGCGCGCGGCACCCGGCGGCCCTCGGCGATCAGCCCGACCAGCTTGCGGGGCGGAGCGGTCTCGGCGCGCTCGGCGGCGGCCTGGAGGGCCTTGCGGCCGACGAAGTCGCCCTCCTTCTCGAACTTCACGACCCGGCCCAGACCGGCGTCGAAGGGGGTCAGCTCGGTGGTCAGCTCGTGCCCGTAGAGCGGCATGCCGGCCTCCAGGCGCAGCGTGTCGCGACAGGAGAGCCCGCACGGGATCAGGCCGTGGGAGGCGCCCGCCTCGGTGAGGGCCTTCCACAGGCGCTCGGCGTGCTCGGGGGCGACGAACAGCTCGAAGCCGTCCTCGCCGGTGTAGCCGGTACGGGCGATCAGGGCGGGGACACCGGCGACCGTGCCGGGCAGACCGGCGTAGTACTTCAGACCGTCCAGGTCGGCATCGGTGACGGAGGCCAGGATGGCGGGGGACTCGGGGCCCTGGACGGCGAGCAGCGCGTACGCGTCGCGGTCGTCGCGCACCTCGGCGTCGAAGCCGTCGGCCCGCGCGGTCAGCGCGTCCAGCACGATCTGGGCGTTCCCGGCGTTGGCGACGACCATGTATTCGGTGTCACCCAGGCGGTAGACGATGAGGTCGTCCAGGATCCCGCCGTCCTCGGCGCAGATCATCGTGTAGCGGGCGCGGCCCACGGCCACGGTGCCGATGTTGCCGACCAGCGCGAAGTTCAGGAAGGCCGCGGCCGCGGGGCCGGTGACGGTGATCTCGCCCATGTGCGACAGGTCGAAGAGACCGGCCCTGGTGCGCACCGCGTTGTGCTCGTCGCGCTCGCTGGCGTACCGCAGGGGCATGTCCCAGCCCGCGAAGTCGGTCATGGTCGCGCCCAGCGAACGGTGCAGGGCATCGAGGGCGGTGAGACGGGGGGCGGTGCTCATGGATGTGGCTCCCAGGGCATGACGACGAGGACAATCCCTCCCCATCTGTCATCGGAACCTGAGAGGTTCGCCGAGATCCCCTGAAGGGTTCGGCTTGCACCTTGGGTGGAGCCGCAGAGCGGCCCGCTTTTCAGATCTGCCTCATCCACGCGGTACGGGGCCTGAGAGATTCAAGGGAGGAACTTGCTCCTTCGGCGCCCGGCACATGCAGTGACCGGAACTCTCCCGCGCGGATTCAAGCGGCCTTTATGCAGTTGGCCGGGTCATCATCGCATGCATCGCACTGGAGTGGGGCCCGGGTCCCTCACGGAAATCAGCGGCGTGGACGGTTGTGCCGCATTACCTTTTCTTTACACTTCATGGGCATACGTGGGGTGACCCGACTAGGGGGAGGGCGATGACGTTGCAGCGGTACGCGACGACCGCGGAGATCGCGCACGGCGCGATGCCCGCACAGCCAGGGGCTCCGGCCACGGAGACGCTCGGCACGCACGCGCCCGTCGTACGGGATCTGCGGGAGCGGGCCGGGCGCAGCCCGCACAGCCTGCACTTCGCGGCGGGCGACGTGGTGGTGGTCTCCGGGCTGCCAGGCAGCGGCAAATCGACGCTCATCCGGCGGGCGGTCACAACGGCCCGTGCCATCGACTCCCAGGACACCCGGGACCGCTGGGCGAGGCTGATGCCCCGTTTACTCCCGTACGCCCTCTATCGCCCCCTCGTCCGCGTCGCCCACTACTGGGGACTGTGGCGGGCGCTGCGCTCCGGCGAGTCCGTCGTCGTCCACGACTGCGGAACCCAGGCGTGGGTACGCGGCTGGCTGGCCCGTGACGCGCGGCGCCGGGGCCGCGTCCTCCACCTCGTCCTGCTCGACGTCACACCGCAGACGGCGAGGGAGGGCCAGCGGGAGCGTGGACGCGGGGTCTCCGGATATGCGTTCGCCCGGCACCGCAGGGCGGTGGGGAGGCTGCTGCGGAACACCGAGACCGGCCTGCTGCCGCCCGGGTGCGTCTCGGCGGTGCTGCTGGACCGGGAAGCGGCGGGGAAGTTGGGCCGGATCGCGTTCGCGGACGCATAGGGCCTTGGGGGGCGAGGGGCCGAAGGACCCGGCGGCCGGGCGTTAATCTTCTGCCGGAAGGCTCGGGCAAGAAGGGGAAGCAGTGGACATTCCGGCACAGGTCCAGTCCCATCCGCAGAGCGGATGGCCGGCCAATGAGCTCGAAGAAGTTCTGATGGCCTCGGTGGGCAGCCCGGAGGCGGGCGGACGGCTCGTCGAGGTGCTCGGGCGCAGCCACGTCTGGGTGCCTCTGCCGGGCGGAGGCGGACCCGACTCCTCCGAACTGGACCTGCCCACGCTGGAGATCGAGGGCGCACCATACGTTCCCGTGTTCAGCTCCGAACAGCAGTTCCTCGGCTGCGTCGGTACCCATATGTCCTTCACCGTCGCGCCCGCCCGTGAGTTCGCCCGCGGTCTGCCCCCGCAGCTCGGCATCGCCGTGAACCCGGGCGGCGCCGTCGGGATGCCGCTGCCGCCGCCCGCCGTGGCCGAGCTCTGCCGCGCCGGACGCACCCCGCTGGACGGGCCGGCCAGCGGAGGCAGGGTCCGGCTGTACGAGCCGACCTGGCAGGAGGAGCCCGTCGACTTCCTCTCCGCGGCGGCCGGCGAATTCGAGGAGAGCGGTGTCGTGCTCACCGCCCGCCGGGCGCTGGCCAGCATCGAGGGCGGCGAGCCCGTTCTCTTCATCGGCGTCGAGTTCTCCACCTGGGAGGGCGCCGGGCGCAACGCCCCGATGGACGCCCTCGGCCGTGCGCTCGGCCGGGTCGAGGTGCCCTGGCCGGTCAATCTGGTCCTGCTCGATGTGGCGCAGGACCCGGTCGGCGACTGGATGCGGGAGAAGGTCCGGCCGTTCTACCGGCGCGCGGGCCAGTAGCGCCCGGCGCGGCGCCCGCGGACGCCTTCGGGGCGGATCACCGCGTCGACCCAAGGCGTCAAGTCGGTGTCAGGACCGGCGCATAAGCTGGTTTGATGGCTGGTGCCACGGCACCATGCCGCACCCGTGTGCCCCGGGAGCGGCGGGCCGACACAGTGGATCGAAGAGGGGCGGGACCAGGTGAGTGCGTCAGGCACCGCGGCGGCCGGGCAGGTCGAGCACATGCTGCGCCAAGTGACGCCCGGGCGCTACGACGCGTACGAGGCGCTGCTGCAGGCCCTCGCGAACGGCCGGATCTGGATGCTCCTCTGGCACGGCCAGGCGGGCTCGCCCGACGCCCAGTACGGGAACATGGAGATCGACGGCCTCGGCTACGCGCCCTGTGTGACCTCCGCCCAGGAGCTCTCGGCCAGCGGCTGGAACCGGGCCCATGAACTGGTCGGCGGCCGCGACATCGCCCGCGCCCTCTTCCCCGACCGATGGGGCATCTGGCTCAACCCGCACGCCCCGGGCGGCGGCGTGGGCATCCCCTGGCTGGATCTGCGCCGGATCGCCACCGGCCTCGACCGGATGCCCGCGGGCCCGCTCCGGCTCACCGAGCCGGCCATCGAGATCCCGCAGTTCTACGCCCTGCTCTCACAGAACGCCCATCACACCCCCGCGATCCGCTCGCTGC
This sequence comes from Streptomyces sp. NPDC058239, assembly GCF_042882185.1. Lineage (NCBI taxonomy): Bacteria > Bacillati > Actinomycetota > Actinomycetes > Kitasatosporales > Streptomycetaceae > Streptomyces > Streptomyces sp. NPDC058239. Next base: position 13,430 of record NZ_JBHVWS010000017.1, read on the forward strand.
GCCGCGCCTGGGTCCAGCCCGCGCTCGGCGTCCCGTATCTCGCCATCGGTCTCGACCTCTACGACACGAGCCAGACCTCGGTCGACGCGGTGCGCGCGATGATGCAGCAGTCGATCGGCGCGGTCCCGGAGGGGCTGCCCGTCTCCACCGTCGCGATGTCCGACGAGTACGACCCGGTCGCGATGTGGCTGCGTGCCAACTCCCGTCCGTTCTACGACCGCGAGGCCCACGCACCGGCGGACCCGGTGGCGGGCTACGGCTATCCGCCGCCGCAGGGCGCGTACTGATCCTGCCGGCAGCGGAGTCGCGCCTCCCCGGCACCCGAAATGTCGCTGTACGCATCCGACTTCCGGGATGCGGCGACTCGTTCCCGTCCGTGCCCGGGTGAAGCGGCACGTCGCCCGGACATCCGCCCACGGGCCGGAACTCCCGCATGTCCGAGATCTCCGTGCTGGGGGTGTCTGATGGTGAAAGCGACGCGAATCTACGCGCGTGCCCCCTTCCACCTCAACTGACCTGTGTTCGAGGGGCGTTCACATGCGTCCGGATAACGGAACACCCCTGACCGCATCACGGTTAGGCATCCATTCGCCTGACGGTATGGCTACCTCGCGCGACAGCAATGAAGACTCCCGCAGCAAGGGCGTCTTGCCGCCTCTGCGTACGACTGACTGATCGAGCCGCCACAGCGGCCAGTTCGGCCCGGCCACCGCCGGTTGAGAGGGGTCCTTGCCACGATGACGGCACCACTGCACGAGCCGACCACGGAAGCGGATCCGATCGCGACCGGCGGTCCCGCAGCCGACTCCGGGGTGAAGAAGGTCGAGGGGCGCTCCCTCAAGCAGATTGCCTGGAACCGCCTCAAGCAGGACAAGGTCGCTCTGACGGGTGGCATCGTTGTCCTCGTCCTGATCGTGGTGGCCGTCTTCGCGCCCCTGATCGTTGGCCTGCTGGGACACCCGCCGAACGATTTCCACCAGGACAAGCTCGATCCGCTGACCAATCTCCCCACGGGACCCCTCGGCGGCGTGAGTGGCGACTTCCTCTTCGGTGTCGAGCCCAACAAGGGGCGCGACATCTTCAGCCGGATCGTCTACGGCGCCAGGATCTCGCTGCTCGTGGCGTTCCTGGCGGCCCTGGTCGCCGTGGCGCTCGGCACGTTCTTCGGGATCATCGCCGGTTACTTCGGCGGCTGGGTGGACGCGGTGATCAGCCGGGTGATGGACGTGCTGCTGTCCTTCCCGCAGCTCCTCTTCATCATTTCCCTCGTCTCGGTCCTCCCCGACGACCTGCTCGGCCTCACCGGCAGCGGGGTGCGCATCGCCGTACTCGTCGCGGTCATCGGCTTCTTCGGCTGGCCGTACGTGGGACGCATCGTTCGCGGCCAGACGCTTTCGCTGCGTGAACGCGAGTACGTGGAAGCGGCGCGCAGTCTCGGCGGCGGGCGGACGCACATCCTCTTCCGTGAGCTGCTGCCGAACCTGGTGGCGCCGATCACCGTCTACGCGACGCTCATGATCCCCACCAACATCCTGACCGAAGCGGCCCTCAGCTTCCTCGGCGCCGGTGTGCGGCCGCCCACGGCCTCCTGGGGCGGAATGCTGCGGGACGCCCTGGAGACGTACGAGCACGACCCGATGTTCATGGTCTTCCCCGGCGTGACGATCTTCATCACCGTACTGGCCTTCAACCTCTTCGGGGACGGGCTGCGCGACGCCCTGGATCCCAAGGGGACCCGATAACCCACGACTTGCCCCTGCCGCACTGTCAGGTGGCTCTTCCCATGGTTCTCCGGCAAGCAATGGCCTGGGACCGCGATCTCGGAGGTTGCGAGAAAATGTCCACAGTTACCTCGAAACGACGGCTCACCGCTGGTGCGGCCCTCGTGGTCGCGGCGCTGATGACCACCACGGCGTGCGGCGGCGGCGACGACGGCGGCAGCGGCGACAGCAAGGCGAAGGGCGCCGGCTTCAACGCCGCGTTCAACAAGGTCGCCAACGCGTCCACCAAGAAGGGTGGAACGCTGAAGATGGTCGGCAAGCAGGACCTCGACTCCGCCGACCCCCAGCGTGCCTACTACGGCATGGCCTGGGACTTCATGCGCTTCTACACCCGCCAGCTGGTCACGTACGACACCAAGCCGGGCGCCGCCTCCACCAAGCTGGTCGGCGACCTCGCCACCGGCCCCGGTGTGATCTCGGACGGCGGCAAGACGTACACGTACAAGCTGCGTCCCGGCATCACCTGGGAGGACGGCTCCAAGCTGACGTCCAAGGACGTCAAGTACGGCATCGAGCGCATCTGGGCGACGGACACCATCACCGGTGGCCCGCAGTACCTGAAGCAGACGCTGGACCCCAAGGGCGAGTACAAGGGCCCCTACAAGGACTCGTCCGCGGACAAGCTCGGCCTGAAGGCGATCGAGACGCCCGACGACAGCACCGTCATCTTCAAGCTGCCCAAGCCCAACGGTGACTTCGAGCAGTTCCTCGCCATGCCGTCCGGCACGCCCGTGAAGGCCTCGAAGGACACCAAGGCGAAGTACACCCAGCGGCCGTTCTCCTCGGGCCCATACAAGTTCGAGTCGTACAAGCCGGGCAAGAGCATCGTGCTCGTCCGCAACGACAAGTGGCAGAAGTCCTCGGACCCGGTGCGCGCCGCGCTGCCGGACAAGGTCACCGTGACGATCTCCGCCAACCTGGAGGAGAACGACAAGAAGCTGATGGAGGGCGACTACGACGTCGACCTCAACGGCACCGGCATGACCCAGTCGGGCCGCGTCACCGCCGTCTCGGACCACAAGGACAGCGTCGACAACATGCTGACGTCCTTCGTCCGCTACGTCGCGCTCGTCCACACGACGAAGCCGCTGGACGACGTCCACTGCCGCAAGGCCGTCTTCTACGCCACGGACTTCGCCAGCCTTCAGCAGACCCGTGGTGGCGAGATCGCCGGTGGCGAGATCGCCAACAGCACGCTTCCGACCTCCATCAAGGGTCACAGCGACTACGACCCGTACGGCGTCCTCGCCCGCAAGGGCAAGCCGGACGAGGCCAAGGCCAAGGAAGAGCTGAAGGCGTGCGGCCAGCCGAACGGCTTCTCCACCAAGCTCACCGCCCGTAACAACAACCCGGGCGAGGTCGACACCGCCGAGGCGCTCCAGGAGCAGCTCGGCAAGGTCGGCATCAAGATCGAGGTCGACCCGATCGACGGCGCCGAGTCGTCCAGCATCACCGGTTCGCCCTCCGTCGTGAAGAAGCGCGGCTACGGCATGACGATGAGCGGCTGGGGCCCGGACTTCCCGTCCGGCCAGGGCTTCGGTCAGCCGCTGTGGGACAGCCGGTTCCTCTCGGAGACCGGTAACTACAACGAGTCGCAGATCAAGGACCCGCAGATCGACAAGCTCTTCGACGACGCGATCGCGGAGACCGACGCGGAGAAGGCCGGCGAGATCTACAAGGCTCTCGACAAGCGGATCCTCGACCAGGCCGACTGGATGCCCTTCATCTACGAGAAGAACATCACCTGGCGCGGCAACCGACTGACCAACGTCTACATGTCCGACGCCTACAGCGGCCGTTACGACTACGTCTCGCTCGGCGTCGTCAAGTAGTCGCTGTAGTCAACAGCATTTGCAGTCAACCCGGTTGACTGCCCCACCGCCGCCGAAACCCGCCAGTCCGAAGGGCAGGTGATGGCCGTGGCGACGGCCGGGAGCCCCCACAAGGGGTTCCCGGCCACCGCCGGGCCGCGCACAGTGCTTGCTTATCTCATCCGGCGCCTGTTCGCCGTAGTCATCATGGTGCTCGTCGTACTGCTCGCGACCTTCACCATCTTCTTCATGCTGCCCAAGTGGGCGGGTCAGGACGTCGCCGTCCTCTTCGCCGGCAAGGCCACCGGTGCCGAGCAGCTCGCGGGCATCCGGATCAAACTGGGTCTCGACGACCCCCTTCTCGTCCAGTTCTGGGACTTCGTCAAGGGCATCCCGATGGGGCGCGACTACGCGAACGGTGACGACATCACCCACTGCGCCGCTCCCTGCTTCGGCTACTCCTTCCGCACGGAGGTACCGGTCTGGACCACCCTCAAGGACGCCCTGCCCGTCACCGGTGCGCTCGCCGCCGGTGCCTGCGTCCTGTGGCTCCTCGGCGGTGTCGCCACCGGTGTCGTGTCCGCGCTCCGGCGCGGCAGCATCTGGGACCGTGCCGCGATGACCACCGCCCTCGCCGGCGTCTCCCTGCCGATCTTCTTCACCGGCATGGTCGCGATGGGCCTCTTCGTGCACAACCTCGGCTGGGTGCACATCGCCGACAACCTCTCCACGGACGACGGCATCGGCACCTGGTTCCAGACACTGATCCTGCCGTGGATCGTGCTCGCCTTCCTGAACGCCGCGATGTATGCCCGGCTCACCAGAGCCACCATGCTCGAAGTGCTCGGCGAGGACTACATCCGCACCGCCCGCGCCAAGGGGCTGGGCGAGGGCAGCGTCATCACCCGGCACGCCCTGCGTTCCGCGATGACGCCGATCCTCACCGTCTTCGGTCTCGACATCGGCGTGCTCCTCGGTGGAGCCGTCCTCACCGAGTCCACGTTCAACCTGCCGGGGCTCGGGCTCGCGGCGGTCCAGGCCATCAGCAACAAGGACCTGCCCGTGATTCTCGGCGTCACATTGTTCGCGGCTCTCGCGATCGCCGTCGCCAACCTCGTCGTCGACATTCTGTACGCCGTCATCGACCCGCGAGTGAGGCTGGGATGACCGAACTGCACAAGAGCGGTGCCGCGCTGGGCGAACCTGCCCCGGCCGGCTCGCCCGCTCCCACCGCCTTCCTCGAAGTGCGCGACCTCAAGGTGCACTTCCCGACCGATGACGGTCTGGTCAAGTCCGTCGACGGGCTCAACTTCCAGCTGGAGAAGGGCAAGACCCTCGGCATCGTCGGCGAGTCCGGCTCCGGCAAGTCCGTCACGTCGCTGGGCATCATGGGCCTGCACACCGCGGGCCAGTACGGAAAGCGCAAGGCACAGGTCTCCGGAGAGATCTGGCTGGACGGCAAGGAACTGCTGTCGGCGGACCCGGACGAGGTGCGCAAGCTGCGTGGCCGCGACATGGCCATGATCTTCCAGGACCCGCTGTCCGCGCTGCACCCGTACTACACGATCGGCAAGCAGATCGTGGAGGCGTACCGGGTCCATCACGACGTGGACAAGAAGACCGCCCGCAGGCGCGCGATCGAGATGCTCGACCGGGTCGGCATCCCGCAGCCCGACAAGCGCGTCGACAGCTACCCGCACGAGTTCTCCGGCGGGATGCGCCAGCGCGCGATGATCGCCATGTCGCTGGTCAACAACCCCGAGCTGCTGATCGCCGACGAGCCGACGACCGCGCTGGACGTGACCGTCCAGGCGCAGATCCTCGACCTGATCCGGGACCTGCAGAAGGAGTTCGGCTCCGCGGTCATCATCATCACCCACGACCTGGGCGTCGTGGCCGAGCTCGCCGACGACATCCTGGTGATGTACGGCGGGCGCTGCGTGGAGCGCGGACCGGCCGAGAAGGTGTTCTACGAGCCCCGGCACCCCTACACCTGGGGTCTGCTGGGCTCGATGCCGCGCCTCGACCGCGACCAGACCGACCGGCTCATCCCGGTCAAGGGTTCCCCGCCGTCGCTCATCAACATCCCGTCGGGCTGCGCCTTCAACCCGCGCTGCCCGTACGCGGATGTGCCCAAGGACGACGTGACCCGCACCGTACGGCCCGAGCTGCAGGAGGTCGGCAGCCGGCACTGGGCGGCCTGCCACATGTCGCAGGAGCAGCGGGAGCGTATCTGGACCGAAGAGATTGCGCCCAAGCTGTGAGCGAGGACAAGGCCGTGACGAGCGAGGACAAGGGCGTGGACGTTCCGGCGCAGAGGTCCGCCGGGAGCGGCGCGGCGGTCAAGGACGCAGCCTCCCGCGAGGTGCTGCTCAAGGTGACCGGGCTGCAGAAGCACTTCCCCCTCAAGAAGGGGCTGCTGCAGCGCAGTGCCGGTGCCGTGAAGGCCGTCGACGGGATCGACTTCGAGGTGCGCTCGGGCGAGACCCTGGGCGTCGTCGGGGAGTCCGGCTGCGGAAAGTCGACGATGGGCCGGCTGATCACCCGGCTGCTCGAACCCACCGCGGGGAACATCGAGTTCGAGGGGAGGGACATCACGCACCTCGGCGTCGGCGCAATGCGCCCGATGCGCCGCGACATGCAGATGATCTTCCAGGACCCGTACTCCTCGCTGAACCCCCGGCACACGATCGGCACGATCGTGGGTGCACCCTTCAAGCTGCAGGGCGTCACGCCCGAGGGCGGCGTCAAGAAGGAGGTGCAGCGGCTGCTGGAGGTCGTGGGCCTCAACCCCGAGCACTACAACCGCTACCCGCACGAGTTCTCCGGCGGTCAGCGCCAGCGCATCGGGATCGCCCGCGCGCTCGCGCTCAACCCCAAGCTGGTCGTGGCGGACGAGCCGGTGTCGGCGCTGGACGTCTCGATCCAGGCGCAGGTCGTGAACCTGCTGGACGACCTGCAGACCGAGCTCGGCCTGACGTACGTGATCATCGCCCATGACCTCTCGGTCGTACGGCACGTGTCGGACCGGATCGCGGTGATGTACCTCGGCAAGATCGTGGAGCTGGCGGACCGCGAGTCGCTCTACAAGGCACCGATGCACCCGTACACCAAGGCGCTGCTCTCGGCGGTCCCGATCCCGGACCCGAAGCGCCGCTCGGCCAAGAGTGAGCGCATCCTGCTGAAGGGCGACGTGCCGTCGCCGATCTCGCCGCCCAGCGGCTGCCGCTTCCACACCCGGTGCTGGAAGGCGACGGAGATCTGCAAGACGCAGGAACCGCCGCTGGTCGCGCTGAAGACCGGGCACCAGGTGGCCTGCCACCACCCGGAGAACGCGCCCGACCAGGCGCCCGGCGAGACGGTGACGGCGGCGGCGCGCGAGGCGATCGAGATCGTCAAGGTGCAGAAGCCGGAGGCCGACGAGACCGCCGCGGATGACGGCTCCGCATCGTCCGATACGCAGGAGGACAGCCCGAAGGAGTAGTACCGGCACAATTGCCCGGTGCTCAACGAACTGTTCACGCCCTCCGTCCAGCATGCGCTCGACATCGTCGGAATCTTCGTCTTCGCGATTTCCGGCGCTCTGCTCGCCGTACGCAAGAACTTCGATGTCTTCGGCATCGCGGTACTCGCCGAGGTGACCGCGCTGGGCGGGGGGCTGTTCCGTGACATCATCATCGGCGCGGTCCCGCCCGCGGCGTTCACGGATCTCGGCTACTTCACCACCCCGCTCCTCGCCGCGGGCCTGGTGTTCTTCCTGCATCCGCACGTCGAACGGATCCAGGTGGGCGTCAATGTCTTCGACGCGGCCGGCCTCGGGCTGTTCTGCGTCACGGGCACGGTCAAGGCGTACGACTACGGCCTCGGCCTCACCGCGTCGGCGGCCCTGGGGCTGGCCACCGCGGTCGGCGGCGGTGTGCTGCGCGACGTGCTGGCCAACGAGGTGCCTTCGCTGCTGCGCTGGGACCGGGACCTGTACGCGGTACCCGCGATGGTCGGCGCCACCATGATCGTGCTGTGCATCCGCTTCGACGCGCTCAACGCGTTCACCAGCGGCACCGCGGTCATCATGGCCTTCGTGCTGCGGCTGCTGGCGATGCGCTACCACTGGCGGGCCCCGCGCGCCTACAACCGGCGGTCGGCGACGGCCGAGGAGGGCCCCGCGGCCACCTGACGCGACTTCGCTCCCGCCCGGGGCCGGGGCGGGCGCGAAGTCCCGTACGCATGTCGCGGGATCGTCAGCAGCCACCCCGTCAAGCGCGACCCGGTGTGCGAGGGACGCCGAGGCAGGGCTTCGCGAGGTGAGCCGGGAAAGGGCTGCGCACCGTGCACCGACATCTTCCGGGCATCTAAAAGCTACCGCTTAGTAATACAATCGGTGTACGGTGCATCGCATGGCACAGGCAGCAGCGCAGGCGGCGCAGACCGCTCAGGCGACCATCGGGAACAGCGAGTTCGACCGCGACACCACGGTCACCCTTCGTGAGGGCGGCGTCTATGACGCCGAACTCTCCGCTGGATGGACGATCCTCGGGGCCGTCAACGGCGGCTATCTGCTGGCCATGCTCGGCCGCGCACTCGGCGAGGCTCTCCCGCACCCGGACCCCTTCTCGGTTTCCGCGCACTACCTCACCGCATCCGTCCCGGGCCCCGCGGTGATCCGGACCCAGATCGTCCGCTCCGGCCGTACTCTCTCGACCGGCCAGGCATCTCTCTTCCAGTTCGCGCAGGACGGCACCGAGATCGAGCGCATCCGCGTCCTCGGCACCTACGGCGACCTGGACACACTGTCCGACGAGGTCCGGACATCGGCGAAGCCGCCGGCCATCCCACCGCTGGAGCACTGCCTCGGCCCGGCCGACGGCCCTGCCCCGATCCCCGGCGGCTCCGCCATCACCGAGCGGCTCGACATCAAGATCGACCCGGCGACGGTCGGCTGGGCCGTCGGTGCCCCGTCCGGCAAGGGTGAGATGCGCGGCTGGTTCGGTCTCGCGGACGGCCGCGACGCCGATCCGCTCTCGCTGCTGCTCGCCGTCGACGCGCTGCCGCCCACCTCGTTCGAGCTGGGCCTCAAGGGCTGGACGCCGACCATCGAACTCACCACCCACATCCGGTGCCGCCCCGCCCCCGGCCCGCTGCGCGTCTCCATCACCACCCGCAACCTCGCGGGCGGCTTCCTGGAGGAGGACGCGGACGTCTGGGACAGTGCGGACCGGCTGGTGGCCCAGTCCCGCCAACTGGCGCGGGCACCGCGCGCATAGCCGGACGGGAGCGGCGGGGCGGGCGCGGAGGGTCAGGGGGGAAGCTGGTGGCGTGAAATCCGACCGGCTGCTCTCGATCCTCCTGCTGCTCCAGACCCGCGGCCTCGTGCCCGCCACCGAGCTCGCCGAGCGCCTCGAAGTCTCCGTACGCACCATCTACCGCGACATCGAGGCGCTCTCCGCCTCCGGCGTCCCCGTCTACGCCGAGCGGGGGCGGCACGGCGGTATCGCGCTGCTGCCGGGATTCCGTACGGACGTCACCGGGCTCACCGCCGACGAGGCGCGTGCCCTCTTCGTCCTCGCCGCCCAGGGCGCCCATGCCGCGCTCGGCCTCGACGCGGCGCTCGGGTCCGCGCTGCGCAAGGTGATGGCGGCCCTGCCCGCACCGCACCGGCCCGCCGCCGAGCTGACCAGCAGAAGGATCCTGGTCGACCCGGTGCGCTGGATGAGCGGCCCGCAACCGGTCGTCGATGTCGCCGAACTGCACGACGCCGTGTTCGCCGACCGACGGTTGCGGCTGAGCTACCGGCACAGCGGCACTCAGACCCCACGCACCTACACCGTCGATCCGTACGGCCTCGTCGTGAAAGCGGGCGTCTGGTACCTGATCGCGGACCGCGGCGGGGTGCCCCAACTCTTCAGGGCGGACCGGGTGCAGCGGGCCACCCTCACCGACGATGCGGTCGTGCGCCGGCCCGGGGTGGAGCCGGTGGACCTGTGGAACGCGCTGCGCAAGCAGGTCGAGGAGCGATCGGGTGGCGTACGGCTGTTGGTTCGCGTGCACCGTTCCCGGCTCGATCTGTTCGTACGCATCCACGCCGGGGTGCTGACCGGGGAACCGTGGCCCGAGGGGCAGGGGGAGCGGGTGCGGCCCGAGGGGCAAGGGGAGCGGGCGTCGGGCGAGGGGCAAGGGGATTGGGTGCGGGCCGAGTTGGCCGTGGACTCGGTGGAATGGGCCCGCTCCCTGCTCTCCTTCGGCCCGAACCTCGAAGTGCTCTCGCCGCCGCAGGCGCGGACCGTTCTCGCCCGTCACGCGGCGGCGGTCGTGGCGCTGTACGGGGAGGCGGGTGCGCAGGGCGGGTGAGGCTTTGCGGACTCCCTAGTGGCCGTCCGCGCCGTCCAGCCAATGCTGTCTGCCGAGGGTGACCAGTCTCAACCGGCGGCGGGCCACCCCGGCCACCTGCTGTTCGCCGTCCGGACCCGCATCCAGCAGCGCCGAGGCCGTGATCACCATGTGGTCGACGTAGAGGCCGCCCAGCATCAGCAGATCCTCGTGGCTCCAGCCCCGGGACTGCGGTTCCTCGGCGAGCGCCGCCGCCACCTCCTCGGCGAATTGCCGCAGTTGGGCCGCTATGGCCTCGCGTACCGGGCTCACGCCGCCGTGCTGCTCACGGGCGATGAAGCGGAAGTGGGCGGGCTGTTCGCGGACATGACGTGCTATCAGTTCGACGCTGCGGTCCAGTCGTTCCTCGCTGTCGCCGGTCTCGGCGAGCGTCGCACCGATCATTCCGTGCAGGCTGTCCAGCGTCTCCTCGACGAGCGCCACGCCGAGGGCGGCGGTGTCGTCGAAGTGCCGGTAGAAGGCGGTGGGCGTGAGGCCCGCGGCCCGGGTCACCTCGCGCAGCCCCAGGCTGCTGAGGCTCTGGTGCTCCAGGAGTCCGAGCGCGGCATCCAGCAGTGTCTGGCGGGTTCTCAACTTCTGGGTCTGGCGGATGCCGGCGGTGTGACTCATGCCATTCAGTAAACAACTGTTCTCCGGGGTGGGGAAGGGGGGTCCGGGTCTAGACTGACAAGTCAGTGAACAGTCGTACTCTCAAAGGTTCGTGGAGAGCTCGCAGAAAGGCTGAACATGATCGTCCTCGTCGCCGCACTGCTCCTGCTCGGGGTCGTGCTCGGAGCGGTGGTCCAGATTCCGCTCCCGCTGTCCCTCGCGCTCGCCGCCGTGATCGGCTGCTGGCTGCTGATCTTCGCCGTGCGGGAGCGGATGGGTGCGCAGCGCAGATCCCAGTGACCGCCGGTCCGATTGCAGTCCCGATCACCGTTGTGACCATCGATCCGAAGGAGCCCGCACCATGACACTCACCGCATCCGTCCGCCGCCCCGACGCGGAGGCCGGCACCGACGCCGAGACGAACGCCGGGGCCGGCGACAGGACCACCGGCGAGACCGGTACGGAGGCCGACGCCGGAACCCGGCCCGAGAGCCGCTGGGACCGCAGCCGGGACGCCGACGGACTGGCCGTCGCCTCCTTCGTGCTCGGGCTCATCGGCCTGCTGGTGATGAACCTCCTGCTAGGCCCTGCCGCCATCGTCATGGCGATCATCGCCCTGGCCCGTTCCACCTCCCGTCGCGGCCGCGCCTGCCTCGGACTCGCCCTCGGCGTCGCCGACCTCGTGGTGCTGGCCTTCCTGGTCACCGGCACCGGCACCGTCTCCTGGAACTTCGCCGGCTGACCGAGCCGCACGCGAGCGTCCCGCACGAACGGCCCGCACCGGCGGTCTCCGCCGACGCCGTCCCTGACCGGATCGGGCTCCGGATCGGGGCGCGCGACCGAGTGCCGTGCCCGGTGCGCGGGGGCCGGACTGCGATGCGCCCGGCATACGCCCCGCCGCAGGCTCGTAGAATCGAGCCCACCATGGCTTACCTCGACCACGCCGCGACCACGCCGATGCTTCCGGAGGCGATCGCGGCGATGACCGCCCAGCTCGCCGTCACCGGTAACGCGTCCTCATTGCACGCCGCCGGGCGCCGGGCCCGCCGTACCGTCGAGGAGTCGAGAGAGACCCTCGCCGATGCCCTCGGCGCACGTCCCAGCGAGGTGGTCTTCACCTCCGGAGGCACCGAGGCCGACAACCTCGCGGTGAAGGGCCTGTACTGGGCCCGCCGCGCTGCCGACCCCCACCGCACCCGGGTGCTGGCCAGCCCCGTCGAGCACCACGCGGTGCTGGACGCCGTCGACTGGCTCGCCGAGCACGAGGGCGCGAACGTCGAATACCTCCCCGTCGACCCGTACGGACGCGTCCACCCGGACGCACTGCGCGAGGCGATCCTCCGCAACCCCGACGATGTCGCGCTGGTCACCGTGATGTGGGCCAACAACGAGATCGGCACGATCATGCCGGTGCGTGAACTGACGGAGGTGGCCCGTGAGTTCGACGTACCGATGCACGCCGACGCGGTGCAGGCGTTCGGGCAGCTGGAAGTCGACTTCGCCCGGTCCGGGCTTGCCGCGATGACGGTCAGCGCGCACAAGATCGGCGGACCGTTCGGCATCGGCGCGCTGCTGCTCGGCCGCGAGTACACCCCCGTACCCGTGCTCCACGGCGGCGGACAGGAGCGGCACGTCCGCTCGGGCACCCTCGATGTGCCCGCCATCGCCGCCTTCGCCGTCGCGGGGCGGCTGGCCGCCGACGGGCGCGAGGAGTTCGCCCACGAGATCGGCGGACTCCGCGACGACCTGGTCGCGGCCGTGCTGGCAGCCGCCCCCGACGCCGTCCTCGGCGGCGACCCGGCGCCGGGCGGCCGGCTCCCCGCCAACGCCCACTTCACCTTCCCCGGCTGCGAGGGCGACTCCCTGCTCCTGCTGCTGGACGCCCAGGGCATCGAATGCTCCACCGGCTCCGCGTGCACCGCGGGGATCGCCCAGCCGAGCCACGTACTGCTGGCCACCGGCACCGACCCGGACCTGGCCCGCGGCACCCTGCGCTTCTCGCTCGGTCACACATCCACCAAGCAGGACGTCGACGAGGTGGCCCGCGCCATCGGCCCGGCGGTGGAACGGGCGCGGACGGCGGGACTCAGCTGAGATCGAGCCCGCCCGGCGATCGGGCGGGCCTCGTGGTCACCGCGCGCCCGCCGCCCGGACGAGCTTCAGATACCGGTCCCAGTCCCAGTGCTTCCCCGGATCGGTGTGGTCGGTGCCCGGCACCTCCACATGCCCGATGATGTGCTCGCGGTCGACCGGCATGCCGTACCGCCGGCATATCGCCGCCGTCAGCCGCGCCGACGCCCCGTACATCGCCGCCGTGAAGTCCTGCGGACGGTCCACGAACCCCTCGTGCTCGATGCCGACACTGCGTTCGTTGTACGACCTGTTCCCCGCGTGGAACGCCACATCCAGCTCACGGATCATCTGCGTCACATGGCCGTCCTTGCGCACCACATAGTGTGCCGCCGCCCCGTGTCCCGGGTCCTGGAATACCTTCACCGCGCCCCGGTAGCTGCCCTGGGTGACATGGATGACGACCCGGTCGACCGGGTAGTCGGCGGGGCGGTCGGCCCGCCGCCAGTTCGCCGGGGACGCCGATATCCATTCGGCCCGCGCGTAGTCCACCTCGCCCGGCGTCCGGGGCTTGTCCACCCCCGGCAGCCGCCACCAGGCATGCTCCAGCTTCTCCCGCGCCAGCACGGCCGTACCCACGGCCGTGACGGCAGCGCCGATCAGCAGTCCGCGCCGACTGATGCCGTGCCCGGACTTCGCCCCCGCGGAGCCCTTGGCGCCCGCCGTCCCCTTGGTCCCCATGTGATCGACAACGCTTGTCCGTGAGCGTTCGGTTCCCGGCGCCCCGTACTCTGGTGGAGCTATGACTGAGACTTCCCAGCGCCCCCTCCGTGTGCTCGCCGCCATGTCGGGCGGTGTCGACTCCGCCGTCGCCGCGGCCCGCGCCGCCGAGGCGGGCCACGACGTGACCGGTGTGCACCTCGCCCTCTCCGCGAACCCGCAGTCCTTCCGTACCGGAGCGCGCGGCTGTTGCACGATCGAGGACTCCCGCGACGCGCGCCGCGCCGCGGATGTCATCGGCATCCCGTTCTACGTCTGGGACCTGGCGGAACGCTTCCGCGAGGATGTCGTGGACGACTTCATCGCCGAGTACGAGGCCGGGCGCACCCCCAACCCGTGTCTGCGCTGCAACGAGAAGATCAAGTTCGCCGCGCTGCTCGACAAGGCCCTCGCCCTCGGCTTCGACGCAGTGTGCACCGGCCACTACGCCACCGTCGTACTGAACGAGGACGGCAGCCGCGAGCTGCACCGCGCCTCCGACATGGCCAAGGACCAGTCGTACGTCCTCGGCGTCCTGGACGAGAAGCAGCTCGCCCACGCGATGTTCCCGCTCGGCGACACCCTCACCACCAAGGACGAGATCCGCGCCGAGGCCGAGCGCCGGGGCCTCGCCGTCGCCAAGAAGCCCGACAGCCACGACATCTGCTTCATCGCCGACGGCGACACCCAGGGCTTCCTGGCGAGCCGGCTCGGCACGGCCGAGGGCGACATCGTCGACGAGTCGGGTACGAAGGTCGGCACCCACGAGGGTGCCTTCGGCTTCACCATCGGCCAGCGCAAGGGCCTGCGCATCGGCCATCCCGCTCCCGACGGCAAGCCGCGCTATGTCCTGGACATCTCCCCGGTGAACAACACGGTGACGGTCGGCCCGGTCGAGTCCCTCGACGTCACCGCGCTCACCGCCATCAAGCCCCGCTGGTGCGGCACGGCCCCGGCCGGCCCCGGTGCGTACACCGCCCAGCTCCGCGCCCACGGCGGCGAGACCGAGGTGACGGCGGAACTGGTCGACGGGACGCTGAACGTCTCGTTCACCGAGCCGGTACGGGGCGTGGCCCCCGGCCAGGCGGTCGTCCTGTACGACGGCACCCGCGTGGTCGGCTCGGCGACGATCGCGACGACGGTGCGCCGGGAGACGGCGGCGGCTGCCAACTGACCCATGGGGCTGGCACGGCCCCGGCGGCCGTCATAGGCTGCACCTGCGGATAGTCCGCAGGTGGTGTACGTACGACGGGGTCAGCCTCCCCGTCCTGTCGGGAGGCAGAGGGTGCTGCTGCGTTTCCGGGTGGCCAATCACCGCTCGATCCGCGATGAGTGCGAGCTGTCGCTCATCGGCTCGGAACCCGGTGACGGCAACGCCCGCGTGACCGGGCTCCGCCACGAAGGGCACGACGTGTCTGCTCTGCCGGTGCTGGGCATCTTTGGCTCCAACGCTGCCGGCAAGAGCAATATGCTCAGTGCGCTGTCCGACATGCGTCATGCGGTCCGAACATCGTTCGCCGACTGGACGAAGTCGCCCGGTGTGCCCCGCGCGCCCTTCAAGCTCGACCCCGCGTGTGCGGAGGAGACCAGCCTGTACGAGGTCGACCTCTCCCTCGGCCGCAGCGGCACCCGCTTCACCTACGGCTTCGAGCTCTCGGACGAGCGCGTCGAGGCCGAATGGCTGCACGCCTACCCCGGGGGCAAGCGGGAGACCTGGTTCGACCGGGAAGCGGGCCGTCCCGATGCGGAGGGCGGGGAGTTCGTCTTCGAGGGCGAGGGTTTCAAGGGGAATCGCGAACTCCTGGAGTCCGTCACCCGCGACGACGCCCTGTTCCTGTCCACCGCCGCCACGCTGAACGACCCCCAACTCTCCGCCCTGCACCGGTGGTTCCTGGACAACCTGTGGCTGGTGACACCCGGTGAGGATGTCGGGCACCGCACCAGGTGGACTCTGGATCTCATCGAGCAGAACGCGAAGGACGGGTACCGCGAGCGAGTCCTGCACCTGCTGGCCGCCGCCGACCTCGGTGTCACCGGCATGGACATCGACCCGGAGACCGGGGCGGTCAGACTGCGGCACCGTACGGCGGATGGAACCGATACCCCGCTGGACTTCCTCACCGAGGAGTCTTTCGGCACACACGCCTGGTTCGCCTTCCTCGGGCCGATGTTCGCAGTGCTCGACAAGGGGGCGGTGCTGCTCGTGGACGAGCTGGACTCCTCCTTGCACCCGACGCTGGCGGCGGAGGTCGTACGGATCTTCCAGGACCCGAAGGCCAACCCGCGCAACGCTCAGCTGATCTTCACCACGCACGACGCCACCCTCCTCGGCAGCGAAGTGCTGGACCGCCCGCTCGCCCGCGAACAGGTCTGGATCGCGGCCAAGGACCGGTCGGGTGCGACGGAGGTCTATCCGCTGACCGCCGCCCACCCGAAGGACGGCGAGAACCTGGAGCGTGGCTATCTGCGCGGGCGCTACGGCGGAGTGCCCCGAGTCAGCGCGGGGGAGATCGCCCGCGAACTGTCCTGGCAGGAGGAGAAGGCAACAGCGTGAGTACGCGGGGTGGGCAGCAGGGACAGCACGGTAGCCAGGGGCAGGCGGACGAGCCGCCCCGGCGGAAGCGCAAGAGCCGCAAGGGCGAGGAGAAGCCTCTCGTGGCCCCCGCGCCACCGCCTCCGGCCGATACGCGGGCGCAACGGGTGCTGTATGTCGGCTGCGAGGGCGAGTCCACCGAGCCGGACTACCTCAACTACCTGAACGAACGATTCGGGGACGGCAGCCTCACCGGCGGACGACGGTTCCGGATCCAGCCGGTGTACGCCAAGAACGGACTGACCCCGGCCAGGGTGGTCGCCCAGGTTCAGGCCAAGGCAGAGGAGGACGAGGCCTGGGCCCTCTTCGACCGGGATCAGCACCACGACATCCCCGAGGCCCTGCGCCTGGCGGCCGAGCAGGGCACCGAGGTCTGCTTCTCGCACCCCTCGTTCGACCTGTGGCTGCTGCTCCATTTCCAGGCGTTCGGTGGCAAGCGCAGCGGCAGCAGCGAACACGTGGTGGACACGCTGCGGCAGGCGGACCCGGCCTTCAAGAACTTCGACAAACGGAACGACAAGAGCGTCAAGGACGGGCGTCGCGCGGCGTTGACGAAGAAGGAGTCCGCCGCCGTCAGCCATGCGCGGAGCCTGGTCGCCCAGTGCGAGCATGGCGCATGCAAGGCAAAGTCCACCCGGAAGGACCGCTACCAGTGGGAAGGCGCTCCGGAGCGCCCCGATCCACTGATCCCGCACTCGGGCCACGCCGTAGACTGCCCGGTCCTCGACCGTGACCCGTCCACCGATGTCTGGCGGCTGCTGGTGAGTCTCGAAATCGTGGACGCCTGATCAACGGGGGCAGCCCGATCCGGCCGATCGTCATCACAGGGTCCCGGGGACGCCTAAACTTCCATGGCATCCCGATCTCCTCACCGTACGTACGAAGGAATGGCGCGTGGCCAGAATCACCCTGCCCGAGCTCGAACGGCACCTGTATTCGGCCGCCGACATCCTGCGCGGACGGATGGACGCCTCCGAGTACCGGGACTACATCTTCGGGATGCTCTTCCTGAAGCGCGCCTCGGACGAGTTCCAGCCCGAGTGGGACCGGGTGTACCGCGAGGCCCTGGAGCGTACGAAGGACGAGACGAAGGCGCTGCGGCGGGCCAACGACAAGGACTCGTACACCCAGGTCTTCTACGTGCCGCCCCGGGCACGCTGGTGGAAGGGCCCCCACCTGGACCTGGAGGACCCGGAGAACCCCGCGCCCGGCATCCAGACCCTCACCAGCCGGGTTGGCGAGCGGCTCGACCAGGCGATGGTGGCCCTCAGCGAGGGCAACGACCGGCTCGCCGGCGTCACCACGCACATCAGCTTCAACGAGATCGTCGGCACGAAGCCCCGCTTCACCGATGCCGAACTGGCCCAGCTGATCCGCCACTTCACGCTTTACCGGCTGCGCAACGAGGACTTCGAGTTCCCCGACATGCTGGGCGCGGCTTATGAGTTCCTGCTGGGGGAGTTCGCCGACTCGGCCGGGCAGAAGGGCGGGGAGTTCTACACCCCGCGCGCTGTCGTCCGCATGATGGTCCGGCTCGTCGACCCGAAGGCCGAGGAGTCCGTCTACGACCCGTGCGCCGGCTCCGGCGGCATGCTGATCGCGGCCCGTGAGCACGTGGAGGAGCACGGCGAAGACCCGACGCACCTCTCGGTCAACGGCCAGGACAAGAACGGCCCCTCCTGGTCCATGGCCAGCATGAACATGGTGCTGCACGGCATCCGGGAGTTCGACCTCCAGCACGGTGACACCCTCACCGAACCGCTGCACTTCCAGCCGGGCACCACGCAACTGCGCCGGTTCACCAAGGTCCTCTCCAACCCGCCGTTCTCCCTGAACTATGACGCCTCCCTGGTCGCCGAGGCCGACAAGAACCACGGGAAGCGGATGAAGCACTGGGCACCGGAGGGCGGCAAGAAGGCCGACCTCATGTTCGTCCAGCACATGGTGGCCGTGCTGGAGGAGCGGGGCGTCGCCGCGATCGTCATGCCGCACGGGGTGCTGTTCCGGGGCGGCAAGGAACGTGACATCCGCGAGCAGCTCCTCAAGGACGACTGCATCGAGGCGGTCATCGGCCTCGGCCCGAACCTGTTCTACGGGACGGGCATCCCGGCCTGTGTGCTGGTGCTCCGCCGCCCGCATCGCAAGCACAGGGACCGGGCGGGCAAGGTCCTGTTCATCAACGCCGACCGGGACTTCACGGCGGGCCGGAACCAGAACGAACTCCGCCCGGAGCACGTCGAGAAGATCGTCACCACGTACCAGCAGTGGCGCCAGATCCCCCGGTACTCGCGTGAGGTCGAGGTCGAGGACCTGCAGGCTGCCGAGGCCAATCTCAACATCCGCCGCTGGGTGGACAACTCGCCGCCCGCCGAACCCCAGGACGTACGGGCGCACCTGTACGGCGGCGTTCCGGTGACCGAGGTAGCGGACCGGGCCGAGCTGTTCCGCTCGTTCGGCGTGGACGCGACGGAACTGTTCGCCGTGCGGGACGACGACCCGGACTACTACGACTTCCTGCCGGAGGGCCCCGACGCGACGGCGGCCCGCATCCCGTGGCTGGCGGAGAAGAGGAAGTCGGAGCTGGACGAGGTGTACGCCACGTGGTGGAAGGCCCACGCGCCGCTCTTCGCGGGGCTGGCGGCCGACCGTGAGCTGATGAAGCTGCGGAGCGGGCTCCTGGACTCGTTCAAGCGGGACATCGGCGCCGTCGGCGTGATCGACGAGTTCACCACGGCCGGCATCATCGCCGACTGGTGGTCCATCAACCGCTACGACATGAAGGCGCTGGCGGCGGGCGGCTTCGAGCGGGTGCTGACCGGCTGGGTCGACTCGGTCGAGGCGATTGTCGAGCCCGTGATCCCCGACGACGACACCACTACCCGCAAGACGACGGTCACGGCAACCGACCGCCGCCGCGCCATGGACCAGCCGGTCGTGCGCGTGCTGATCCCGGAGTTCCTCGACGCGGTGGCGACGGCGGATACGGCGGTCACCGAGGCCGACGTTGCGTACAAGACGGCGCTGGAGGCGCTGGCTGAGGCGAAGGGGCCGGAGCCGGCGGACGGCGACGAGGACGCGGAGGGTGCGGACGGCGTTGAGCCGGAGGAGGACGCCGCTCCGGTGGCCTCGCCGGAGGAGATCGCCGCGCTGACCCGTGATGCTGCGGCCCGCAAGAAGGCCCTGGCGGCGGCCAGGAAGAAGCGAAAGGCTCAGGACGAGGTGTTCCTGCGCCAGCTGCGGGCCGCGCGGGACGTGGTGAAGGACGCGGAGGAGGGCGGCCCGGAGCGGGTGGTGCTGGAGGTGCTGGACGGGGACCTGTCCGGCCGCCTGGACTCGGCTACGGCTGGGCGGAGGCGCGAGCTGGTGGCGGCGTTCCGGAACTGGGTGGAGAAGTACGCGGTGTCGCTGACTGACTTGGAGTCGGAGAGTGGCGAGGCTGCTGGCGAGCTGGGGAAGTGGCTGGAGGAGCTGGGCTATGCGCGCTGACACTGAGCGGGTCGGGGCGGCCTGGCCGGCTTGTTGGCGTCGTCTGCGGTTGGCAGACGCGGGGCGATGGCTGTCAGGTGGGACCCCGAGTACGTCGAACGATGCGTACTGGGGCGGAGAAATTCCCTGGATCAGCGGTGCAAGTATGAAGAACTTTCATGTCAGCGACTCTCCGCGTCGCCTGTCCATGCTGGGAGCGAAGAACGGTTCTCGTCTGGTCGAACCCGGCGCAACGCTCTTTGTTGTGCGAGGGATGAGCCTCAAATCGGAGTTCAGGATTGGCGTTGCCGAGCGGCAGGTGGCATTCGGGCAGGATGTCAAAGCCTTGATCCCCGGTGAGGGGATTGATCCTTACTTCCTCGCGTACGCGATCCGGGTCCGGACCCCGGAAATCCTGGGCATGGTTGAAGAGACCAGCCATGGAACGGGTCGGTTGGACACCGCTCGCCTCAAGGAACTGGAAATCGGTGTCCCGCCGATGGACGAACAGCGCCGGATCGTCGCCGTGCATGCTGCCTTCGAGCGGCGGATCGGTGCGTGGGAGCGGATGTTGGCAAAGCTCAAGGACGTCAGCGACTCATTTGCTGCCCGGGCAATGGCTGCAGCCCCAGGGGTGGTGCCTCTTGGAACGTGGCTTCAATGCATCGAGGCAGGTAAGAGTCCGCTGGCCGAGGACACCCCGGCTGGAGATAGGCAATGGGGCGTACTCAAGGTGAGTGCGGTACAACCTGGTTGGTTCAAGGAGACGGAGAATAAAGTCATCCATGAATCCAACTTGATCAATCCGCAATACGAAGTCCGGGCTGGCGACTTGATCATGACGCGAGCGAACACCGAGCAGCTGGTCGGTTTGGCGTGCATCGCTCGAACCCCTCCTCCGCGCCTGATGCTGAGCGATAAGACTCTCAGGCTCGTCCCGGATCAGTCAGTCGCTGACGTGCAGTTCATGGAGCTGGCGCTGCTGAACCCTGCGGTCCGCAAGCAGATCAGAGCGATGGCGACAGGAACGAGCGGCAGCATGAAGAACATCGGACAAGAAGCGGTGCGGCAACTGCTGGTACCAGACGTGCCTAAGGAGGACCAGAAGCAGGTTGTTGCGGTGGTTTCAGCCAGCCGCAAGCGCGCTGAGAGCGTGATGAAGCAGATTGAGAAGACGCGCATTGTCCAGCAGGCCGTGGCCGAAGAGGTGCTTGGAGGCGCAGTGTGAGCGCCAACGGCTGAGTGCAAACGAAGTCGGCCTGCGGTGTTACACGAACGGAGGAGTGGGGCCGTCCACCTTGAGCCCCCGTGCGAGTGCCCCCAACGCAGTCCGACTCGTCACCAGGAGGGCAGCCGGGCTATCGCTCTCGCGGATCGCAACCCGCTCGTGCTCCACCGCGGCGACCTCAACGCAGTTGTTCCCCCCTGCGTCGGAGAACGACGACTTCACCCAGTGCAGGTCGGACATGTGAGACACCTCTTACAGCTCCTTGGTGACGGAGTGGATAAAGCCCCTGGACTCGGAAGGAGTCAACGCCACCTTCTCGACCAAGTCCAGCTTGGTGCGGAAGTTGGCCAGCTGCGTGGGGGAGTCGATGAACACCGCCCCGGTCGGTGAGTCCATCTGCACTGTGTCCAGATGGTGATTGGGGGCCTCCGCGTACAGGACAGAGGAGTCGCCGAGGAGTGGGTAACCGCCCGCCGTGAACGGGATGACCTGAAGCGTTACGTTGGCGCGCTCGCCGGCATCCAACAGGTGCAGCAGTTGGGCGCGTGCAGCGCTGCGGCCTCCGAGCTGCATCCTGATTGCGGCTTCGTGGATCACGCCGGAGTACGGGATCCCCTGATCCCTCATGATCACGGACTGGCGGGCCATGCGGTGCGCCACCCGTAGTTCGACTTCGAGGCGGGGTAGCGACGGGACGAAGAGTTCGAAGATGGCGCGTGCGTGGTCTTCTGTGTGGAACAGACCGGGCAGATGCGCAGTCTGGACCGTGCGCAGGCGAACGGCGTAGTTCTCCAGGGCTGACACGTCCAGAAAGCCTGGCGGGATCTTGCCTCGGTACTCCTCCCACCAGCCCGTCCTGCGTCCGCCTGTCAGTCCCGCCAGTGCGTCGATCAGATCTGGTTCGTCGCATTCGTAGATGCTGCCCAGGCGCCGCAGGCGCTCCTCGCTGATACCGAACCGCCCAGCCTCCACATTGGAGATGACCGTCCGATCGGTCCCCAATAGGCCCGCGGCCTCTGGGGCCGTCATGCCGGCTGCTTCTCGGAGCCGCCGCAACTCGATGCCGAATCGGCGCTGAAGGATGGTGGGGGCATGTCGTGGTGCCATGTGTCGTCCTCGTTCCCTGCTGGGCCCGCGCACAGTGTTTCCGGCGGAAACGTCACGGTCCACCGAAACCGGGAAGTTAACCCTTCGGAGTGACTTGGTAGCACTGTTATGAGTTCGACCTCTACTCTCTGACGAGCGCCACTCGCTCACCGTTACTGATGGAAGCGCACCGATCCACCCTGCCCACCCGGGAGGCAGGCCAGGACCGGCATTGCCACCGTCACTCGCGGCGGAACAACCGCAACCACCCCTGGCGCAAGTCCACTTCAGCCCACTCGCACGCACCCCAGGAGGTGCCCGTGAGGATCGAGCCCACCCCCTACGCCCCGTACGACACCCCGTACGCACTCCACCCCGCCCCCATCCCCTTCGCCGAACCCTGGAGCTACGAACTCGTCTTCCCCCGCGACCCGCGAGGGCCCCGCATCGCCCGTACCACTCTCCGGGCCGTCCTCGGGGCGCATGAGCTGGCCGAACTCAGCTATCGCGCCGAGCTGTTGACCTCCGAACTGACCACCAACTCCGTGCGGCATGCCCAGGGCCCCGCCGGTGTACGGCTCCAGTGGCGGCACCCGGTGCTCAGAGTCAGCGTGTGGGACCTGAGCCCGGATCTGCCCAAGCCCTACAGGCCGGCCGTCGGCCCGGAGGCCGAAGCGGGGCGGGGCATGGCCATCCTCGAACTCGTCGCCGACCGCTGGGGCGGATGTGCCATAGGGGAAGGAGAGTTGGGCTCGGGCGGCAAGACCATCTGGTTCGAGCTGGCGCTCACCGGCTGACCGCCGACCCTGCTCTGCTGCCCTGTCCTGCCCTCCGCCCTGGCCGATCCGGTGCCCGCCGGTAGAGTTCCGCGTACACCCATACGGGTGCGGGTGGGACGTACGGTGACGGGCGCGCGGGGAGACCAGGCATGGGGCAGCCGGAGTACGACAAGACCGAGAAGCCGCTGACCAGGCAGCTGACCGCCATGGGGTGGACGCACCTCGAAGGCGGCCCACCACACGGCATGGTCGCCGAGCCAGGCCCTTCCGGGCGGACGAGCTTCGAGCAGGTCGTCTACGCACAACGGTTCCGGGACGCAGTGGCCCGGATCAACCCTGGCCCCCATGGCAAGACCTGGCTGTCCGACGCCCAGCTGAATCACCTCCTCGCCCGGGTCCAGGGCACGGCGCCGGGATTCGGAAGCCCGGGACGGGGTGTCGCGGGCAACCTGGACGTGACCGAGCTTCTGCGTACGGGGATCCACTCCCGGACCGTTCCCGGCTGGACCAAGGGCAAGCCGGAACACATCAAACTCGTCGACTGGGACGGTGAGTTCGAGAACGGCAACGACTTTCTCGCTGTTTCGCAGTTCCGGGTGGAACGCAAGAACGCCGAGCCCGTCGTCCCGGACATCGTCCTGTTCGTCAACGGTCTGCCCTGGGTCGTCATCGAGTGCAAGGCACCCTTGGTGTCCGCCCGGCAGGAACAGCGCGCGGCGCTGGACGCGGCCGTCGAGCAGGTCATCGGCTACGCCGGCGTGGACGCACCGAAGCCCGTCGCGGAGTTCGTACGCTTCGCCCAGGTGCTGATCGGAACGGACCGGGACCATGCCGAACTCGGCACCGTCACCGCCGACTCGCCGCGCTTCGCGCCCTGGCGGACCACCCTGCCCGCCACCGAGGAACAGGTGCGCGAGGAGACCGGCAGGAGCAGCGGCACCGCGTTGAGCGACCAGGACATCCTGGTGGCCGGTGTGCTGAGACCGACACATCTGCTCTCCTTGGTCCGGGACTTCACCACTCAGGCCGGGAGCGGCTCGCGCACCGTCAAGATCATCGGCCGCTACCCGCAGTTCAAGGCCGTGCACAAACTGGCCCAGCGCCTGCTGGAACGGCGCAGGAAGATCGACGCCGGTGAGCCGGTCGACCAGCGGGGCGGAGTCGTCTGGCACACCCAGGGCTCCGGGAAGAGCCTCACCATGGCCTTCCTCGTACGCCATCTCCGCAGCACACCCCGTCTCAAGGAACACAAGGTCGTCGTGGTGACGGACCGGCTCGACCTGGAGAAGCAGATCCGGGGGAGCCTCGCCGCGAGCAACCAGAAGATCTACCGGGCGTCCAGCGTGCCGCAGGCGCGCAGCTACCTTGCGGTGGACGTGCCCGACCTCGTACTCGTCACCCTGCAGAAGGCGCGCAGGGACGACACGGAGGATGACGGCCGGGAGGAGAAGCTTCCCGACGGCGACGACGACGGCCACCTGTACAACAGCGCCGAGAACACGAGCTCCGAGATCGTCGTCCTGATCGACGAGGCCCACCGGGGACAGGACCGCTGGCAGCACGCGCGACTGCGCGCCATGCTGCCGAACGCCATGATGGTCGGCTTCACCGGAACCCCGATCCTCAGCGACAACCGGAAGACCACCGAGGACATCTTCGGCCCCTTCGCCGACCTCTACACCCTGCGCGACGCCGAGCGGGACGGTGCCGTGGTTCCGGTGCGTTACGAGGCTTACAGCGTTCCGCTGGAAGTGATCGAAAAGGCGGCGCTGGACGCCGAGTTCGACGAGAAGGTGCCTGCCGACCCCAAGGAGCGCGAGCGCGTCCTGGAGAAGTTCGCGCGGCGCAAGGAGATCCTCGAAGCGCCCTCCGTGATCGAGGCGAAGGCCGACTACATGCTGCGGCACTGGGCGATGAGCGCCCTACCCGACCGCTTCGGCGCCCAGCTCGCAGCCGTTTCCCGGCTTGCGGCGGTCCGCTACCGGGACGCTCTCATCGCGGCGCGAGACCGGCTGGTGGAGCGGATCGACGCCCTCGACCCGGAACTCGTCCACGATCCGATGGCAGCCTTCGAGGCCGAAGGGGAGGAACGTGAGCTGCTGGACCTGGTCGCTCACCGGGACCTGCTCAGGTCCATCGAGGCCGCCGTGGTGATCTCCGAGGCCCAGCCGAACAGTGGGCGCAAGGACCCCGAGGTATGGAAGTGCTGGACCTCGAAGTCCCTGCAGGACGACTACATCGAGCGCTTCCAGAAGGGTATCGGCGACCCGCTCGCCGCTGCCGACGACCCCGCGTGGAAAGTGTCCGCCCACGGGACCTCGGCGTCCGGACTGGGCACGCCCGGCGGAACGGGGGAGGTCTGGCACCTGGACGGGCAACAGTCGGACCCGCCGGTGGCCGAGCAGGAGGAACCGGGCGAGGCGCCCATGGCCTTCCTGGTCGTGCAGTCGATGCTGCTCACCGGCTTCGACGCCCCCGTCGAGCAGGTGCTCTACCTCGACCGCGCGCTGTCGGGCGCCGGGCTGCTCCAGGCAGTCGCCCGTACCAACCGCCCGTACCGGTCGAAGCGTTGGGGGCAGGTCGTCGACTTCATCGGGATCGGCCCGGAACTCGCCCGCTCGCTCGGGGAGTACGAAAAGGCGCACCTGCGCGAGCTGTACGGCTACGACACGTCCGTCGACCACCTCGACAAGAAGACGTTCACGGGCGACCAGCCGGTCCGGGACCGTCTGCTGCTCCAGGCCGATGCCGCGGCCGACGCCCTGCTCGCAGATCTGCGTGCCAGCGTCTCCGAATTCCTGGACCGGGTGGGCATCACCTCACTCAAGGTGGAGGAACAGCGAGAGGACCTGCTGGCCGCGCTTGAGGACCCGCTGTTGCGCGCCGATTTCGACGAGCTCGCACGTGACTTCCTCACCGCCCTCAACGCCGTACTGCCACGACCTGAGGCCTTGAAGTACGAGGCGTTCGCCCGTCTGCTCGGCGAGGTCCAGTACCTGGCTCGCCGCCGCTACCTCGACGGGCGCGACGACTTCAGCCCGCGCCGCTACGGTGCCAAGATCCGGCAGCTGATGGCGCGGCACCTGAAGGTGACAAAGATCGAGCAGCGGGTTCCGCCCGTCGACCTCACGGCCGCGGACTTCATGGAGCGGGTCAACGCCAACAGCGACCCGCGTGCCCGGGTCTCCTACATGACCGGTTCAGTCAAGGTACGCATCGCGGCGGAGATCGGCTCCGACCGGGCCCGCTACACCCGCTTCAGCCGACGTCTCGACGAGATCGTGCAGCAGATGCAGGACGACTTCGAGAAGGCCGCCGCCGAGCTCACCCAGCTGGTCGGCGACATGAACACGAACGAGGCCGAGGACACCGGTGCCGGCAGCGGACTCGACCCGTTGACCGAGCGGCCGGTCCACGGACTGCTCGTACAGGAGCTGCAGGAAGGTGCACTGACCCCGCCGGGTGCCGACCTGATGGCAGCCGCCCGTGCCCTCACCGTGGAGATCGCCGGGCATGTGCGCTCACCGGACATCGTGCACCTGACGGACACCAGGGACCGGGTCCGCAAGCAGCTTCGTGTCAGTCTGGAGACGCACGTCTTCCTGGACTGGGAGGACACCGGCCCGCTCGCCGGGCTCCTGGTGGAACTGGCCGTCGAGCGCCGTGACGACTTCCTGCGGTACGGGGAGCGGAACGGGCGCTGAGCGAGGGGCGCCCCAGGGAATCCGTGTTGCCGGATGGTAGGAATGCCCCGTGAGTACTCCCGTCCACCAGGCGATCGCGGCGCTCCCCGTGCCCGGGGAGTGGACGTGGCAGGTCGTCGTACGGCCCCGGCGCCGCACCCTGGGCATCGAGGTCGACGAGAGCGGGGACGTCCTCTTCGCCGTACCGCCGGACGCCGATCCGGCTGCGGTCGCGCAGGCTGTACGGGTTCGGCTGCCGCGTCTGGCGCGCGAGGTACGGCACAGGCGGACCAGACCGGATGAGCCGGTCAAGGAACTCGTCGGAGGCACCGGCTTCACCTATCTGGGGCGACGGCATCGGCTCAAGCTCCTGCCCCCGGGAGAAGGCGGCCGTGTGAGGCTGCACCGGGGGTGGCTGGAGCTGCCCCGGCCGCACACGGCCGACGAAGGCGCACGCCGGATCGCTCAGTGGTACGAGGCGTGCGGCACCCGGTGGCTCTCCGGGCGGCTGCCCTCGTACGCGTCACAGGTCGGGCTGCCGGTGCCTCGGGTCGAGGCCCGTGACCTGGGCCCCAGGTGGGGGGCGCTGGGACAGGACGGTGCCGTCGCGGTGCACTGGGCGGTACTGCAGTTGCCGCCGTCGCTGGTGGACCTGGTGCTCGTTCATGAGCTCTGCCATCTGCGGGCAAGCGGGCACGGTGCGGCGTTCCGCCGACAACTGAGACTCGTGCTGCCGGACGCGGATGCGCGGGAGACCGCGTTCGCCGCGGCGGAGCCCGAGCTGTGGCGCGGGGCGGTCCGATGACGCGCTCCGTGTGGGGCCGCGACGGCGATACCGCCGACGATGCCGGCCTGCCTACGAAGGTGCCGGACAAGCACACGGGCGTCCCGGGATCTTCGCCGAACGAGGCTCGTTCCCGAGGCCCTTGCGGTTGGCTTCGCGTGCGCGCTCCATGGCGTTCTTGAAAGCGAAAGTGCCTGGTGAGGGCAAGTTTTCGGGTCGTGCCGGGGCCCCCACAAGCACGGTCCGGCGGCCAGTTCCTAGCCCGTGAGCGCGACCCCGAGGGTGCGCTCCAGGCCGTCCGCGCCCGCTTCGGTCAGGTGCACCACTCGCGGGCTCGGCCCCCACCGCACCCAGTCCAGCGCGAACAGCCGGGCGGCCAGGGCGGCGCCGAGCCCTCCGGCGAGGTGGTGCTGGTTCTCGCTCCAGTCAACGCAGTAGCGGATCGCGGGGCGGCGCGGGGGCAACCGGTCGGTGTCGACGCCGAGTTCGGCGAGGGTCGCGCGGCCCGTGCCGGTGAGTTCGTACCGGACGTCGTGCCCGTACGACGACGGCCGGTCCCGTACGGCCTCGTCGGGCCGGTGGACGCCGTCGTGGCCGGTGAGCACGCCACGTTCCAGCAGCCCGCGCATCAGGGCCACGCCGAGTTCACCGGCGAGGTGGTCGTAGCAGGAGCGGGCCCGGTGCAGTGCGTTGGCGCGGTTGCTCTGCTTGAGCGAGGTGATGGCCAGCGGTGGCGCGATCAGGGCCAGGCACTCCATCGCGGCGCTCACATCCGGACCGGTGAGCCGGTAGAAGCGGTGCCTTCCCCGCTGTTCGACGGTGACGAGTCGTCCCTCGACGAGCTTGGCCAGGTGCACACTGGCGGTGGCGGCGCCGATCCCCGCCTCGCCCGCCAGCGCGCTCGCGGGCAGCGCGCGGCCGTCCGCCAGACACTTGAGGATGCGGGCGCGCGACGGATCGGCGATGAGGGCGGCGGCGCGCGCGATGTCGGTCTGGTGCTTGACCGGCTCTCCCCGACGCTCGGCCGGGCCGGCGGGGTGGCTGATGTTCGGCATGGAGCCAGCGTAGGACAGCGACACTTCGTCGAGGAGCGAAGTATCGGGCCCCGATGCTCTTCTCATGACCACAGCAGCGATTCCCGCCGGCGTCCGAGGCCCGGCCGACCGGGTGCCCGTACCGGCCGACCGGACACCCGCGCCGACGGGCCGCGAGAAGAAGGCCCTCGGCGAGAAGAAGCCGTTCGATGAGAAGAAGCCCGGCGACGAGAAGAAGCCCCTCGATCTGCCCCCGCTGATCGCGCTCAGTCTCGGCTACTTCCTCGTGATGCTGGACGTCACCGTCGTGAACGTGGCGATCCCCGACATCCGGGCCTCGCTGGGCACGGGTCCGTCCGCGCTCCAGTGGATCGTCGACGGATACAGCACCGTCTTCGCCGCACTGGTGCTCCTCGGCGGAGGACTCGCCGACCGCTTCGGCCATCGGCGCGTGTTCCTCGCCGGCCTGGGACTGTTCACCACCGCCTCCGTGGCCTGCGGCCTGGCCACCACCTCCGGCCTGCTGATCGGCGGACGGCTCGCCCAGGGCGCCGGAGCGGCCCTGCTCGTGCCCGCCTCGCTCGCACTGCTCCAGGCCACGTTCCCCGACCGCGCGGTGCGGGCCCGGGCCATCGCCGTCTGGGGAGCCGTCGCGTCGGTCGCCTTCGGCGCGGGGCCGGCGGTCGGCGGGCTGCTCGTCTCGGGATCGGACTGGCGCTCGGTGTTCTGGCTGAACCTGCCGTTCGGCGCACTCGCCGTCCTGTTGACACTACGGCACATCCCTTCCGCCGCACCCCGGCCGCGTACGCGAAAGACGGATCCGGTGGGCCAGACACTTGCCGTCATCGGCCTCGTCGGTGTGGCCGGAGGCCTCAACGAGGCGGGCTCGCACGGCTGGACGTCACCCCTGGTCCTGTCCGTCCTCGGCGTCGGCACCGCGGCCCTGGCCGCCTTCGCGCTGATGGAACGCACCCTGGAGTCACGCTCGGCACGGGGCCGCACCCGGCGTGATCCGCTGCTGCGGCCGTCCATGTTCCGCTCCCGCGCCTTCACCGCGACGACCGTGATCGGGATGCTGATCAGCCTCGGTTACTACGGCATGCTCTTCCTCGCCACGCTGTACCTCCAGCAGGAGCGCCACTTCAGCGCCCTGGGCACCGGCCTGGCCCTGCTCCCCTCGGTGTGCATGGGGCTGGCCGCCGCGCCGCTGTTCAGCCGGGTCGCGGCCCGTACCGGTCCGTACGTCCCGATGGCCGCCGGTCTCGTCCTCGGCGCCGTCGGCTTCCTGGGCTGGCTGCTCGCCGGGCCCGGCACTCCGTATCCCGTCCTGCTCTTCGCGCTGATCGCCACCGGCCTCGGCCAGACCATGACGGCCCTGGCCGCCGTCGCCGCCGTCGTCGAAGCCGCGTCGACTGCCGACGCGGGAATCGCCACCGCCGTCCTCAACGTGTCGCGACAGGTCGGCAGCGCCGTGGGCGTGGCCCTCTTCGGTACGTTCACCGCCACGGCGGACGACTTCACCTCGGGCCTGCGCCTGTCGGCGGGCATCGCGGCGGCCACGTTCGCCATCGGCGCCCTGCTCGCCCTGTCGATCCGGCGCCGGGCCCGAGAGGCGCAGGCCTGACCCGAGGAGAGCAACAGCCCTCCGACCCCCGCAGACAGCGTCCACCACCACATCTCCCCGCTTCACCCACCCATGGTCCCCGGACCGCAAGGAGTGCCACCACCATGACGACACCGCACCGCAGCCCCGAGATCCTCCGCTACACCGCGTTCTCCGCCGACCCCGCAGGAGGCAACCCCGCCGGCGTCGTCCTGGACGCCGCCGGTCTGACCGACGAGGACCAGCTGACGATCGCCGCGGACCTCGGCTACAGCGAGACCGCCTTCCTGACCGCACCGCCGGCGGAGCTCGCCGGCCAGGAACGGGCCTACACCGTCCGCTACTTCTCTCCCCAAGCCGAAGTCTCCTTCTGCGGACACGCCACGATCGCCACAGCCATCGCCCACGCGGAACGCCACGGCGCGGGCGACCTGGTCCTGGCCACACCTGCCGGCACGGTCCCGGTGACGGTGACCGAGGCGCCGGACAGCACCCTGCACGCGACCCTGACCAGTGTCGAGCCCGCGGTGCACGACGCGGCGGAGAAGGACGTCACGGAGACGCTGGAGGCGCTCGGCTGGTCCGCCACCGACCTCGACCCCGCATTCCCGCCCCGGATCGGCTACGCCGGCGCACGCCACCTGATCCTGGCCGCGGCGACCCGCGCCCGACTGGCCGATCTTTCGTACGACTTCGAGCGGCTGAAGGACATCATGACCTCCCTGGACCTCACCACCGTGCAGTTGGTGTGGCGCGAGTCCGCGACGGTCTTCCACGTGCGCGACCCCTTCCCCGTCGGCGGCGTGATCGAGGATCCGGCGACGGGCGCCGCAGCCGCCGCCTTCGGCGCGTACGCACGCGAACTCGGCCTGGTCCCCGACGGGGCGGCACTCATCCTGCACCAGGGCGCGGACATGGGCCGCCCGGGCGAACTGCGCGTCGAACTGCACGTCGGCGACGCGCGGGTACGGGTGAGCGGCACGGGCACCCGGATCCCGGAAACCGACGCGCCGTAGCCCGCACGACCGGCCGCGGGGCGCCGGGAGGGCCCAGAGGCATCCGGCGCCCCCGCTCGGTCACGTCCGACCCCTGTACGGGCGTGGCCGAGCGGGGCGGACCGTGGGGTCAGGACGCCTGGCGCGCGTACATGTCCCTGCCGAAGAACTCGGCCAGGACCGGGGCCACCGCCTGCGGCGCCAGTTCGCGGGTCTGGCCCGTCAGGGTGCGGTGGCGGGCGCGCGGGAGTGCGTCCGCGAGGGCGCGGGTCGCGAGCCGGGCCGGGGTGGGGCTGAAGCCGCCGCAGACCACCAGCGTGCGCGCCGTGACGGACGCGAAGCGTTCGGCCGGGATCGAGCCGTCCCCGAGCAGCGCGTCGTCGTACGCGAGTGTGTGCGCCAACGACACCAGGCCGGGCCACAGCGGTGCACGTCGCATCCGGGCGATCATGTCGGCCGGGACGCCCGTCACGGACAGGAACAGCTCCACGGCCCCGCCGCGGTCCCCGGCGGACAGCAGCCGGTGCAGCCGGGCCGTGCAGCAGGCCTTGAACTGCGCCCCCGAGGCCCCGGGGGTGTAGGGCGGTTGGTAGACCGCCAGCAGGTCGACGGGCAGCCCTGCGGCCCGGGCCTCCAGGGCCAGTGCCCCGCCGGCCCCGACGCCGAACACCGAGGCCCGGCCGCCCATCACTGTGACGAGCGCGGCCAGGTCCCCGATCTCGCGTTCCACCGCGTACGGCCCGCTGTCGCCGCTGGAGCCGCGGCCGCGCCTGTCGTACGTGACCACCTCGAAGTGCGGCGCGAGGAGGCGGGCGAGGGGAGCCTCGGTCGCCGCCGTGCTGAGCGCCCCGCCCACCAGGATCACCGGTGGTCCTTCACCCCGGCGCCGATACGCGATCGAAGTGCCGTCGCGGGAGAGAGTCTTGTCCATGTGAAGGTTGACTGCGATGCGGCGGAAAAGTCATCGCTTCGGGCGATAGTTTTTTGAGATTCTTCAATTCCCCAGATCGGAGCGGTGCTTGACGATCAGTCGGAGACCGTCTCGGTGTCGTAGAAGCAGAAGTGGTCCTTGATCGCGGCGACTTCGGGCTTGGGTTCCGGATACGCCCACACGAGATCGGCCGCGTCCGGCAGCGACCAGTAGGAGGCATCGCCCTTGAACGGGCAGTGGGTGTGGGTGTCCGAAGCCGTCAGGAGTTCTGTGCGGACGTCCTCGGGCGGCAGGTAGTAGCGGACCGGACAGCCCGTCTCGCGCAGCACGAGCGGACGCCGGCTCTCGGCGAGCACCTGCCCGTCGCGCACCACACGTACATGCTCGGTTCCGGGTTCGACGGTGATCACGTGGCCTTGTGTGGAAGTCATGTCTGGTACAGCCGTGTCGCGGGCCGATTTCTTCCCCTTTCTTCCCCGGTGCCGGCCGGTTCTCCACCCGGCCGGCACCGGGGTGTCAGTGGTGCCCTTTACCGTTGCTGCATGAACATCTGCGTTTTCCTCTCCGCCGCCGACCTCGACGACCGCTACACCCGGCCCGCCCGTGAATTCGCCGAGCTGCTCGGCAAGGGGGGACACACACTCGTCTGGGGCGGGTCGGAGAGCGGGCTGATGAAGGTCGTCGCCGACGGGGTGCAGGAGTCGGGCGGACGGCTGGTCGGGGTCTCGGTCGACTTCCTGGCCGCGCAGGCGCGTACCAATGCGGACGAGATGGTGATCGCGCGCGATCTCGCCGAGCGCAAGGCGCTGCTCCTGGAGAAGGCCGACGCGGTCGTGATCATGGTGGGGGGTACCGGGACGCTCGACGAGGCGACCGAGATCCTGGAGCTGAAGAAGCACGGCAAGCACGACAAG
Source organism: Streptomyces sp. NPDC058239 (assembly GCF_042882185.1). Classification (NCBI taxonomy): domain Bacteria; kingdom Bacillati; phylum Actinomycetota; class Actinomycetes; order Kitasatosporales; family Streptomycetaceae; genus Streptomyces; species Streptomyces sp. NPDC058239. Next base: position 45,918 of record NZ_JBHVWS010000017.1, read on the forward strand.
CCGGTGGTCCTGCTCAATACGGCGGGCTTCTACGACGGGCTGCGCCAGCAGTTCCAGCGCATGGAGGACGAGGGCTTCCTGCCCCTCCCGCTGACCGACCTGGTGTTCTTCGCGAAGGACGGCGTGGGCGCCCTGGCCTACCTGGAGGAGTGGTCCGGCCTCCGGTGAGGCGGCGGCGGGTGCGGGTGCGATCATGGGGGCATGCCCACTCATGTCATCACCGGCGCAGGCTCCGGCATCGGCGCAGCTGTCACCCGTCGTCTTCTGGAGCGCGGTGACGAGACAGTGCTGCTGGCCCGTGACGCGGGCCGCGCGAAGGAGCTGGCCGAGCTCCACCCCGGCGCCCGGACGCTCGTCGGTGACCTCTCCAACCCGGACCGGCTCTCCTGGGCGCTGGCCCAGCAGGCGATGCCGGAGCGGGTCGACTCGCTGTTGCACGTCGCGGGCGTCGTCGAGCTCGGCAAGGTCGGTGACCTCACGCCCAAGGCATGGCACTTCCAGCTCAACGCCAACCTGGTCGCGCCCGCCGAGCTGACCCGGCTCTTCCTGCCGCAACTGCGGGTCGCCCACGGCCATGTGCTCTTCGTGAACTCGGGCGCCGGTCTCGCGGCGCACGCCGAGTGGAGCGCGTACGCCGCGAGCAAGCACGGCCTGAAGGCGCTCGCCGACTCGCTGCGCGAGGAGGAGCACGCGAACGGCGTCCGGGTGACGTCCGTCTATCCGGGGCGCACCGCCAGCCCCATGCAGGCCAAGGTCCACCAGCAGGAGGGCAAGGAGTACGACCCCTCCCGCTGGATCGACCCGGAGTCGGTGGCCACCACGATCCTGATGGCCGTCGACCTGCCGCGCGACGCCGAGGTCAACGACCTCACGGTGCGCCCCGGGCGCTGACCGCCACTGCCGACCGGACGGGCCGGGCGCGGCCTTAGGCTTCCCGTGTGAGCGAGAAGAGCAAGTTCAGCGGGTGCGCGGCCACCGGCATCGGTTCCATGCCCGGGGGAGACGCCCGGGAGGCGGCGAAGACCGTCACCGGGTCCTTCGGGGGCGGCGAGGGCCTGCCGTATCTGGCCGAACTCCCGGCCCGAGGGCCCGGTGCGGACATGATCGGGCGGACCATCGGGCTGCTCGTCGACCTGTACGGCCATGTCGAGCCCAGTGGCTGGCGGATCAGCGACCGGCCCGGACGGGACACCCGCCGGGCCAGGTCCTGGCTCGGCGAGGATCTCGATGCGCTGGAGGAGTTCACCCAGGGGTACGAGGGGCCGCTCAAGGTCCAGGCGGTCGGCCCCTGGACGCTGGCCGCCGCACTGGAACGGCGGGGCGGCGAGGCCGTGCTCGGCGACCCGGGGGCCTGCCGCGACCTGGCGGGCTCACTGGCGGAGGGACTGCGCGCCCACCTGGCGGAGGTACGGCGCAGGGTGCCGGGCGCCGAAGTGATCCTCCAGCTCGACGAACCGTCGCTGACCGGCGTACTGCGCGGGCGGATCAGGACGGCGAGCGGCTACCGCACCTACCGGGCCGTCGACCGCCAGGTCGTGGAGGGCACCCTGCGCGATGTCCTGGCGGCGGCCGGGGACGGGGCGACGGTCGTTCATACCTGTGCGCCCGATGTGCCGTTCGCGCTGCTGCGCCGGGCCGGGGCGGACGGCATCTCGTTCGATTTCTCGCTGCTCACCGAGCGTGAGGAGGATGCGATCGGGGAAGCGGTCGAGGGTGGCACCCAGCTCTTCCTCGGGGTGGTGCCGGGCACCGACCCGGCCTCGGGTGATTTGTCAGACCCGGGCGGTAGCGTCATGGGTGTCAGGACGCTGTGGCGCAGGCTGGGGCTGAATCCGGGGACTCTGGCGGAGTCCGTGGTGATCACCCCGTCGTGCGGGCTCGCGGGTGCCTCGCCCGCGTATGCGCGCGCCGCGCTCGCCCACTGCGCCCGGGCCGCGAGATCGCTCGCAGACAACCCTGAGTAACGGGGCAACGGGTAACGGGAGGACGAGACGATGATGGCCGGCGAACAGCAGATGTCAGTGCCCGCACAGGCTCGGGAGCAGCACGCACTGCTTGCCGAGCAGATCGAGGAGCACCGCTTCCGGTACTACGTGAACGACCAGCCGGTCGTGAGCGATGCCGAGTTCGACCGGCTGATGCGCGCGCTGGAGGCCCTGGAGGAGACATATCCGCAGCTGCGCACGCCGGATTCGCCGACACAGAAGGTCGCGGGGCCGTACCAGACGGAATTCACCTCCGTCGAGCACCGCGAGCGGATGCTCTCGCTGGACAACGCCTTCGACGACCTGGAGTTGGCGGCCTGGGGCGAGCGGATCGCCAAGGACGTCGGCACCACCGACTACCACTTCCTGTGCGAGCTGAAGGTCGACGGACTCGCGGTCAACCTCACCTATGAGCACGGGCGGCTGACCAGGGCCGCGACCCGTGGCGACGGCCGCACCGGCGAGGACATCACCCCCAATGTCCGTACGATCGCCGAGATCCCGCACCGGCTGAAGGGTGAGCGGATTCCGGCGCTGGTCGAGATCCGCGGCGAGGTCTTCTTCCCGATGGAGGCCTTCGAGGAGCTCAACGCCCGGCTCGTCGAGGCCGAGGACAAACCATTCGCCAACCCGCGCAACGCGGCGGCGGGTTCACTGCGCCAGAAAGACCCGAAGGTCACCGCCACCCGCCCGCTGCACATGGTGGTGCACGGCATCGGCGCCCGCGAGGGCTTCGACATCGACTGCCTCTCGCACGCCTACGAGCTGCTGCACGAATGGGGCCTGCCCACCGCCAGGCACAACAAGGTGGTGGAATCCCTCGACGAGGTACGGGAGTTCATCGCGTACTTCGGCGAGAACCGGCACTCCGTGGAGCACGAGATCGACGGCGTCGTCGTCAAGCTCGACGAGATCCCGCTCCAGGGCCGGCTCGGCTCCACCTCGCGCGCCCCACGCTGGGCGATCGCCTGGAAGTACCCGCCGGAGGAGGTCAACACCAAGCTGGTGAACATCCGGGTCGGCGTCGGACGCACCGGCCGGGTCACCCCGTACGCCCAGGTCGAGCCGGTCGAGGTGGCGGGCTCCGAGGTCGAGTTCGCCACCCTCCACAACCAGAACGTGGTGAAGGCGAAGGGCGTCCTCATCGGGGACACGGTGGTGCTGCGCAAGGCGGGTGATGTGATCCCGGAGATCCTCGGCCCGGTCGTCGATCTGCGTGACGGCACGGAGCAGGCGTTCGTGATGCCGACGCACTGCCCCGAGTGCGGTACGGAGCTGCGGCCCATGAAGGAGGCCGACATCGATGTCCGCTGTCCCAACGCGCGTTCCTGCCCTGCGCAGTTGCGGGAGCGCCTCGCCTATCTCGCGGGCCGCAAGTGTCTCGACATCGACCACTTCGGTTATGTCGCGGCCGCGGCCCTGACCAAGCCCCTGGAGCCGGCCGAGCCGCCGCTGCGCGACGAGGGCGATCTCTTCGGGCTGACCGTCGAGCAGCTCCTGCCGATCCGGGCCTATGTCCTGGACCAGGACAGCGGACTGCCCAAGCGCGATCCGAAGACCGGCGAGGAGAAGACCGCCTGGGTCTTCGCGAACCAGCAGGGCGAGCCGAAGAAGAACGCCCTTGCCATGCTCGACGCCATCGCCGCGGCCAAGGACGCCCCGCTGGCCCGGATCCTCACCGGGCTCTCCATCCGTCATGTGGGCCCGGTCGCGGCCCAGGAGCTGGCCCGTCAGTTCCGCTCCATCGACCGGATCGACGAGGCGACCGAACAGCAGCTGGCCGATGCCGACGGGGTCGGCCCCATCATCGCCGCCTCGGTGAAGCAGTGGTTCGCCGAGGACTGGCACCGGGAGATCCTGCGCAAGTGGCGGGAGGCCGGGGTCCGGATGGAGGACGAGGGAGCGGGGGAGGAGGTCGGGCCCCGCCCGCTCGAAGGACTCACCGTCGTCGTCACCGGCACGCTGGCCGGACACACCAGGGATGGCGCGAAAGAGGCGCTCCAGAGCCGGGGGGCGAAGGTCACGGGTTCCGTCTCGAAGAAGACCTCCTTCGTGGTCGTGGGCGACAACCCCGGTTCGAAGTACGACAAGGCGATGCAGCTGAAAGTGCCCGTGCTGGACGAGGACGGCTTCGCCGTACTGCTCGAACAGGGGCCGGATGCCGCGCGCGAGGCGGCCGTACCTGTCGAGGAACCGGCCGAATAGCACGGATCACCGTCACAGAACCGGCGCAACGGGACAGAACCCCGTCAGGCAACCCCGAAATGAGTTCGATCGGTGGGTGAGTGGTGAACAAGTGGGCAGAAAGGGTGTAGACGGACGGACAGGTACAAGGGTTGTCGTCGGGGGCCGGGTTCACCCGATCGGCGCATAGCAGATGCTGACGGACGGTCGGTTCGCATTCGGGCAAGAGCTGTAGAGCGCTGCCCGTAGAAGCCTTCTGCGGCCTACTGTTGAGATGTGCACCTGCCGTGCCCGGCCGCGGGGTGGGAAATCGGGTCGTGGCGGCATGGAGCTGAACCATCGTGCGACATCGGCACCGCCGGCTGTGAGAGGGACGGAATGAAACCGACCGAGAGCGCCGCACCGGTGTCGCGGCTGCAAGGTTTCGTCGGCCTCACGCCCAAAGTGGGTGCCGTCGTCGTGGTGATCGCCGTTGTTCAGCTCGCGACCGGTTTCTACCGGACAGTGAGTGAAGGACACGCACTCTTCCCCGACGGCAGGGCCGGCTGGTCCCTCGCCGTCCTCACCGGAATCATCGTCGGTCATCTGGTCGCGCTCGGCCGCGACCGCTGGTGGGGCGGCACCGGTTCCGGAGCCGCCCTCACCCTTGCCGTGCTGCTCCTCTACGGCTGGGTGCCCGCCGGCCTGGTCAGCCTGGTCGTCGTCGTCCTCGTCGGTGTGGCCCGCAGACACCGCTGGTGGCAAGGGCTGCTGCACGGCGCGGTGGACATCCTGGGGATAGGCGCGGCAGCCCTGGTGCTTGCCGCGTTCGGTGAGGTGCAGACCGTCGAATCGCCCTGGCATCCACTCGACTGGGGCATCGCCGCCGTCCCGGAAGTCCTCCTGGCCGCCGCCACCTACCTTCTGGTGACCCGGGTCCTGCTGTGGTACGCGCGGGCGCCCCAGGGCGGCGGGCTGCCGACCGTCGCCCGCACAGCCCTGTTGCGCCAGGGCCTCGTCGCGGTGGCCCTGCTCGGCATCGCACCGCTGATCTGCGTCGTCTCGATGGCCATGCCCGTACTCCTGCCGCTCTTCGCGGTCCCGCTGATCGCCCTGGACTCCGCCCTCTGGATCGCCCGCGCCCGGGCCGAGGAGCAACTGCGCGACCCACTGACCGGGCTGCCCAACCGGCAGTGGCTGCTGGAACGCACCTGGGCGGCGCTGGAGGACGCCGAGTCCACCGGCGTCAGATCCGCTCTCGTCCTGATCGACCTCGACCGTTTCCGTGCGGTCAACGACACTCTCGGTCATCTGGCGGGGGACCGGCTGCTGCTGCAGATAGCGGAACGTCTCAGACTGGCGCTCCCGCGAGGAGCGGAGGCAGCGCGGCTGGGCGGCGACGAATTCGCCGTGCTCCTGCCGACCGCGGACTCCACCACCAGCGCCCAGCGGGTCGCCCGCCATCTGGTCGCCGAGCTGTCCTCCCCACTGGACCTGGACGGTCTGACCCTGGTGCTGGAGGCGAGTGCCGGAGTCGCCGTCTACCCGGACCATGCGCTGGACGCCGAAGGGCTGCTCAGGCGTGCGGACGTGGCGATGTACCAGGCCAAGCGCGACCGTACGGGCGTCGAGGTGTACGAGTCGAAGCGGGACAGCAACACACCGGACCGGCTCGGGCTCCTCGGCGATCTCCGGCGTGCGCTGGACGCCGGAGAGGTGGAGCTCCACTACCAGCCGAAGGTCCGCTTCGACGGCCAGGTGGCCGGCCTCGAAGCTCTGGTGCGCTGGGTGCATCCGGAGCGCGGCCGGGTCTCTCCGGACGAGTTCATCGCCATCGCCGAGTCGTCCGGCCTGATGCCGCACCTCACGGAGTACGTCCTGGAGACGGCGCTGGCCCAGGTCGCCCGGTGGCGGGCGCAGGGGCTCTTCGTCCCGGTCGCGGTCAACGTCTCCCCGCGCGACGTCCACACCCCCGGATTCGCGGGCGGCGTCGCGGCACGGCTCGCCCGGCACGGCGTCCCGGCCGGGGCGCTGCAGCTGGAAATAACGGAGCACGTGCTGCTGGAGGACCCGCAGCGCGCCGCCGACACCCTCGCCGGACTCACCGGGCACGGCGTGAAGATGTCCCTCGACGACTTCGGCACGGGGTACTCCTCGCTGGTCCATCTGCGCCGGCTGCCGGTCAGCGAGCTGAAGATCGACCGGTCCTTCGTGGCCCGGCTGGCCGTCGACAACGAGGACGCGGAGATCGTCCGCTGCACGATCGACCTGGCCCACTCGCTCGGTCTGCTGGTGGTCGCGGAAGGGGTCGAGGACGACGAAACCTGGGAGCGGCTGCGGGATCTGCGCTGCGATGCGGTGCAGGGGTGGCTGGTCGCCGCCGCGATGCCGCCGCAGGAGACGACGGCCTGGCTGCGGGCGCGGGGCGAGCACGGCTGGCGGCGGCCGGCGGAGCTGGCGGCCGCTGCGGCTGCTGCTGCGGCGGCCGCAGCGGCAGCGACGCCCGAGCTGGAGCAGCGGCCGTCCGGGCGGGCGGTCGAGTCGCGGCCCGCGACGACATGAGCGCGGGGGTGCGGCGTGTGGCCACCGGCAAAGTCCGGTGGCCGCTCTGTCCCCAATTGCCGGACGGGCCTGAACCGGGCGCGCCGGACGGACTTGAATCTGTCGCCTGACCAGGGTGTTCGCCCGGGTGGCGGGAGTGGCTGCGGGCGACACCATAGGATTGGGCCAAAACCACACACCAACCCCTGAGGATCGCTGCATGCCTGGCATCACGCGCGAGGAGGTCGCCCACCTCGCCCGGCTGGCGCGTCTGGAGCTGAAGGGCGAAGAGCTCGATCACTTCGCCGGTCAGCTCGACGACATCATCGGCGCGGTCGCCCGCGTCTCCGAGGTCGCCGACCAAGACGTACCGCCGACCTCCCACCCGCTGCCGCTGACCAACGTCATGCGCGCGGACGAGGTCCGTCCGTCGCTCACCCCCGAGCAGGCGCTCTCCGGCGCCCCGGCCCAGGAGCAGCAGCGTTTCAAGGTGCCGCAGATCCTGGGGGAGGACTAAAAGCCATGACGGACAACAGCTCCATCATCAAGCTCACCGCCGCCGAGATCGCCGCGAAGATCGCGTCCGGCGAGCTCACCGCCGTCGAGGTCACCGAGGCCCACCTGGCCCGGATCGACGCGGTCGACGAGAAGGTCCACGCCTTCCTGCACATCGACCGCGAGGGCGCGCTCGCGCAGGCCCGTGCCGTCGACGCGAAGAAGGCGGCCGGTGAGAAGCTCGGCCCGCTGGCCGGTGTCCCGCTCGCGCTGAAGGACATCTTCACCACCGAGGGCATGCCGACCACCGTCGGCTCCAAGATCCTCGAAGGCTGGATCCCGCCGTACGACGCGACCCTCACCAAGAAGCTGAAGGCCGCCGACGTCGTCATCCTCGGCAAGACCAACATGGACGAGTTCGCCATGGGGTCCTCCACCGAGAACAGCGCCTACGGCCCGACCGGCAACCCGTGGGACCTCACCCGTATCCCGGGCGGCTCCGGCGGTGGCTCCTCGGCCGCGCTCGCGTCGTACGAGGCCCCGCTCGCCATCGGCACGGACACCGGCGGTTCCATCCGCCAGCCCGCAGCCGTCACCGGCACCGTCGGTGTCAAGCCCACCTACGGCGGCGTCTCGCGCTACGGCATGGTGGCGTTCTCCAGCTCCCTGGACCAGGGCGGGCCCTGCGCCCGTACCGTCCTGGACGCGGCCCTGCTGCACGAGGTGATCGCCGGGCACGACCCGCTCGACTCGACGTCCATCGACGCCCCGGTCCCGCCGGTCGTCGAGGCTGCGCGGAGCGGCAGCGTCGACGGCATGCGCGTCGGTGTCGTCAAGCAGTTCGCCGGTGAGGGCTACCAGGCCGGTGTCGTCCAGCGCTTCAACGAGTCGGTCGAGCTGCTGAAGTCGCTCGGTGCCACGATCGTCGAGCTGGACTGCCCGTCCTTCGACCTGGCGCTGTCGGCGTACTACCTGATCGCGCCGTCCGAGTGCTCCTCCAACCTGGCCCGCTTCGACGCCATGCGTTACGGCCTGCGGGTCGGCGACGACGGCACGAGGTCGGCCGAGGACGTCACCGCGCTCACCCGTGAGGCCGGCTTCGGCGACGAGGTCAAGCGCCGCGTCATCCTCGGTACGTATGCCCTCAGCTCCGGCTACTACGACGCGTACTACGGCTCGGCGCAGAAGGTCCGCACCCTCATCACCCAGGACTTCGAGAAGGCCTTCGAGCAGGTCGATGTAATCGTCTCCCCGACGACGCCCACCACCGCCTTCCCGATCGGCGAGCGCGCCGACGACCCGATGGCGATGTACCTCGCGGACCTGTGCACCATTCCGACCAACCTCGCCGGCAACTCCGCCATGTCGCTGCCCTGCGGCCTGGCCCCGGAGGACGGCCTGCCGGTCGGACTCCAGATCATCGCCCCCGCCATGAAGGACGACCGGCTGTACAAGGTCGGAGCCGCCGTCGAGGCCGCCTTCGTGGAAAAGTGGGGCCACCCGCTGCTGGAGGAGGCTCCGTCGTTGTGAGCGCACTGACCAAGGCCAAGGGCTTCAAGAAGTCCAAGACCGGTACGTACCTGTCCATCGGCACCACCGCTTTCGGGGCGCTCGGCGTCATCAAGCAGGCCAAGAAGGCCCGCTTCGAACACGACACGCTCCGACTGATCGACGCCGTTGTCTCCGCCGCCGCCATCGCCACTGGTGTCGCCCTGCTGCTGCGCGAACTCAAGCGCATCGGCGATGACGACGTACTGCTGGGCTGAGAGGGAAGTTTCACCGTGACTGTCACTGACCTGGTGTCGTACGAGGACGCGCTCGCGTCCTACGACCCCGTCATGGGCCTGGAGGTCCATGTCGAGCTCGGCACCAAGACCAAGATGTTCTGCGGCTGCTCGACCGAGCTCAAGCAGGACGCCAACTCCCAGACCTGCCCGGTCTGTCTCGGCCTGCCCGGCGCACTGCCGGTCGTCAACGAGATCGGCGTCGAGTCCGCCATCAAGATCGGCCTCGCGCTGAACTGCGAGATCGCCGAGTGGTGCCGCTTCGCCCGGAAGAACTACTTCTATCCGGACATGCCGAAGAACTTCCAGACCTCCCAGTACGACGAGCCGATCGCCTACAACGGCTATCTGGACGTCCAGCTGGAGGACGGGGAGATCTTCCGGGTGCAGATCGAGCGTGCCCACATGGAGGAGGACACCGGCAAGTCGACCCACGTCGGCGGTGCCACCGGCCGTATCCACGGCGCGTCCCACTCCCTGCTCGACTACAACCGTGCGGGCATCCCGCTCATCGAGATCGTCACCAAGCCGATCGAGGGCGCGGGCGCACGCGCCCCCGAGGTCGCCAAGGCGTACGTCGCCGAGCTCCGCGAGCTCATCAAGGCGCTCGGTGTGTCGGAGGCCCGGATGGAGATGGGCCAGATGCGCTGCGACGTCAACCTGTCGCTGCGCCCCAACGGCACCGAGACGTTCGGTACGCGCTCCGAGACGAAGAACGTGAACTCGCTGCGTTCCGTCGAGCGCGCCGCCCGCTTCGAGATCCAGCGCCACGCCGCGGTGCTGAGCTCGGGCGGCACGATCGTGCAGGAGACCCGGCACTTCCACGAGGAGGACGGCTCGACCACGGCCGGCCGCATCAAGGACAACGCCGAGGACTACCGCTACTTCCCCGAGCCCGACCTGGTGCCGGTCGCCCCGGCCCGCGAGTGGGTCGAGGAGCTCCGGGGCGGCCTCCCCGAGCTGCCGCGGCTGCGCCGCAAGCGGCTGAAGGAGGAGTGGGGTGTCTCCGAGCACGACATGCAGTCCATCCTCAACGCCGGTGCGGTCGACCTGATCGTCGCCACGACCGACGCGGGCGCCCCCTCGGACCAGGCCCGCAAGTGGTGGATGGGCGAGCTGGCCCGTAACGCCAACGAGACCGGCCGCGGCCTCGACGAGCTGCCGATCACCCCGGTGCAGGTCGCCAGGGTGGCCGAGCTCGTCACCTCGGGCGACCTCAACGACAAGCTGGCTCGCCAGGTCATCGAGGGCGTCCTCGCGGGCGAGGGCGACCCGGACACCGTCGTCGAGAAGCGCGGCCTGAAGGTCGTCTCCGACGAGGGCGCGCTGGGCACGGCCGTGGACGAGGCGATCGCCGCCAACGCCGCCATCGCGGACAAGATCCGCGGCGGCAAGGTCGCGGCGGCGGGCGCACTCGTCGGCGCGGTCATGAAGGCCACCCGCGGCCAGGCGGACGCGGCCCGCGTGCGCGAGCTGATCCTGGAGAAGCTCGGCGTCGAGGGCTGATCCGTCCCCTGCGTGGGCGGTCCGTACGTCCCTGAAGGGGCGGCGCACCCGTGAGCCGGGTGCACCGCCCCTTCACCCATCCGGAGAGTCCTAAGTCCGCTGAACACCGTCACTGCCGAGATCGTCTCCGTCGTCCTCCTGCTCGGCGTGCTGGCCTTCGCCGTCATACGCCCCCGGGGGCTGCCGGAGGCGACCGTCGCCGTGCCCGTGGCGGTGCTGGTGACCGTGGCCGGTGCGGTCCCGTGGCCGGAGGCCCGGGCTCAGGTGGGCAGCCTGCTGCCGGTCGTGGGATTCCTCGCGGCGATTCTGGTCCTGGCCCAGCTCTGTGCGGACGAGGGGCTGTTCACGGCCGCCGGTGATCTGGTCGCCCGAGCCTGCGGCGGGCGGACCGTCCCGCTGCTCGGCGGGGTCTTCGTCGTCGCCTCCGTGATCACCGCTGTGCTCAGCCTGGACGCGACCGTGGTCCTGCTGACCCCCGTCGTCCTCGCCACAGCCGCCCGCGTCGGCGCCCGCCCCCGCCCGTACGTCTACGCCTGTGCGCACCTGGCCAACTCGGCGTCCCTGCTCCTGCCCGTCTCCAACCTCACCAACCTCCTGGCGTTCACCGCGAGCGGCCTCTCCTTCACCCGCTTCGCCGCGCTGATGACCCTGCCGTGGCTGGCCGCCATCGCTGTCGAGTACGCCGTCTTCCGCCGGGTCTTCGCCGCCGATCTGGCAGCGGGTGCGTATCCGCCGAAGCCGCGGGAGGACCGTCCGGGCATCCCCGCTTTCACGCTCGTCGTCCTTGCCCTGACCCTGGGCGGATTCGTCGTCACCTCGTTCGCAGGTGCGGAACCGCTGTGGGCGGCGCTGGCGGGTGCCGGGGTACTGGCCGTCCGCGCGCTGGCGAAGCGCGAGACCACCGTCAGGGGCCTCGTCCGCTCCGCCAACCCGCTGTTCTGCCTGTTCGTGCTGGCGCTGGGCGTCGTCGTCAAGGCCGTGGTCGACAACGGCCTCGGTGCGGGGATCGACACCTTCCTGCCGCACGGCTCGTCACTTCCCGCGCTGCTGGCGGTGGCCGCGGTGGCGGCGGTGCTCGCCAACCTGATCAACAACCTGCCCGCGATCCTCGCCCTGCTGCCGGTCGTCGCGGCGGCGGGTCCCGGCCCGCTGCTCGCGGCCCTGATCGGCGTGAACCTCGGGCCGAACCTCACGTACGTCGGCTCGCTCGCCACCCTGCTCTGGCGCCGCATCCTGCACACCCACGGCGCCGCGCCCGACCTCGGCCAATTCACCCGGCTCGGGCTGCTGACCGTACCGGCGACGCTGGCCGTGTCGACGGTCGCGCTGTGGGGTGCGCTGCAGCTGATCGGGGTGTGATCAGGTGCGGGGCGCGGTTGGACTTTCCCGGCCGACCTGTTGGACGTTCACCACCGAGCCGTACGAAATCCTTCCCGGCGACACCTGGCTTGATTAGTTTCCCGGCTGAACGACAGGACTCGGGAGGCTCACTTGACCACGGACATTTCACGGCGACGGCTCTTCGCGCTCGGCGGCGGTGCACTCGGCGTCGCAGCTGCGGGGTCGCTGCTTCCGCCGTCGCTGCAGGCCGCGATTGCCGCGCAGCCGGAACATTCGGCGGGGTCCGGTGGCGGTGACGGGCTCGGAGCCATCAAGCATGTGGTGATCCTGATGCAGGAGAACCGTTCCTTCGACCACTACTTCGGGACGCTCCGGGGAGTGCGCGGCTTCGGTGACCGCAACGCCCTCGAACTGCCCTCCGGAAAGCCGGTCTTCGAGCAGCCCGCTCCGCTGGGCACCTCTGTGCTGCCGTTCCCGGTGCGGGACGCCGCCGAGACGCAGAAGAAGGACCTCCAGTACATCGGCGCGCTCGACCACTCCTGGAGCGGTGGCGGGAAGGCATGGGCCGGGGGCTGGATGAACGGCTGGGTGACCGCGAAGACGGCCGCCACCATGGCGTACTACGACCGCCGTGACATCCCGCTGCACTACGAACTGGCCGACACCTTTACGGTCTGCGACGCCTACCACTCCTCCATCCACACCTCGACCAGCCCCAACCGCAACCACCTGTGGAGCGGGAAGACGGGCAACGAGGCGAACGGCAAGCGGGCCGTCGGGAACGACGCGTACAACGAGGGCACGCACCCCGGGTACGACTGGGGCACGTACGCGGAGCGGCTGGAGAAGGCCGGGCGCAGCTGGCGTACGTACACCGAGTGGGAGAACTTCACCGACAACCAGATCGAGTTCTTCGCCACCTTCAAGGCGATCGCCCGCAAGGCGCTGGCGAAGACCGGCGGCCATACGTACATGGAGTCGTTCTACTCGGCGGTACGGGACGCGGACGCCACGGAGCGCGAGCGGCTGCTCGGTCTGCTCGAAGAGGGCGTCGTCACCCTGGACAAGACCGAACGCAGCCTCTTCGAGCGTGCGTTGCGCCGGGTGGAGACCGGAACGCTGGCCGATGAGTTCGCCAAGGACGTGGCGGCGGGCACGCTGCCCGAGGTCTCCTATCTGGTGCCGTCGGCCGTCGACTCCGAGCACCCGAGCGTCTCGTCGCCGATCCACAGCGCGACGATCGTCTACAAGGTCCTGGACGCGCTGGGCAAGCACCCCGATGTGTGGCGGCACACCGCCGTCCTCATCAACTACGACGAGAACGACGGCTTCTTCGACCACGTGCCGCCGCCGGTCGCGCCGCCCGAGGTGACCGACGAGCAGTGGGAGGGCAAGCCCACCGGCCTCGGGATTCGGGTGCCGCTGCTCGTCGTGTCGCCGTGGACCGTGGGCGGCTACGTCTGCTCCGAGGTCTTCGACCACACCTCCGTGATCCGCTTCCTGGAGCGCTGGACCGGCATCGAGGAGCCGAACATCAGCGACTGGCGACGCACCGTCACGGGCGATCTGACCTCGGCCTTCGACTTCAAGCGCGCGCGGCGTCGGCCCGAGGTGGAGCAGCCCGGCGCCATCCCTCCGTTCAGCGGACGCTGGACGCCGAAGCCGCCGCTCGTGCAGCACATGCCCGTACAGGAGCCCGGTGCCCGCCCGGCCCGTGCGCTGCCGTACCAGCCGGACGCCCAGGCGAAGCTGGTGGACGGGGCGGTTCGGGTGGCCCTCAGCAACACGGGGCGCTCGTCCGCGCACTTCGCGCTGTATCCGTACGCGGGGGAGTTCCTCGTACCGCAACACCGGGATGTAAGGGGCACGGCGCAATGGACGGTGCCCCTCACCGGTGCGGCGTACCGGTTCACGGTGACGGGGCCGAACGGCTTCCGGCGCGAGTTCGCCGGGCCTGCGAAGGACGGCGCTTCGGCCGGGGCCGAGGTCGCCTCGCGGGTCGACGCGCATGAGCGGGATCTGCATCTCACCCTGCGCAACACGGGGCGGACGACGCTCACCTTCACCGTACGGCCGCTGGGGTACGTCGACGAGGCGGACCTGCGGGACTGGACCAGGACCGTCAAGGTCAAGCCGGGACGCAGCCGTACGGTCGTGCACTCGGCGGCCGACGCACACGGCTGGTACGACCTGTCCGTCACCGTCGACGGGGACGATGTTTTCCGGCGCCGGCTGATGGGGCACATCGAGAACGGCCGGGCGAGCATTTCCGGCTGACGGGCCGTCCGGCAGGCCCGTCATTGCGTACGGGAGTTCGGCGCCCACCGGAACCGCCGCGGGGCGGCCGGCGTTTCCTCGATCATGACTGAACTGATCGAGAAATGGGCCGGAGTCACGGCGGGCGCCGCCCCCGAGGAGGCGGACCCCGTCGTCCTGGAGTGCGCCCGCCTGCTCGCCGCCGAACCGGACGGCGAGCAGGCGGTCCTGCTGACCTTCGGTCTGGTGAACATGGCGCGGTACGTCCTCGGACGACGCGGCGCCCCCGTCGAGCGGGCCGTGGTGGACGCGCTCGGCGCCGCCGTCGAGGCCATGGACGAGCAGTCCCTCCAGACCGGCGGGTGCGGGCACGCGGCTCATCCGTACACCGGGAGCCTGGAGGAGTGGGACACGGACGCGGACGGGCTGCTCGACGCGCCGGACGTCCAGGTTCCGCTCGCTGCGTGGGACGCGGCCGAGGCATGCCCCCACAACGCCGTCGGATGGGCGCGGACAGCCGCCGATGTGATCCTGCCGGGCAGCGCGGACGGCATCCCCGAGATCGTCCCGGAAAGCCACCGGAACAACATCCGCAGCCTGGACAGTGTGCTCAACGACTATCCGAACGGTGATCCGCTCTGGGACCTGGAGATCCACGCCACACCGCCCAGCAGCCTCTCCCGGGCCGCACTCGCCGGCTATGTCGTCGTCGCCCACGCGAGCTGCTGGTACGCGGGGTCGGGCCGGATCAGACAGCGGTCGCTGCTCGACGACATGATCGAGGGCCTGGAGTCCGTACTCTCGTTGCTGCCGGACGAGACCTGCGCGCACGAGGACGGCGAGCACCCGGCACTGAACTCCGGCAGCGACCAGCAGGCCGCCCAGGGCATCCACCTGCAGAGCCCCGGCGGCCGGACCGTCCTGCGCGAGGAACACGAGGACGGATACGGGGCCTCGCTGGAGGCGTGGACCTGCACCTCCTTCCTGCGCGCCCTCGCCGTCGAGGCCCGCGACCATCTGCGCGAAGCGGTCGACACCCTCTTCGGAACCCGGGAGACGGCACATCTGGACCCGGTGTACCTGCGCCCCGACGGCCGCCTCGACATCGAGCGGCTGAGCGAGCGGCATGTCCCGTTCGAGGACGAGACAGCCTCCGAGGAGGCGGCGCTCTGGGCGGCCCGGCGGTACGAGCGGCTCGGCCCCGACGGACCCGCGCTCGACCGGACCGTGCTGCTGCTCCTGATGGGCACGGCGGCCGAGTCCCTGGAGCTGTCGTACGGAATCGCCCGCGAGATCCTCGGCATCCTCCGTACCGCTGCCACCACCCTGCCCGGTGGCGCATGCACCCACGCGGACGGCCATGCGCCCGGCCATGAGCGCACCTGCGACCGCACGGCCCGCATCGCGCACCTCTACGCCCCCGACACATGCCCCGCCCCCGGCCCGGACTTCGGCCAGGGCTTCGGGAGCGAGGTGCTGACCTGCCCCGTCCATCTGGCGGACGCCGTGGCGAGAGGCATCGCGGAGATCGAGGAGCAGTTCGAGGACGAGCTGGAGGCGGAGGAGCGACTGGCCGAGTGAGGCGGTCGGCAGTCGTTGTGACGCCGGGGCCACGGTAATTCCTGCGGCCATTGTGAGTAAGGCCACGAATGCGACAAAGGATCACCATCGGCTGCCAGAGTGGCGATCCTCAGGTCATGTGTTCTTTGCGGGTAATTCATGTTTTGTCCCGGCAAAGGACCACGAACCCTCAGGAGCACGTCCGTTGGCTGCCATTGCCCGCTGGTGTATCAGGCACCGCCTCGTCGCCGTCCTCATCTGGCTCTTCGCCCTCGGCGGCGCAGCCACCGCGGCGGGCTTCGCGGGTTCGGCCTACTCCAACGACTACGAGGTACCCGGTACGGAGTCCGGCCGGGCCGCCGAGCTCCTCAAGAGCGGTTTCACGGACCTCGGCGGTGACACGGACACCATCGTCTGGCACACCACCGACTCCACCGTGCGGGCCGCCGATGTCCGGCAGACGATGACCCAAACCCTGCACGCGGTCGAGGAACTGCCCGGTGTCGGCGCCGTCACCGGGCCGTACGGGGCGTCCGGCGCCGGGCAGATCAGCGAGGACGGACACACCGCCTACGCCACGATCACCTTCGACCAGCAGTCCGACGACATCCCGGTGCAGCAGGCCCGGGCGGTCGTCGACACAGCGAAGGCTGCCGCCGGAGACCACCTCCAGGTGGAACTGGGCGGCTCGGCCGTCGCCCTCACCGAGGCGCCCTCCGTCCACTTCAGCGAGGCCATCGGAGTCGTCGTCGCGGCGGTCGTCCTGTTCCTCGCCTTCGGCTCGCTCGCCGCCAGCATGCTGCCCATCGCCACTGCTCTCGTCTCCGTCGGCACGGCGTACGCGGGCATCGTGCTGCTGGGCCATGTGATGACCGTCGCCGACTTCGCCCCCATGCTGGGCATGCTGATAGGGCTCGGCGTCGGCATCGACTACGCGCTGTTCATCGTCACCCGGCACCGCAGAGGACTGCGCAGGGGCATGACCGTCGCCGAGGCGGCGCAGAACGCCGTCGCGACGACAGGGCGGGCCGTCGTCTTCGCCGGAGCCACTGTCTGTACAGCGCTGCTCGGCATGCTGATCCTGCGGCTCGGCTTCCTCAACGGTGTGGCGATCGCCGCCGCGCTCACCGTCGTCCTGACCGTGGCCGCCTCCGTGACACTGCTGCCCGCCCTGCTGTCCTTCATCGGCATGCGGGCGTTGAGCCGGCGCGAGCGCAGAAGGCTCGCCGAGCGCGGGCCGCAGCCCGAACTGCCCACCGGCTTCGCCGCCCGCTGGTCCGCGTTCGTCGAACACCACCCCAAGCTGCTCGGGGCGTTCGCCGCTGTGGTGATGCTGGTCCTCGCGCTGCCCACGTTCTCCCTGCATCTGGGCACCTCCGACCAGGGCAACAACGCCTCCTCGTCCACCACCCGGCAGGCCTACGACCTGCTGGCCGACGGATTCGGACCGGGCGTCAACGGCCCCCTGACGATCGCCGCACAGCTCGACGGCGCGGACGACCGGCTGGCGATGGACGGCCTGCCGGACGTCCTGCGAGCCACCGACGGCGTGGCCTCGGTCGGCCCGGTCACGTACAACAACAGCGGCAGTGCGGCCTTCATCACCGTCGTACCGAAGTCGTCACCGCAGTCGCAGGAGACCAGCGCGCTCGTCGGCCGACTGCGTACGGATGTCCTTCCGCAGGCGGAGGCGAACACCTCGCTCCGGGCCCAAGTGGGCGGGGTGACGGCCGGCTACGACGACTTCGCCCGGATCATCATCGGCAAGCTCCCGCTCTTCATCGGCGTCGTCATAGGGCTCGGCTGCCTGCTCCTGCTGCTGGCCTTCCGGTCGATCGGCATTCCGTTGAAGGCCGCCGCGATGAATGTGGCGGCCGTCGCCTCCTCGTTCGGAGTCGTCGTCGCGATCTTCCAGTGGGGGTGGGGGAGCGAGCTGCTGGGGCTGGGCAGTTCGGGGCCCATCGAACCGTTCCTGCCGGTCATCATGGTGTCCGTGCTCTTCGGGCTCTCCATGGACTACCAGGTGTTCCTGGTCGGGCGGATGTACGAGGAGTGGCTGGAGACCGGTGACAACCGGCGGGCGGTGCGGGTCGGCCTCGCCGAGACCAGCCGCGTGATCAACTCCGCGGCCGTGATCATGATTTCGGTCTTCCTCGCCTTCGTCCTCAGCGGGGACCGGGTCATCGCCATGTTCGGAATCGCGCTCGCCGCGGCGGTCGCCCTCGACGCCTTCGTTCTCCGTACGCTGCTGGTCCCCGCACTGATGCATCTGCTGGGCGGAGCGAACTGGTGGCTGCCGCGCTGGCTGGACCGGCGGCTGCCGCGGATCAGCATCGAGCCTCCCGAGTGCCGCGCGCCGCATGGGAAGATCCCGCAGGCAGCACAACCGGTGGACCCGGTGGAATCTGCGCAGGCAGTGCAAGTGGTGGAAGCGGTTCGAGAAGGAGCATGATGTTCGCGATATCCCTGGGCGACGACGGAGCGGAACTGCGTCCGCTGGAGATCTGGCAGGCGGCGGAGTTCCTCGCCCATATGGACCGGGCCCGCGAGATCGTCGACCCCTGGATCCCCTTCGCGTCGTTCGCCACCGACCTGGACTCGGCGCGCGCCCTGCTCCGGCGGTATGCGGAGAAGCAGGCGGCCGACACGGGGCGGCTCTACGGCATCTGGCTGGACGGCACACTCGTCGGCGGTGTCCTGTTCCGGATCTTCGACACGGAATCCGGGAACTGCGAGGTCGGCTGCTGGCTGGAGCCGGCGGGGGAGGGGCGTGGCCTGGTCACCCGGGCGGCACGGAAGCTGATCGACTGGGCGGTGTACGAGCGCGGCATGCACCGCGTGGAGTGGGACGCGTCCGCCGCGAACACCCGAAGCATCGCTGTGGCCAAGCGGCTGGGTATGACACGCGACGCGGTGCTGCGCGAGAACTACCTGTACCGCGGCGAGCGGCACGACTCGGAGATCTGGTCCGTACTGGCCCGGGAGTGGCGGGCGCAGAAGGCCTGAGGCCGGGGCAGGGGGGACCGGCCGGCGACGGACGTTAAGAGGGTTCTCATCCGGGCCGCCTAGCGTGCGGAACATGAACCCCGGAACTCCCAAGAACCCCACCATTCCCACCGGCCCCGCCGCTCCCGCTGTTCTCGACGCCGAGAAGACCGCGGCCGAGGAGAACACTGCCAAGGAGGCGGCGTACAGCCTCGACAAGGGGACGGCCGAAGCCGAGGGAGAGCGTGCGGTGGCCGACGACGCCGGGGCGGGCTCCGCCCCGGACCCCGATTCCGAGGACTCCGGCTTCACGGACCCCGACTTCGACGACTCCGACTTCGACGACTCCGGCAAGGGGTCGTCCGGCCTCGGCTCGGCCGCCGCGGCCGTGGCCGCCGCCGGTCTCGGTGTCGTAGCGCTGAGCGGGTCCTGGACCGGCAGGGTCGCCGCCGAGCGCGAGACCCTGATCGGGCAGATCAAGACCTCGAGCGGTGGTACCGCGGCCCAGCAGATCTCGGAGATCTACGGCGACGCCTGGCACTCCACCGCGCTGGTCAACGGCCTCTTCGCACTGCTCGCCCTGCTGGTCGGCATCTTCGCCCTGGTCCGCCCGGCCTTCGGCGCACCCTCCCCGCACCCGCAGCCCGGCTGGGTGCGTGCCGTCGCGACCGCCGGCATCGCGCTCGGTGTCCTCGGCCTGGTGATCTCCGCCGGCATGTACTTCGACCTCATCGTCGCTATGCCGACCGCGGGCACCACCCAGTGAGTACGTACCGCCCTACGGCCGTCTAAGGCATCCGCCCGGGCGGCCCCGACCTGTGTGCGGCAGTGTCCGCACCCGGCTAAGGCCCCCCACCCCGCGAAGATGCGGAACTCGCCCGATGCGGCGACACCCCCTGGGAGACGACAGTGGGGGCACGGCAGAAGCACTGCCGCCCCCCAGGTCCCAACGGGCCGTCGTCCTCCGGGAGAAGCACATGTACACGCTCGAACTCCAGAAGCTGAACGACATCGAACTGCGGCGCCGTGCCGAGCAGGAGCGGCTTGTCGGGGAGGCCCGTCGGGCCCGCCGCGCCGCCCGAAGGGCCGCCCGTGAATCCGTACGCAAGGAGGCGGAGGGGCCGGTGAGTACGGACCGGGACCGGTTCGTCCACGCCGCGTAGTAGTCGTGTGACGGCTGCGCGATGCCGGACGGCCCGATTCCGGGGCCCGCACCGTCGGACCCATGTGCGATGCTCGGCGACGTGGAGACCAGGTCCGTCAGTCCCGTGTTCGTCGGCCGCGCAGGTGAATTCGCCTCGCTCGTCGATGCGCTCACCCGCGCCGCCGCAGAGGACACCGGCCGGGCGGACCGCCCCGGCGGCGAGCCGCAGGCGCTGCTCATCGGCGGCGAGGCGGGCGTCGGCAAGACCCGGCTGGTCGAGGAGTTCCTCGCGGCGGCGGTGCGCCGCGAGGCCGTCGTCGCCGTCGGCGGCTGCGTCGAGGTCGGTGCCGACGGCCTGCCCTACGCCCCGTTCTCCACCGCCCTGCGCGCCCTGCGCCGCACCCTGCCCGACGAGATGGCTGCCGCCTGCGCCGGGCAGGAGGGTGAACTGGCCCGGCTGCTCCCCGAACTCGGCGAGGACGGCCGGGACGCGACCGACGAGCACAGCACCGCCCGCCTCTTCGAACTCACCGCCAGACTCCTGGAGCGCATCTCGGCGCAGCGCGCGGTCGTCCTCGTCCTGGAGGACCTGCACTGGGCCGATGCCTCCACCCGGCATCTCCTCGCCTATCTCTTCCGCACCGTGCGCAGCGGCCGCCTCGTCGTGATCGGCACCTACCGCTCCGACGACATCCACCGCCGCCACCCCCTGCGCCCCCTCCTCGCCGAACTGGACCGGCTCCGTGCCGTCCGCCGGATCGAACTCGCTCGCTTCAACCGCGCCGAGGTCCGCCGCCAGCTCACCGGCATCCTCGCCGCCACCCCTGAGGCCGCCCTGGTGGACGAGATCTTCGAACGCTCCGACGGCAACGCCTTCTTCGTCGAGGAACTCGCCTGCAGCCTGGAGAGCGGCGACCACTCCCGACTCTCCGACTCGCTGCGCGATCTGCTGCTGGTCCGCGTCGAAGCGCTCCCGGACGGCGCCCAGAAGATCGCCCGGATCATCGCCGAGGGCGGCTCCACCGTCGAGTACGAACTGCTGGCCGCAGTCGCCCGGCTCACCGAGGACGAACTCATCGAGGCGCTGCGGGAGGCCGTCGGAGCCAACCTGCTGCTCACCACCCCGGAGGGCAACGGCTACCGCTTCCGGCACTCCCTGGTCCGCGAGGCCATCAGCGACGATCTGCTGCCCGGCGAGCGCTTCCGGCTCAACCGGCGCTATGCGGAAGCCCTGGAGATCGACCCCACCCTCGTCCGCGCCGGTGAGCGGGCCACCCGGCTCGCCAGCTACTGGTACGGCGCACACGATGCCGCCAAGGCCCTGCCCGCCGTACTGAAGGCCTCGGTCGAGGCCCGCCGCCGCTACGCGTTCTCCGAGCAACTCCGTCTGCTGGAACGGGCGATGGAGCTGTGGGACGACGCCCCCGGTGACGTGCGCCGCACCCTGCGCCCCATCGACTACGCGGAGAGCTACCCGGCCTGCGGCTGCGACCCCGACACCACCCCGCTGCGCTATCTCGATCTGATGGCCGAGGCCACCGTCGCTGCCCGGTTCGGCGGCGAACGCGAACGGGCCCTGGCCATCGCCAAGAAGGCCATGCGCGTCCTGGACGGCGAGGACGACCCGCTGCGCGCCGCCTGGTTCTGGGTCCAGCGCTCCCGGCTGATGCAGGACCTCACCCGTGGCGACGGATGGCAGGAACTGGCCACCGCCCAGGAGCTCGTACGCGGCCTGCCCCCGTCCGTCGTGCATGCCGATGTCCTGATGAGCGTGGCGGGATGGGGCGCCCTGCACCGCCCGGGCGCCGAGACGCTGCAAGCCGTCGACCGGGCCGTGGAGTATGCCAGGCTCGTCGGTGACGAGTACATCGAACTGCACGCCAGGCTCACCCGTGGCTGGCTCACCGCCGACGCGGGCAGTGTCGACGAGGGCATCGCCGAGATGTACGCAGTCCGCGACCGCGCCGATGAACTGCACCTGGTCGGCATCATGAGCCGGGCCGGCATCAACCTCCCCTCCACCCTCGAATCCATGGGCCGCTCCCTGGAGGCCGTCGCCGCCGCGGACCACGGCATCGAGATCGGCCGCGGCCACGGCATCGCGGACATGGAGGCATGGGTCCGCTGCAACCAGGCGACCTCGCTCTTCTCTCTCGGCCACTGGGACGAGAGCCGTGCGACCACCGACGCGGCGGCCCGCGCCGCCCAGTCCAGCAAGGCGCAAGGGCTCGTCGCCTCACGCCGTACCGAACTGGCCCTCGCCCAGGGCGACCTGGCCGAGGCCGAGATTCAACTCGCCCTGACCCGACGCTCTTTCGGCTCCCATGACCCGCAGCCCCAGCACCTCATCACCCCCGTACGCCACACCATGACCCTCGCCGTGCAGCAGGGGCGGCTTCCCGAGGCCCGGGCCGCGTTCGAGGCGCAGTCGGAGCAGGGCTTCCCGCCCGGCACCCAGCGGTACGCCCTGCCGCTGCTCCATGTCGCCGCCGCCGCCGAGGCCGACGCCCGGGGTCTGCCCGCCGCCGACCCGGGCCGGCCTGCGATCCTCGCCGCCATCCGGACCCACCTGAAGCGGCTGCCGATGCTCATTCCCATCTGGGCCGCCTACGGTCTCCTGGTCGATGCCGAGCTGGCCCGGGCGGAGGGTCTCGACACCCCCGACCACTGGTCCCGCGCCGCCACCGCCTTCGCCCCCCTCCAGCGCCCGTACGAGCTGGCACAGATCCGTCACCGCTGGGCCGAGGCCCTCCTCATCGCCTCCGGCGACCGGTCCGCGGCCGCCACCCTGCTGCGCGAGGCCCACCGCACCGCCGGGCGACTCGGCGCGCGCCCGTTGACCGAGACCATCGAACTGCTGGCCGGACGCGCCCGCATCACCCTCACCACCTCCGACCGGACCGCGGCCCACGGCGCCGCCCAGGAGATACCGCTCGCCGTCACCGTCCCCGCCCAGGACGGCACCACCGACGAGGCGGCGGGCCGGGAGCAGACCGAGGACCACCTGCGCGAGGCGGCAGCGGCGGCGGTGGAGTCCTTCGGGCTGACGCGACGCGAACAGGATGTGCACCGTCTCGTCGCGGCCGGTCACACCAACCGCAGGATCGCCGAGGAGCTCTACATCTCACCCAAGACCGCGAGCGTGCACGTCTCGAACATTCTCGCCAAGCTGGGCGTCTCCAGCCGCGGCGAGGCGGCCGCCCTGGCCCACCGGCTCCGCCTGTACCCGGCCCGGAACGCCTCCTGATCCCGGGGGCGTCCGACCCGGCTACGGCCGCGCGTCCGGACCGTCCTGCGGAGCGTCCGGGGTATCCGGCCCGGACGCCTCATCGGGACCGTCCGCTGCCTGGTCCGGGTCCGGTATCGCGTCTGTCGCGCCACGGTCCGCCCCAGGACCGCCGTCGGTACCGGACGCCCTGACGATCACCTTTCCGGAGGCCAGGTCTATCGGCCCGCGCCCCGGGTCGCCGACACCGAGATCCACCCGGGTCAGCTCCAGCCGCTTCTGCTCCTCGGCGGCATGCTTTCGGCCCGGCGCGAAGAGTTCCTCGAAGAAGTTGAACACCGGTCGCACGCCCTTTCACCTGCAGTAGCCGCTACCGCACCTCCAGCACCAGGATCCTGTCGTCTCCCGGCTTCGGGGTGCCACGGGTGTCCGTGTTGCTCGTGACCAGCCAGAGCTTGTCGCCGCCCGCGGCGAGTACCGTGCGCAGACGCCCGTACTTCCCCTTCAGGAACGATTGCGGGGCCGCCAGAGATTCCTTGCCGGACAGCGGAATCCTCCAGAGCCGCTCACCGCGCAGGCCCGCCATCCAGATCGAACCCTCGGCGAAGGCGATCCCGCTCGGGGACGCCTCGGACGTCTTCCACTGTGCCACGGGGTCGATGAATCCCGGCTTCCCCGCCCTGCCCTCGACCTCCGGCCAGCCATAATTCCCACCCGGCTCGATCCGGTTCAGCTCGTCCCAGGTGTCCTGCCCGAATTCGGACGCCCACAGCTGCTTCTGCCCGTCCCAGGCCAGCCCCTGCACATTGCGGTGCCCGTACGAATACACCACGGAGTCGGCCTCCGGATTGCCGTGCAGCGGCTGGCCGTCCGGGGTCATCCGCAGGATCTTTCCGGCCAGCGACTTCTTGTCCTGCGCGAGCCCGTTGTCCCCCGTCTCCCCGGTTCCCGCGTACAGCATGTGATCCGGGCCGAAGGCGATCCGCCCGCCGTTGTGGATCGATCCCTTCGGGATGCCCCGCAGAATCGTGTCCGGTGCACCCAGCAGCCGGCCGGGCGTCGTGCCGTTCTCGTCGTACTGCATGCGCGCGATGCGGTTGTCGGACTCGGTCGTGAAGTACGCGTACACCAGATGGTCCGAACCGTACGTGGGGGAGACCGCGATCCCCAGCAGCCCTCCCTCCCCGCCGGGCGACACCCCGGGCACGGCGCCCAGCAGGGTCTTCTTGCCGCTCTTCCCGTCGACCCGGGTGATCGTTCCCTTGTCGCGCGAGGAGACCAGCAGATCGCCGCCGGGCAGCTCCGCCAGCCCCCACGGCGAGTCGAGGCCCTCGGTGAGCGTGGAGACCACCTCCACCGAGCCCTTCGCCGGTGGCAGGGCCACCGACGCGGACGGGGAGGCCGACGGGCCCGTGGCGGCGGAGGTGCGGGACGGCGAGGGCATGTGTCCGACGCCCGCAGCACCGCCGGAACCGTCCCCCGAGGAACACCCCGCGGTCAGCAGCAGCGTGCCCGCGGCCAGCGCGGCCACCGTTGCGTGGCGCACGCCTCTACGCCGCCCCCGACGACCCGCAGGGCCTTGTACAGATCCGAACAGAACACCGCGCACAGCACCGATCCCTTCGACGGCCACCCGACTACTGTTCTTACACCGCAGCCCCGCCCCGGGTTCCCGATGCCCGCCAATTTTCTCCATCGGTGATCACGAACGCGGGGCGGGAGGTCAGTCCCACGACCCCCGCGCCGCGGGCAACCGGGCGATCTCCACCAGATCCTGCGCGGTCAGCGTCAGTCCGGCCGCCCCCGCGTTCTCCACCGCCCACCGCTCCCGCTTGGTCCCCGGCACCGGCACCACATGCGGCCCCTGCCGCAGCACCCAGGCCAACGCCACCTGCGCCGCAGTCGCCCCGTGCCGCTCCGCGATCCGCCGCAGCCCGACCACCACCGGCTGGTTCGCCGCCATCATCTCGGCAGTGAACCGCGGATGCCTGGCCCGCAGATCCTCGGGCTCGAAGCCCTGTCCCGGGGTCAGCGTGCCCGTCAGATAGCCGTTCCCCAGGGGCATCGCCGCAAGCAGCCCCACACCCCGAGCCGAGCACCACGGAAGCAACGACTCCAGCGCCTGCGGCGACCAGACCGAGAGCTCCGCCTGTACCGCGCTCACCGGGAAGACCTGCTGCACCCGCTCCAGCTGGCGGATCGTTTCGTCATACATCCGGGCACCCGGCCGGCGAGAAGCCCGCGCTCCGACAGCACAGAGTCCGAGCGCCCGCACCTTTCCGGCGGTCACCAGCTCCGCCATCGCGCCCCAGGTCTCCTCGACCGGCACCTCGGGATCGGCCCGGTGCAGCTGGTACAGATCGATCACATCGGTCTGCAGCCGCCGCAGCGAGGCGTCACAGGCCCGCCGCACATAGCCGGGGCGGCCATTGGCAACGATGTGCTGATCGCCCACCAGGAGCCCGCACTTGGTGGAGACGAAGGCATCGGGCCTGCGGCCCTTCAGCGCCCGGCCCACCAGCAGCTCATTGGTGAAGGGGCCGTACATGTCGGCCGTGTCCAGCAGTTGGACGCCCGCGTCGAGCGCGGCGTGCACCGCACGCAACGCACGGTCACCGCGCTGCTGCGACGCGCTGTACGCCCAGCTCATCGGCATACAGCCAAGACCGACCGCACCCACGGCGAGCGCCGCCGCACCGAGACTCCTGCGCTCCAACTCCCCGAACCCTCCCTAAGGTCCCGTGACCACAGGACCTCGGCCCCGCCGTCACGGGACCACACCGCACCCCAAAGTAACCTCTGCCGGCCGCCGCCTCTCGCGCAGCCTCCCGGCGATTAGCCTCCTGACCATGACTTCGAAGAAGACTTCCGACGTATGGATGCCGTTTCCCGCCGACGAGATCGAAGGACTCCCCGAAAGTCTCAACTACCACTTCTGGGACGGCGAGCAGGACTACCCGGCAGACCCGGCCGACTGCGCCTTCTATGTCGTGCCGTACATGAAGGGTTCACAGATCGCGGTCCGTCCGCTCGCCGGCATGGCACAGGTACAGGTCGTGCAGACGCTCTCCGCGGGCATCGACCATGTCGAGCCGGGACTCGGTCTGCTGCCGGCCGGGGTGCGGCTGTGCAATGCCAAGGGGGTCCATGAGGCGTCGACCGCGGAGCTCGCCCTCGCCCTGATACTCGCCTCCCTGCGCGGCTTCCCCGGGTTCGTCCACGGTCAGGACAAGGAGGAGTGGCGGGCCGGCTTCTACCCCGCGCTCGCCGACAAGTCCGTACTGATCGTGGGGTACGGATCGATCGGGGCCGCCATCGAGGACCGGCTCGCGCCCTTCGAGTGCGCGCGGGTGGCGCGCGTCGCGCGCTCTGCACGGACAACAGCACGCGGCCCCGTACACACACTCGACGACCTGCCCGCACTCCTGCCCGAGGCCGACGTCGTCGTGCTGTCCACCCCGCTGAACCCGTCCACACAAGGGCTGGTGGGCGCGGAGTTCCTCGCCGCGATGCCGGACGGAGCGCTGCTCGTGAACGTCGCACGGGGCGGCGTCGTCGACACCAAGTCGCTGCTGCTCGAACTCGAGTCCGGCCGGCTGCGCGCCGCCCTCGATGTCACCGACCCGGAACCGCTGCCGTCCGGCCATCCCCTCTGGCATGCTCCGAACGTCCTGATCACTCCTCATGTGGGCGGCAGCACCTCGGCGTTCCGGCCGCGCGCCAAGCGTCTGGTGGCCGGACAGCTGAGCCGTTTCGCCGCAGGGGAGCCGGTGCAGAACGTCGTACGCACCACCGGTTGATCACGCTGCGGGTCCGTACGACTGCACACCGTTCCGACAAGTCCTCTGATCGTCACGGAGAGTAGATGGACTATGTCCCTGAGTGACTGGTCTGGTGTATCGTCCCGAAAGGGGCGCTGAGCCGAGGAAGGGACTGCGCCGGGGAGGACGCGACACGCGAGGGGGCGACGGGCGATGTACGGCCGATGGGCGAACGATCCGGCACCGCAGGGCAGTCGACGATATTCGGGGCCTGTTCCGGGTGTCCCGTCGTCCGCCCGCAGGGCGGGCGACGCGGCGTCCGGTGCGTGCGATCGCCGGGCGGAGGGGCGTCCCCGTACCGGACGCTCTTGGACGAGCCCGACAACGCGGCAAGGAGGTCCCCCCTGCCCGAGCGAAGCCGAGAGCTCGGGGGAGTGGGTGCCGGGCGTCGCGGCGCAGACGGGAAACCCGGAACAGGCCCCGGCCGGGCGCCGGGTGCGTGCACACCCGGCGGCGTCGGGTGCGCCCCGGTGAGCGCGCCGGCCGGCGCCCTCGGGGCGCTTCTCTCCCGGCGGTCCACCGGCGGCAGCGCATCCGCACTGGCCCTGCAGATCATGGTCGGCCTCGTCTGCGGCGGTTACGCGGTGGGGGCGGCCCTCGGCTGGGGTTCTTCGGAACTGGCGCTCATCATGGGGGATTTCGGCCTCAGCGCCGCCGCGCTGGTCGCGGCCGTCTCCTGCTTCCGCTACGCGCGGACCGGCGGCGACCGGTTCCGGCCCGCCTGGCTGCTGTTCGCGCTCTCCTCGCTCATGGCCGCAGGGGGCAATGCGGTCTGGGGCTGGTACGAGGTCGTGCTCGGGCGCTCGGTGCCCAGCCCCTCCCTCGCCGATGTCTTCTACCTCTGCTTCGCACCACCCGCCATCGTCGGGCTGCTCGTCCTCGCCAAACGCCCCGTCACCCGGGCCGGATGGTTCTGTCTCGCGCTGGACTCCTGGCTGATCGGCGGATCGCTCCTCACGCTCTCCTGGAGCCTCGCCCTCGCCCACACCGCGCATCTCGTGGATGCCGAGGGCGCGAGCGTGGCCCGCGCGGCGCTCGCGCTGGCCTATCCGCTGCTCGACATCGTGCTTGTCTCCATGGTGCTGGCCCTGCATTTCCGGCGGTCCAACGTCAACCGCTCCGCGGTGAACACAGCCGTTGCCGCACTCGCCCTGACGGTCCTTTCCGACGCCCTGTTCACCTCCCCGCTGCTGCGCCAGACCTACCACTCCGGCCAGTTGCTGGACGCGGGCTGGTTCGCCGGTTCCCTGCTCCTCGCGTACGCGCCCTGGGGTGCGAACAACGCAGCGGACAACGCCTTCCCGCCACGGGGTGCGCCGCGCTCCACCAGTCGGCCCGTCGCGGGATCGCTGGCCGCGCTGACGCCGTATCTCGCCGCCGCCGTCTGCACTCTCGGCATTCTCTACAACGTCACCGAGGGGCGCCGGGTGGACCGCGTCGTGGTCTTCACCGGCTGCACGGTGGTGCTCGCCCTGGTCGTCCGGCAGGGCATCATGCTCGTCGACAACATCGCCCTCACCCAGGAGCTGGCACAGAAGGAGAACCACTTCCGCTCCCTGGTGCAGGGCTCCAGCGATGTCATCATGATCGCCGCCCCCACCGGCGTCCTGCGCTACGTCAGCCCCGCCGCCGCGGGGGTGTACGGGCGCGATGCCGACGACCTGGTCGGCGCCGAGCTCGCCTCGATCATCCACCCCGAGGACCTGGGGCGGGTGGTCCACGAAGTGCGCCGGTTCCTCGCCGCCTCTCCGGGGGAGGAGCCCACCACCCGGATCGAGTGCCGTTTCAGATCCGGTACGGGCGACTGGCTCAATGTCGAATCCACGGTCAACCGCCACCAGGGCGGGCTGATCCTCAACAGCCGCGATGTGACCGAACGGGTGCGGCTGCAGGCCCAGTTGCAGCACAACGCCGAGCACGACCCGCTCACCGACCTGCCCAACCGCGCCCTGTTCACCGAGCGGGTG
Organism: Streptomyces sp. NPDC058239; assembly: GCF_042882185.1. Lineage (NCBI taxonomy): Bacteria > Bacillati > Actinomycetota > Actinomycetes > Kitasatosporales > Streptomycetaceae > Streptomyces > Streptomyces sp. NPDC058239. The sequence continues at coordinate 74,692 of NZ_JBHVWS010000017.1, forward strand.
CGCCAGGCCCTCGGCGGCCGCCGCTCCGGCGACCCCGGCACCGCCGTGCTCTTCATCGACCTCGACGGCTTCAAGGCGGTCAATGACCGACTCGGCCACCAGGCGGGCGACGAGCTCCTCATCCAGGCCGCCCGCCGCCTCCATGAATCCGTACGGGCCGGCGACACCGCGGCCCGCCTCGGCGGTGACGAATTCGCGGCCATCATCCTCGGCGACGGCATCCGCGACCAGTCCGCCCGGGAATGCCAGGTCCACGAGATCGCCGACCGGCTGCGCCTCACCCTCTCCCAGCCGTACCGCATCGGCACCGGCGAGGTCCGGGTCGCAGCGTCCATCGGGGTCGCCTTCGCCGAGCCCGGCATCTCTCCGAGCGACCTCATGCGCAACGCCGACCTCGCCATGTACCGCGCCAAGGCGGGCGGCAAGAACCGCGTCGAGCTGTACGCCCCGCAGATGCAGGCCGAAGTCGTACGCCGCTCCGAGCTGGCTGCCCGGCTGCGCACCGCTCTGCGCGACGGCGAGTTCGCCCTGCTCCATCAGCCCGTGGTGCATCTCGCCAGCGGCACCGTCGCCGCCGTCGCCGCCCAGGCACGCTGGCGCTCCGCCCAGGGCATCCTGTTCACCCCGGCCGAATTCCTTCGCGTCGCCGAGGACAGCGACCGCACCGCCGAACTCGGCCGCTGGTTCCTCGAAGAGGCTGTCGAGCAGGCTGCCGACCGGGCCAGGGCCGGCCATCCGGTCTCTGTCGCAGTGCGGCTCTCCGCCCGCAGGCTCCTCGACAAGGGGATGCCGTTCGGCTCCGTCGAGGCGCTGCTCACCCGGCACAGCCTGCCCTCCGGCGCCCTGATGATCGAGGTCGCCGACAGCGACCCCCGGATCTCCTTCGACGAACTCGAACAGCGTCTCGTCGCGCTGCGCCGGCTCGGTGTCCGTATCGCGCTCGACGGCTTCGGCAGCGGATACGCCGCGATCAATGCCCTGCGCAGGCTCCCCATCGACGTACTGAAACTGGACCGCGGTCTCGTCGAGGGTGTCGTGGAATCCGCCCGGCTGCACAAGATCACCAGCGGCCTCCTGCGCATCGCCTGCGACCTCGGCATGCAATCCGTGGCCGATGGTGTCGACGTACCGGAGCAGGTCCTCGCGCTGCGCGCCATGGGCTGTACGCACGGCCAGGGAATGGCCTTCTCCGGGCCGCTCGACGAGTACCGGCTGCGCCGCGCCCTGGCCCGCGGCGAGTTCCCGGTGCCCGGCAGTGCCACTGCCCAGCCCGTCCTGGCCGGCGGCTCGATCCCACTCCTCAGCGGCTCACATGTTGAGACGCCCGTCCCACCCACTTGACACGTTGTATGCGTCGGAGAGAGGGTCAATGCCATGCGCACCCGAATTCTCGTACTTGGAAAGCGCGTCGGCTGAAGCAGAGTCCCTCACTGACACTCTGCGGACCACCCCGGCGCGCTCCCCTCGCTTGCCTCACGGCACGAGGGGTTTTTTGTTGCACTAACACCAGGCAAAACCTCGTAAAACACCCGCAAAAACCCTCAGCTTCGAGAAGAGAATGCGATGACCGAGCAGGCCACCGGGGCCCACCATCCCCAGCCGCGGGCCCGTAACGGCGGATCGCCCGCCGCCACCGTTGAGCACGTCACGGGCGCGCAGTCCCTCATCCGGTCTCTTGAGGAGGTGGGGGCCGACACGGTATTCGGCATTCCCGGCGGCGCCATCCTTCCGGCGTACGACCCGATGATGGACTCCACCCGGGTCCGTCATGTGCTGGTCCGTCACGAGCAGGGCGCCGGACACGCCGCCACCGGCTACGCACAGGCCACCGGCAAGGTCGGCGTCTGCATGGCCACATCCGGCCCCGGCGCCACCAACCTGGTCACGCCGATCGCCGACGCCCACATGGACTCCGTCCCGCTGGTCGCGATCACCGGCCAGGTCGCCTCCAAGGCCATCGGCACGGATGCCTTCCAGGAAGCCGACATCTGCGGCATCACCATGCCGGTCACCAAGCACAACTTCCTGGTCACCAAGGCCGAGGACATCCCGCACACCATCGCCGAGGCCTTCCACATCGCCTCCACCGGCCGTCCGGGCCCCGTCCTCGTCGACATCGCCAAGGACGCGCTGCAGGCGCAGACCACGTTCAGCTGGCCGCCCACCCAGGACCTGCCCGGCTATCGCCCGGTCACCAAGCCGCACGCCAAGCAGATCCGCGAAGCCGCCAAGCTGATCACTCAGGCCAAGCGCCCGGTGCTGTACGTCGGCGGCGGTGTCATCAAGGCGGGGGCCACCGCCGAACTGAAGGTCCTCGCAGAGCTCACCGGAGCGCCCGTCACCACCACACTGATGGCGCTCGGCGCATTCCCCGACAGCCACCCGCTGCACGTCGGAATGCCGGGCATGCACGGTGCGGTCACCGCCGTCACCGCGCTGCAGAAGGCCGACCTGATCGTCGCCCTCGGAGCCCGATTCGACGACCGCGTCACCGGCAAGCTGGACAGCTTCGCCCCGTACGCCAAGATCGTCCACGCCGACATCGACCCGGCCGAGATCGGCAAGAACCGCGCCGCGGACGTCCCGATCGTGGGCGATGCCCGCGAGGTCCTGGCCGACCTGGTCCAGGCCGTCCAGGCCGAGCACACCGAGGGTCACGTCGGTGACTACGACGCCTGGTGGAAGGACCTCAACCGCTGGCGCGACACCTACCCGCTCGGCTACGACCTGCCCGAGGACGGCAGCCTCTCGCCGCAGCAGGTCATCCAGCGCATCGGTCAGCTCGCCCCCGAGGGCACGATCTTCGCGGCGGGCGTCGGCCAGCACCAGATGTGGGCCTCGCACTTCATCCAGTACGAGCAGCCCGCCACCTGGCTGAACTCCGGCGGCGCCGGAACGATGGGCTACGCCGTCCCGGCCGCGATGGGCGCCAAGGCCGGCATGCCGGACCGCACGGTCTGGGCGATCGACGGCGACGGCTGCTTCCAGATGACCAACCAGGAACTCACCACCTGCGCGCTCAACAACATCCCGATCAAGGTCGCCATCATCAACAACGGGGCGCTCGGGATGGTCCGCCAGTGGCAGACCCTGTTCTACAACCAGCGGTACTCCAACACCGTGCTGCACTCCGGCGCCGACACCGAGGGCATCCCGGCGAAGGGCACCCGCGTCCCGGACTTCGTCAAGCTGTCCGAGGCCATGGGCTGCCACGCGATCCGCTGCGAGGACCCGGCCGACCTGGACAAGGTCATCGAAGAGGCCAATTCCATCAACGACCGCCCCGTCGTGATCGACTTCATCGTCCACGAGGACGCCATGGTGTGGCCGATGGTCGCCGCCGGCACCTCCAACGACGAGGTCATGGCCGCCCGCGGGGTCCGTCCCGACTTCGGCGACAACGAAGACGACTGAGAGACAGAGAGAGACCGACTCCATGTCCACCAAGCACACGCTCTCCGTCCTGGTCGAGAACAAGCCCGGTGTCCTCGCCCGGATCACCGCACTGTTCTCCCGCCGCGGCTTCAACATCGACTCGCTCGCGGTCGGTACCACCGAACACCCCGACATCTCGCGCATCACCATCGTCGTCAATGTCGAGGACCTGCCTCTTGAGCAGGTGACCAAACAGCTCAACAAGCTGGTGAACGTCCTGAAGATCGTCGAACTCGAGCCGTCCGCTGCGATCCAGCGTGAGCTCGTCCTGGTGAAGGTCCGCGCCGACAACGAGACCCGCTCCCAGATCGTCGAGATCGTCCAGCTGTTCCGCGCCAAGACCGTGGACGTCTCCCCGGAGGCCGTCACGATCGAGGCGACCGGCGGTGCCGACAAGCTGGAGGCCATGCTCAAGATGCTGGAGCAGTACGGCATCAAGGAGCTGGTCCAGTCCGGCACCATCGCCATAGGGCGCGGCGCGCGCTCGATCACCGACCGTTCGCTGCGCGCCCTCGACCGTTCGGCCTAGGCACCGCCACTTCGCCGCTCGTATGGCGAGACCCGAAAACGTATCTGACGCACCCCGCCGTACGGTGGGACGCAACACCTGCACACCAAGGAGAGACCCAGTGGCCGAGCTGTTCTACGACGACGATGCCGACCTGTCCATCATCCAGGGCCGCAAGGTCGCGGTCATCGGCTACGGCAGCCAGGGCCACGCCCACGCGCTGTCGCTGCGCGACTCGGGTGTCGACGTCCGTGTCGGTCTGCACGAGGGCTCCAAGTCCAAGGCCAAGGCCGAGGAGCAGGGCCTGCGCGTGGTGACCCCGTCCGAGGCCGCCGCCGAGGCCGACGTCATCATGATCCTCGTCCCGGACCCGATCCAGGCCCAGGTCTACGAGGAGTCCATCAAGGACAACCTCAAGGACGGCGACGCGCTGTTCTTCGGCCACGGCCTGAACATCCGCTTCGACTTCATCAAGCCGCCGGCCAATGTCGACGTCTGCATGGTCGCCCCGAAGGGCCCGGGCCACCTGGTCCGCCGTCAGTACGAGGAGGGCCGCGGCGTTCCGTGCATCGTGGCCGTCGAGCAGGACGCCTCGGGCAACGGCCTGGCGCTCGCCCTGTCGTACGCGAAGGGCATCGGCGGCACCCGCGCCGGCGTCATCAAGACGACCTTCACCGAGGAGACCGAGACCGACCTCTTCGGTGAGCAGGCCGTCCTCTGCGGTGGCACCGCCGCCCTGGTCAAGGCCGGTTTCGAGACCCTGACCGAGGCCGGTTACCAGCCGGAGATCGCGTACTTCGAGTGCCTGCACGAGCTGAAGCTCATCGTGGACCTCATGTACGAGGGCGGCCTGGAGAAGATGCGCTGGTCCATCTCGGAGACCGCCGAGTGGGGCGACTACGTCACCGGCCCGCGGATCATCACGGACGCCACCAAGGCCGAGATGAAGAAGGTCCTCGCGGAGATCCAGGACGGCACCTTCGCCAAGAACTGGATGGCCGAGTACCACAACGGCCTGCCCAAGTACAACGAGTACAAGAAGGCGGACAGCGACCACCTCCTGGAGACCACGGGCCGTGAGCTGCGCAAGCTCATGAGCTGGGTCAACGACGAGGACGCGTAACCCATTCGCCCCGGGGGCGGGTCTTCTGACCCGCCCCCGCGGTGTTCCCCCCTGCTTCACCGCTGGAAGAGGCGGCGTCGTACGTGTGTACAAGTCGTCCACCCCCGTGTGGGTGATCCTTCCATCGGGGCGCAGTGCGCGTGCCGGCGCATGACTACACTTCTCCACACATACACGCGTCAGGCCCACAGTGTCGTGCGTCTTCCACGCGGCAAGCCCCTCCACCGCCTGCGGCCGTCGGGACGGCCGTCCGCACTGGACTTGTGAGGACTCACGTGAGCTCGAAACCTGTCGTACTCATCGCTGAAGAGCTGTCGCCTGCCACGGTTGACGCCCTGGGTCCGGATTTCGAAATCCGGCACTGCAACGGCGCGGACCGCGCCGAGCTCCTCCCCGCGATCGCCGATGTCGACGCCATCCTGGTGCGCTCCGCCACCAAGGTCGACGCCGAGGCCGTCGCCGCCGCGAAGAAGCTGAAGGTCGTCGCCCGCGCGGGCGTCGGTCTGGACAACGTCGACGTCTCCGCCGCCACCAAGGCCGGCGTGATGGTCGTCAACGCACCGACCTCCAACATCGTGACCGCCGCCGAGCTGGCCTGCGGTCTGCTGGTCGCCACTGCGCGCAACATCCCGCAGGCCAACACCGCCCTCAAGAACGGCGAGTGGAAGCGCTCCAAGTACACCGGCGTCGAGCTGAGCGAGAAGACCCTCGGCGTCGTCGGCCTCGGCCGCATCGGTGTCCTGGTCGCTCAGCGCATGTCGGCCTTCGGTATGAAGATCGTCGCGTACGACCCCTATGTGCAGCCCGCGCGTGCCGCCCAGATGGGCGTCAAGCTCCTTGCGCTGGACGAGCTGCTCGAGGTCGCCGACTTCATCACCGTGCACCTGCCCAAGACCCCCGAGACGCTGGGCCTGATCGGCGACGAGGCGCTGCACAAGGTGAAGCCCTCGGTGCGCATCGTCAACGCCGCGCGCGGTGGCATCGTCGACGAGGAGGCGCTCGCCTCCGCACTCAAGGAGGGCCGGGTCGCCGGCGCCGGTCTCGACGTGTACACGAAGGAGCCCTGCACGGACTCCCCGCTGTTCGGGTTCGACCAGGTCGTCTGCACCCCGCACCTCGGCGCCTCCACCGACGAGGCCCAGGAGAAGGCCGGCATCGCGGTCGCCAAGTCCGTGCGCCTGGCCCTCGCCGGTGAGCTCGTGCCGGACGCGGTCAATGTCCAGGGCGGTGTGATCGCCGAGGACGTACGCCCGGGCCTGCCGCTCGCCGAGAAGCTCGGCCGGATCTTCACGGCGCTCGCGGGCGAGGTCGCGGTCCGCCTCGACGTCGAGGTGTACGGCGAGATCACCCAGCACGACGTCAAGGTGCTCGAACTCTCCGCGCTCAAGGGCGTCTTCGAGGACGTGGTCGACGAGACCGTGTCGTATGTGAATGCCCCGCTCTTCGCGCAGGAGCGCGGTGTCGAGGTCCGCCTCACCACCAGCTCCGAGTCGCCGGACCACCGCAATGTGGTCACCGTCCGCGGCACGCTCTCGGGCGGCGAGGAGGTCGCGGTCTCCGGCACGCTGGCCGGCCCCAAGCACCTCCAGAAGATCGTGGCCGTCGGCGATTACGACGTGGACCTGGCGCTGGCCGACCACATGGTGGTGCTGCGTTACGAGGACCGTCCCGGTGTCGTCGGCACGGTCGGCCGGATCCTTGGCGAGGCCGGTCTGAACATCGCGGGCATGCAGGTCTCGCGGACGGACGCGGGCGGCGAGGCGCTGGTCGTGCTCACCGTCGACGACGACGTCCCGGCGTCGGTGCTCACCGAGATCTCCACGGAGATCGGTGCCGCATCGGCCCGTACGGTGAACCTGACCGACTGACGGCCTCAGGGCCCCGCGTACCCGGCATCTAGACGTGCGTCTTACACAAACGTCTGCATGCCGGGTACGCTGCTTTCATGGGACACCGTGAGGATCTGCTCGAAGGCGCCAAGCGCTGCCTGCTGGAGAAGGGATACGCCCGGACGACGGCGCGCGACATCGTGGCCGCCTCCGGTACGAACCTCGCCTCCATCGGCTACCACTACGGCTCCAAGGAGGCCCTGCTCAACCTCGCCTTTCTCAAGGTGACGGAGGAGTGGGGTGATGTGCTCACCGAGCGGCCGGACGTGGACGCGGACGGCGGCGACGGCGGGCCCCGGTCGCCGCTCGACCAGTTCCGCGACACCTGGGAGCGGGTGATCGACAGCTATGGGCGGACCCGGTCCGTCTGGCAGCTCCAGATGGAGGTCGTCTCCCGGATCGACCAGGACCCGGAGCTGCAGAAGGCCCTGGCGGGCCCGCAGCGCGAAGGGCGTGACGGGCTCGCCGAGAACATGCTCGGCATCGACCCGGAGACGGACCCGGAAAAGGCGCGGGTGGCCGGGCTGTTCTGCCAGGCGCTGCTCGCGGGTGTGATGGTGCAGTGGCTGATGGACAGTGAATCGGCGCCGTCCGCACAGGATCTGACGGATGGTCTGAAGGCGGTGCTCGAAGGGCGGGTGCGGTAGGAAGGCCTGGAGTCGGCGTCCAGGCCGGGCCGAGTGCCCGGGGTCCGGGGTCCGGGGCGACGGTCCCGTCCTCGGACGCCGGGCGGGCTGACAGGGGGCTCTCGGACGCGTCGGGTTCGGTGGCGGCGCGCGGGATCAGAGCCGTGCGCCCTTGAGTGCCATGTGCAGCAACAGCCGGTCCTCGCCGTCGTTGAGATCGAGGCCGGTGAGCCGCTGGACCCGGGAGAGCCGGTAGTAGAGCGTCTGGCGGTGGATGCCGAGTGCGGTGGCCGTACGGGACGCCTGGCCCGCGCAGTCGAGGAACACCTCGGCGGTGTGGGCCAGATCCTTGTGCGGCGGGGTGAGCAGGGCGCGGACCGCGGGATCCGCGGCCGTTTCTGCGGGGAGCGCGGTCAGCAGCCGGTACGGGCCGATCGCCGACCACTCGCCGACCGGGCCGAAGCGGGACTCGGCCGCCGCCGCGCGGGCCGCGGCCGACGCCTCGTGCCAGGCCTCGGCCAGGTCCGCCAGGCCCCGGCGGGGCACCGCGACCCCGGCGGTGGCGTACCCGCCCGCAGAGGAACGCAGCCGGTCCGCGGCGGTGAGCGCCGGGTCGAGGACATCGCTGGAGCGCAGCCGGATCAGCGCGGCCAGCGAGGGGCCCCCGGCGGCCCCGGGGGCCGGGACCGAGGTCAGTGCCGATGCCGAGGACACCGTGCGGACCGATGGTGGATCGTCGGTCCACGGGGTCACGCACACCACCGTGTGCAGGCCCTCCGCGTCCCGGCCCAGTGCTTCGTGCAGCGCGGTCACCGCCATGTCGCGCTGCCAGCCCCGCCCAGCGGTGAGGACCGCACCGAACTCCCGGGACAGATCCGTGCCCGCCCGCGCCTCGTCGGAGAGCAGCCCCCCGATCCGGGCCGCCACCTCCATTGCCGCCCTCAGCTGCTCGTCGGTCGGCCCGGGGTCCGCGTCGAGCAGCCATACGTAACCGAGCACGACACCCCGATGGCGTACCGGCAGACAGATACGGCCCCGGAACACCCCGGCCTCCGGGGCGGCTGGAATGCGGACCGGGCCGGTGGCGCGGGCGATGCCGAAGCCCTCGAACCAGGCGCGGACCGCGGGCGTGGAGCGCCTGGTCAGGATCGAGCGGGTGCGGACCGGGTCCATCGCCGTGTCGTCGTCGCTGTCGTGGGCGCCGAAGGCGACCAGGCCGAAGTCCCGGTTCTCCAGCGTCGCGGGGGCGCCGAGCAGCCCGGAGATCTCGTCGACCAGCTCCTGGTAATCGCCCTTCACCCGGCCATTCTCGCACCCCTTCAGACATATGTCTGAGATCCCGGGAATGGATGCGTGACAGCTGTCGATGGCACACCATCGGAGAGATCCTTAGATTTCACGGTGGTTCTCCGTGCTGTACCGCTCTGTTCCCTATCTGCCGGTACGGCCTTCGTTCGTACTTTCCGTGGAGGTGCCCCGTGCTGGGTCCCGTGATTCTCGCCGCGTCCCGCAGCGACAAGATGCGCCGTTTCATCTCGGCCGCACCTGGCACCAAGCAGGTCGTCGACCGGTTCATCGCCGGTGAGACCGTCGACCAGGTCGTCCCGATCATCGAGGACGCAGCCGACAAGGGCCTCGAAGTCACCCTCGACGTGGTCGGCGAGGACATCACCACCCCCGAGCAGGCCGCCGCCGCCCGTGATGCCTACCTCGAACTGATCGAGCGCCTCAAGGACCTGGGCCTGGGCACCAAGGCCGAGATGTCCGTCAAGCTCTCCATGTTCGGCCAGGCGCTGGACGGCGGCCACGAGCTGGCGCTCGCCAACGTCCGCCCGGTCGTCGAGGCCGCCGCCGCGATCGGCACCACGGTCACGCTGGACGCCGAGGACCACACCACCCTCGACTCGATGTTCGCCATCCACGAGGAGCTGCGGAAGGACTTCCCGCAGACCGGCTGTGTGATCCAGGCGTACCTGTTCCGCACCGAGGAGGACGCCCGCCGCCTGGCCGCCGTCGGCAGCCGCGTCCGCATCGTGAAGGGCGCCTACAAGGAGCCCGCCTCCGTCGCACACCAGGACAAGGCCGAGATCGACAAGGCGTACGTCCGTATCCTGAAGACCCTGATGGAGGGCGAGGGCTACCCGATGATCGGGTCGCACGACCCGCGTCTGATCGCCATCGCCCAGGAGCTGGCCCGGAAGGCCGGGCGCAAGCTGGACGAGTACGAGTTCCAGATGCTGTACGGCATCCGCAGCGACGAGCACATCCGGCTCGCGGCCGAGGGCCACCGGATGCGCGTGTACACCGCGTACGGCACCGACTGGTACGGCTACTTCATGCGCCGCCTCGCGGAGAAGCCGGCGAACCTGTTGTTCTTCGGCCGCTCCATCCTCACCAAGGGCTGACCTGCCCGGCTGACCCCCACCCCCTGACACAAGGAGACAAGGCACTCATGGACGCTGTCACTCAGGTCCCCGCGCCGGTCAACGAGCCGGTCCACTCCTACGCCCCGGGTTCCCCGGAGCGCGCCCGCCTGGAGGCGAAGCTCAAGGAGCTCAGCCAGAACCCGATCGACCTTCCGATGACCATCGGTGGCGAGAAGCGGATGGGCGGCGGCGAGCGCTTCGACGTCGTACAGCCGCACAACCACAAGGCCGTCATCGGTACGTTCGCCGGCGCCACCGAGCAGGACGCCCAGGACGCGATCGACGCCGCGCTGGCCGCCGCCCCGGCCTGGCGCGCGATGTCCTTCGACGACCGCGCCGCGATCATCCTGCGCGCCGCCGAGCTGCTGTCCGGCCCCTGGCGCGAGACGCTGGCCGCATCCACGATGCTCGGCCAGTCGAAGACCGCCCAGCAGGCCGAGATCGACACTCCCTGTGAGCTCGTCGACTTCTGGCGCTTCAACGTGCACTACGCGCGCCAGATCCTGGCCGAGCAGCCCCCGGCCAACTCGCCGGGCGTGTGGAACCGCATGGACCACCGCCCGCTGGAGGGCTTCGTCTACGCGATCACGCCGTTCAACTTCACGGCCATCGCGGGCAACCTGCCCACCGCCCCCGCCCTCATGGGCAACGTCGTGGTGTGGAAGCCGTCCCCGACGCAGACCCACGCCGCCGTGCTGCTGATGCAGCTCCTGGAAGAGGCGGGTCTGCCCAAGGGCGTCATCAACCTGGTGACCGGTGACGGCATCGCCGTCTCCGAGGTGGCCCTGAACCACCGCGACCTGGCCGGTATCCACTTCACCGGTTCGACCCCCACCTTCCAGCACCTGTGGAAGACGGTCGGCAACAACATCGCCAACTACCGCACCTACCCGCGGCTCGTCGGCGAGACCGGCGGCAAGGACTTCGTCGTCGCCCACCCGTCGGCCGACCACGCCGTGCTGAAGACCGCGCTCACCCGTGGCTCCTTCGAGTTCCAGGGCCAGAAGTGCTCGGCTTCCTCCCGTGCGTACGTCCCGGCCTCCATCTGGAACTCCGGTTTCAGGGAGAGGTTCGCGGCCGAGGTCGACTCCATCACCATGGGTGACGTCACCGACCTGTCGAACTTCATCGGTGCCGTCATCGACGAGCGCTCGTTCGCCAAGAACAAGGCCGCGATCGACCGCGCCAAGTCCGACCCGTCCTGCACGATCATCGCCGGCGGCACCTACGACGACTCGGTGGGCTACTTCGTCCGCCCGACCGTCATCGAGTGCAGCGACCCGGAGAACGAGGTCTTCACGACCGAGTACTTCGGCCCGATCCTCGCCGTGCACGTCTACGAGGACGGCAAGTACGACGAGATGCTGGAGCAGATGGAGTCGGTCTCCGACTACGCGCTGACCGGTTCCGTCATCGCGGGCGACCGTGCCGCGGCCGCGCACACGATGGAGAAGCTGCGGTACGCCGCGGGCAACTTCTACATCAACGACAAGTCGACCGGTGCCGTCGTCGGCCAGCAGCCCTTCGGTGGCGGCCGTGCCTCGGGTACGAACGACAAGGCGGGCGCCCCGCAGAACCTGCAGCGCTGGACCCTGACCCGGGCCATCAAGGAGACGCTGGTTCCGCCGACCGACTACACCTACCCCCACCAGGGCTGACGCCCCCCGGAGCGCCGCACCCCCGGCGCCCCGCCACGATTTCCGCCTCCCGCCCGGTTCCCCTGCCGGCCGGGAGGCGGTTTCCATTCCGGGGCCGTCCCTCAGTAGAGGAACCGCTTCACCACCGCGTCGCCCGCCTCCGCGGCACGCCCGTAGAAGTCCAGCACCTGCCGGTAGTGGCGGGCGAAGACATCGCGGACCTCGGTCTCCGGCCAGCCCCAGTGCGCGCCGACGCCCCCGGCGGCCGCACGCCACAGCTGGTCGAACGGATGGCAGCGGAGGAACTCCGCCGCCTCCAGCACCCCCGCGGCCTCCAGAGTCACCGACGGCGCCTCGATCCCGGCCGGGTCCTCATGGACGGTCCCGCCGAAGACCGGGAGCTCGCAACTGCCGTGGCCGGGCGGCGCGTTGAGGAACAACTCGTGCACCTCGGAGAAATCCTTGGAGATGCGCAGATCCGTCTGAAGAAAATCGAGCTCGTCGTCCGTGTCACCGAAGACCGCCGTCACCCCGGCGAAGTCCTGCGGCAGCCCGGCTGCCGGAACGGCCCGTGCCTGCATGCTGAAGCTCATCGTCGTCCCCTCCCGCCGGGCCGCTGTCCGCAGGCCCCCTGCTCATGAACAGTAGGGGCGCCCACTGACAACGGCCCGGGCCGGCAGGGGAGCCGGTGGGCTGGAGGTTGCGGTCCGCTACCGGTTCAGCGGTCGCACGAGGTACGGCCCGGGACCCAGCGGCAGGCCACCGCGGCGAAGCCGCCGTCGGCCACCACATCCACCGACAGCGCGTCCCCGCCCCGCACCGCGCGGGCCGTGCGGACCAGCCCCGTCGGCCCGTCCGTCACCGTTTCGACCAGCCACCGGCCGGACCCGATCCGCAGGGGAACCTCGGCGATGTGCGCCGTGCCCGCGTACGTTGCGCCGATGAACCAGCGGCTGCCGTTGCGTCGGGCCAGGACCGCGCTGCTTCCGGGCTCGCCCGCCAGCAGCCGGGTGTCGTCCCAGGCGTCCGGCAGCTGCTCCAGGAAGTGCCGGGCCACCGGGCGGGCTTCGTACGACTCGGGGGTGCCGGCCAGGTTCTGGACCCCGGACTCGTACAGCACCGACAGGCCCAGCTCACCTGCGTCGGACGCGGCGTTGGGCCGGTTCGGGCGATGGAAGGCGCCGGGGGTGAAGTCCATGGAGCCGATCACGTTCCGGGTGAACGGGAGCGTGGTCAGATGCTGGGCGGTGTTCGTCTTCTTCTCCTCGCCGTTGACACCCTCCAGCGACATGACGTGCGGCCAGGTGCGCTGGATGCCCTTGGGGATCGTGGAGCCGTGGAAGTTGACCAGGAGGTGGTGGGCCGCCGTCTCGGGGAGGATCTGGTCGTACCACTGGAACGTCTCCTGAGCCTCCGAGTCCATGAAGTCGATCTTCACCCCCTTGACGCCCCACTTCTCCAGCGTGGGCAGCCACTGGGCGCGCTCCTCGGCGGTGTCCAGGTCGCGGTGGTGGATCCAGACCTGGACTCCGACGCCGCGCTCCCTGCCGTAGCGCACCAGCTCAGGAATCCAGCTGTGGGACTGCCAGTCGGGGTCGGTGACGTCCCACTGGTCCGGGTCGAAGTACCAGCCCGCGTCGACGACGGTGTACGGCCAGTGGCGGGCGGCCGCGTAGTCGACGTACCCCTTCTGCATCTCCAGGCTCTGGCCCGCCGGACGCCCGCCCGCCAGCCAGGTCCACAGGGCCCGGCCCGGCTTGATCCAGGAGGTGTCGTGGACCTTGGAGGCCGGGGCGAGATCGTCCGTGAAGGTGGACTCGGTGACGGTCGCCAGGTCGCCGGTGACCACGGCGCGCCAAGGCGTGGTGAGCGCGCCCTTCACCTGGACCTGCTCGTCCCAGAGCTTGACGCGGTAGGTGGGGGAGCCCGTGTCATGGACCAGACGGGCCCCGGAGTAGCTGCCGGTGAGGTCGGACTCGGCGACCAGGGCGTAGCCGCCTCCGGTACGGAACAGCCCCTGCATCATGTACTCACCGGCCGGGGCGCCCGTGGCGGAGTACGCGTTGAAGAGGTTCTCGTTGTCCTTGCGGTAGTTGCCGAGCCAGGCGGACGCACCCTCGGGCAGGGTGAACGCGGAGGCCTCGCGCAGGACGTTGCCCGTGTCACCGGGCAGGACGTAGCGGTAGGCGACACCGTCGGCGGAGGCCCGGACGAGCAGATCGAGCCGGGCGCCTGCGGCGGTACGGAAGCGGAAGCGCGATTCACGCATGTGGACGGTGCGGCTCCGGGTCTTGCCCGCGTTCGTGCGGTAGTGCTCGTCGACCGGGCGGTCGCTGCGGCCGAGGAACCCCAGCCCCGAGGTGAGGTCGGCCCGCTCGGTCACGATCCCCACGGGTGACGGGGCGATGACCGTCCCGCCTTCGCGGGACACCGTCAGGCTCAGTGATCCGGTCGCCCGGTCGAGCCGCAGCTCCGCGCGGGGTCCGTCGGGCTTGTCCCGTACCGTCCAGGCGCTCTCCTCGGCGCGCGCGCCGGCCGCCGTCAGCAGCGTCGACGCGAGCGCGCCGCACAGGACCGCCGACAGCGTTCCGATGCGGGTTCTCCATGGCTTGTGCAGTGACACGATTTCTCCCAGTCCGCAGGCTCATCGTTCACAGACCTGACCATTGGTCCGATGACTGGGAGAATGATGGCGGACTGATGGGGCGTCAAGGTCTCTGACGGCAAATACGTCGGGTCAATAGAGGAGGGGAGGAGGAGCCGTCCCGGATCTCCTACTGTGTCCCCGTTCAGCTCCAGCCGTGCACGATCAACGAAAGACCGACCGTGAAGCCGCCGCCCAGCAGGATCAGACAGTGGGCGTAATGACGACGGTGGCGGCGCATCAGCAGTCCGAAGGCGGCGAAGCCGAGCCCCACCGTGAGGGTCCGGGAGCCGCGTGCCGCAGCCGATGCGGTGAGCCAGCCGGGCGCGGGGACTCCGGCGCGGCCCGCCTCGGCGCCGTACACCTTGAAGGGGATTCCGTTCCACGGCTGGTGGCGAACGGCGGACGCACCCTCCAGGGCCAGCTCGCTGCGGACCTCGGCGCGCATCCGGTCCGTGGTCAGCGGTGCGGGCAACTGCACGCCCGCGGATGCCAGTTGAAGGGCCAGCAGGCCACCGGCCAGGCTGCCGGCGAGTGCGCCCAGCGACATCTTCAGTGCCACCCGCGGCACCGCCGCACAGACCGCGCCCAGCAACAGCTCCGGCATCAACGGCCAGCTCAGCGCCTCCGCCAGCGCCCAGCCGAACGCCAGCGGTACGCCCCAGCGCGAGGTCACGACCGACGCCACCCGGCGCCGCGTCGCGGAGTCCCTCAGTGGCTCGGCGACCGTACGCGAGTGCAGCGCAACCACCGCGTCACGGGCCTCCTGGGGCGTGACCGCCGACGGCAGCGGGTCACCGATCGACACTCGCACCAGCGCCGAGCGCAGCCGGCCGTGCTTGGGCAGCAGCCGGTCCGTGCCCGCGATCCCCACCGGCACGACCGGGACACCCGCCTGCCCGGCGAGGACCAGCGCGCCCCGGTGGAAGGAGCCCAGCTCGCCGTCCCTGCCCCGGGTGCCCTCCGGGAACAGGACGACCGCCCGGCCCGACCGCAGCTCGTCCGCCATGGACAGCAGGTCGTCCATGCCGCCGCCGCCGCGCCGCACCGGGAACCCGGCCGCGAGCCTGCGGCAGATCCGGCGCCGCCACGGTGAGGCGAACCAGTAGTCGGCCGCCGCGCCGATCGCCGGGGTGTGCCGGGCGTCGAGCGCGGCGAGGAGCGCCGCCGTGTCCGCGTGCGAGGAGTGGTTGGCGACGACGACACATCCGCCGCGCGGCAGTCGGCCGCGCCGCTCCACCCCGCCGGTGAGGCTGAGGACGCCCCACCACAGGCCGCGCCGGAGCGCGGCGGCGAAGCGTGAGCGCACGGGCAGCGCGACCCGGTCACGGACGCGCGGGAGTGTGGAGGTCATGTCATCACCATCGCCAGGAGAAGGGCCACCAGCAGGGAGTCGATCCGGTCGAGGAGGCCGCCGAAGCCGGGCAGCCAACTGCCCGCGTCCTTCACCCCCGACTCGCGCTTGACCATCGATTCGAGCAGATCGCCGAGCACACAGCCGCCCAGCACCGCAGCCCACAGGGGGAGGGCGAACTCGCCCAGTACGAGCAGGAGTACGGCTGTTGCCACCGCAGCGCCGAGCGCGCCCGCCCAGGTCTTGTTGGGGGAGAGCGGCGACAACGGCCGGGCGAGCGGGCCGCGGCGGCCCAGCGCCGTACCGCCGCACCAGGCGCCGACATCGCCGAGCGCCACCGCGAGCCCCACCGCGACACCTGTATCGCCGAGCGTCACCAGACCGGTCAGCGCGACCGGGATCCACAGCAGCCCGAAGGCGGTACGGGCGGTTCGGGTGAACCCTGCCCGGTCGTCCCCGGCCAGCACCGGAGGAAGTGCGGCCGCGACCAGCAGCAGCGCAGCCGCCCGTACGTCGAGGACCTGCGGCGCGAGCCACGCCAGCGCCGGGAGCGCGAGCGCGGCCACCGCCAGCACCGCGTGATCGCCGCGCCTCAGCCCCGCCATCCGTACGAACTCGCTCACCGCGATCACCCCGAGCCCCGCGGCCAGCGCGAACGTCCCGCCGCCGCCCAGGAAGTACGCCCCCAGGAAGACCGGGGCGACCAGCGCCCAGGTACGCCACCGCTTGCGCAGCTCGGCCCGCATCCGGACCTTCGACGGCAGTACGGCGACGGCGACGCCGCCCGCCCCCAGCACACCCGCGACCAGCGGCACGGCCCGTGCCGCCGCCTCCTCGGCGATCAGTACGGCGCTCATGCCGGCTCCCGCCACAGCCAGGCCAGCCGAAGTGCGGCGGTGAGCAGCGAGCCGGCGGCGATCACGATCAGGACGGGTACGGCCCAGCCGCTCGCCGCGGCGACCACGACCAGCAGACAGCGTTCGGTCTTGCCGACCGGGCCGCCGTTGCGCCGGGGTGCGCCCGCCGCCGCGCCGGCCAGTGATACCCAGGACGGCAGCGTCGCCGCGAGCCCGGCCGCCGCCACCAGCCACAGCGGGGCGAGCGCCAGGAAACCGGCCAGCACGACCAGGTCCGCCAGCCGGTCGCCGAGTTCGTTGAGCACCGCGCCGCGCCTGGTCGTCCGGCCCGTGTCGCGGGCCAGCGCGCCGTCCAGGTTGGCGAAGGCGAGCCGGGCCGCGAGCAGCACGGCGACCGGCAGGGCGGCGAGGCCGGTGGGCAGCCAGGCCAGTGCGGCGGCGGCACCGGCCGCCGAGACCACGCCGGCTGCGGTGAGAGTGTCGGGCGACACCTCACGGCGGACCAGCGAGGCGCGGACACCGGAGAGCCGGTCCGCGTACCAGGGCTTGAGAGCGTATAGGCCGTTCATGGGCCCAACTCTCTTGCGACGCACCATTCTTCGACACGTGGCGGGTACTCAAATGCGGGCTGAGTACCTGGTGGCTGCGGTGCCTGGGAGGCTGGAGCACATGACTGAGCCGACCCTGCGCACCGCGCACACCTACCTGCTGACCCCGGCCGCCCTCGACGAGATCCACACCTTCGTGGACACCGCCTTCGAGGGAGACTTCAGCGACGACGACTGGGACCACGGCCTCGGCGGCATCCACGCGTATGTACGGGACGGCAGCGGGCTCCTCGCGCACGGCAGCGTCGTCCAGCGCCGGGTGATCCATGAGGGCCGTTCGTACCGGATCGGCTACGTGGAGGCCGTGGCAGTCCGCGCCGACCGCCGCAGGGAAGGGCTCGGCGGGCGTGTGATGGCCGCGCTGGAACAGGTCGTCGACGGGGCGTACGCCTTCGGGGCCCTGTCCGCATCGGTTGCCGGGGCCGCGCTGTACGCGGGCCGCGGCTGGCAGGTGTGGCCGGGGCGGATCGGCGTGCAGGGGCGCTACGGGGTGGAGCGGCTGCCGGACGAGGAGGGCAGCACCTACATCCGCGGTGTGGCCGGCTCCGTGCCGCCGCCTGCGTCCGGGACGCTGATCTTCGACTGGCGGGACGGGGACGTGCTGTGATCGGGCGGTGGCCGACCGGAGGGCTGCCGCCCCGCCGGCCATCCGGCGCCGCGGACGCTCCCGATGGCGGACCGGGTGGAGAGCTGTACCTCGTACACCCGGGACCGGTGGGCCGCGCAGGAGTGGATCCCGCGTGCGACGGCCGGGGCCGAGGACGACGGAGCGGTGCTCTCCATGGTGTCCCGTGGTCCCGGCATGGCGATCCTGCCGGAGCTGTCACTCGAAGGAGCACCGGACACGGTCGGGATCAGGGCTCCCGGGCCGGAGCGGCCGACGCGTTCGGTCGGCTGTGTTACCACCCCTGAGCAGGCACAATCACTCACTGTCCGGGCCCTGACCCGGGAACCGGGGGCGGGCGTCCGTAAACCTCCGTCTCAGATAGTAGGAAGTCCGAGTAATTGTGGAGACAGACCGGCCGAGCTGTCCTAGCTTTGTAGAAGCCGAACGTCTCGCTAGATCCAGCGACTGGCGGTCGTGAGCGAGCGCCCCTGTGCAGGCAACCCCTGCGGCGCCCGCTCCCCGCCCCTTCCGGCGCCTCGAAATCCCGATCTCGAAATCACGTTCACGATTTTTCGATCTCGAAATCCTCGCGATCTCAAGGAGTCGATCCACCATGGCCGAGACGACTGTCCGCCGCGTCCGTCACACCCACCGCCCGACCGAGTCGGAGCGCCAGAATGCCGCCGCCGCCCTGCAGCGGGCCCTCGACCGCAGGGACAACGGCGGCTCCACGGGCCACTGAGAACGGTCAGCCGCGGCTGATCTCGAAGTGGTCGATGCGCTCGCCCGACTCGGCGAGTGCGGTGACCTTCATCCTGGCGTGCCGCCCGGGCTGCACCTCCACCGCCAGGAACGAGAAGCCGGTGTAGCGCACCCGCGACCACTCCACGGTCTCGGTCGCCTTCCCGCCGCCCTTGACCACGTGGTAGGTGTCCACGCTGTCCTGGTCCTGGACGTGTCCCTCGTAGGTGTCCGGTGCCGGGAAGTTGTACAGCGCCTTGCCCGCGCCGCCCGCCGTCACGTACACGATGCCGTCCCGCGTCGGGTCGGTGCGCTCGCCGATCGGCACCTTGCGCTGGACCGCGTTCTTCAGGATCGCGTCCGTGCGCTCGTAGACGTGGTTGTGGCCGTTGATGACCAGGTCCACCTGGTGCTTCTCGAAGAGCGGCACCCACGCGTCGCGCACCCCGCCGTCCGAGGCGTGCGCGTTGGTCGTCGAGAAGGCGCAATGGTGGAAGAAGACGACCAGGAAGTCGATGTCGTGACGGGCCCGCAGCTCACCGAGGCGCCGGTCCAGCCAGCGCGTCTGCCTGCCGTCGCTGATCCCGAAGTTGGCCGGGATCTCGTAGGAGACGTCATTGGCGTCGAGGGCGACGACCCCCACGTTGCCGTGCACGAACGAGTACGCACCGGGCTGGTTCACCGGGTCCGGACCGTTGTCGGGCAGCGTCCAGCGGGCGTTCTGCCCGCCGTAGCCGTCCGGCGAGTACCAGGCCTCCATGTCGTGGTTGCCGGTGGTCACCATCCACGGCACGGTCTTCGACACGGTCTCCGTCTGGGCCAGGAACTGGTCCCAGGTGCGGGCGTCGTAGGTGTCGGTGCTCTGCCCGGAGCCGGACGGGTCGGCGTAGCAGATGTCGCCCGCGTGCAGGTGGAACGCCGGGTTCTGGCCCAGGATCAACTGGTCGTTGCCCAGCGCGTGGTAGCTGACACCCTGGTCGCCGAAGGCGGTGAAGGTGAAGGCCTCGGCGTGCGAGGGTGCGGTGGTGAAGGTGCCGAGCGTGCCCAGGTTGCGGGTGCCGGCGGGGTCGAAACCGTCGTGGCCGACGCCGTAGTAGTACGTAGTGCCGGGCTGCAGCCGCTCCAGGCTCGCGTGTACGTAGAACTGCTCGGCCGCCGCGATCTTGCCCCCGTTCAGTTCGGGGGTGGTGAGGTGGCGCACTTCGGCGTCGATCCTGCGGCTCAGCGCCCACGGCTTGTGGCCGATCCGGATGTACGGCCGCTTCACGGCGAACGGGACCTGCCAGGAGACCGCCATCTGCGTCCTCGGGTCGGCGCCGTACGCCAGGTGCCGGCCGAACGGCGCAACCAGCGAACCGTCCACCTGGGTGGACGTGTGGCGCGAGGTGAGAACGGTCGGTGCGGCGTGGGCGGGCGAGGAGACGAGCCCGGTGCCGAGACCCGCACCGGCGACGGCCGCGGTCGCCACGCTCGTACGGAGCACGCCGCGCCGGGTCAGCCGGGTGCGCAGGTAATCGTGCTGCTCGGCCATGCTCATACGGCCTGCGAGCTTCTCGGGAATTCCGAAACGGGGGATGTCCATGGACGAGAACATCCACCCGTCGCCTGACACCGTTCCGTCGAATAGGTGAACGGTACACGTACAGCTCCCCATGTGTCCGTATGGTGGACGTGACGTGTCATGGTGTGGGACGCGCAGTAAGGTGCGGACATGTCTCGCAGCATCAATCTCGCAGTGATCCCTGGTGACGGTATCGGCCAGGAGGTAGTGGCTCAGGGCCTCAAGGTCCTCAATGCTGTTCTCCCGCAGGATGTGAAGCTGGAGACCAAGGAGTTCGACTTCGGCGCCAAGCGCTACCACGCCACCGGTGAGACCCTCACCGACGCGGATGTCCAGGCGCTCAAGCAGCACGACGCGATCCTGCTCGGCGCGATCGGGGACCCCTCGGTTCCGTCCGGCGTCCTGGAGCGCGGCTTCCTGCTGAAGCTCCGTTTCCTCTTCGACCACCATGTGAACCTGCGGCCGTCGAAGCTCCTCCCGGGTGTCGCGACCCCGCTCAAGGGTCAGCCGGAGATCGACTTCGTCGTGGTCCGCGAGGGCACCGAGGGCCCGTACACCGGTAATGGCGGTTCGATCCGCACCGGCACCCCGCACGAGGTCGCCACCGAGGTCTCGGTCAACACCGCCTTCGGCGTCGAGCGTGTGGTCCGTGACGCGTTCGCCCGCGCCCAGGCACGCCCGCGCAAGAAGCTGACGTTGGTCCACAAGAACAACGTGCTGACCTACGCAGGGCACCTGTGGACCAACACCTTCAACAAGGTCGCGGCCGAGTTCCCGGACGTCACCACCGACTACCTGCACGTGGACGCGGCGACGATCTTCCTCGTCACGCAGCCCGAGCGCTTCGACGTGATCGTCACCGACAACCTCTTCGGCGACATCATCACCGACCTTGCCGCGGCCGTCTCCGGCGGCATCGGCGTCGCGGCCTCGGGCAACATCAACCCGAGCGGCGAGTTCCCCTCGATGTTCGAGCCGGTCCACGGCTCCGCCCCGGACATCGCGGGCCAGGGCAAGGCCGACCCCACGGCCGCGATCCTCTCCGTCGCCCTCCTGCTGCGCCACCTCGGCTACGAGGCCGAGGCCGTGCGCATCGAGGACGCCGTCTCCGCCGACCTCGCGGAGCGCGACAGCGCGACGACTCGTACCACCGACGAGATCGGCGACGCGCTCGCGGTACGCGTAGCGAGCTGACCCGACGACTCCATTTTCGAAGCCGCCGGGTCGCAACCGCACCCGGCGGCTTCTCCTGTGCGGCCCCGGGTGCCACCATCGACCACTGGACCGCATTCGCGTCATTTCGTGCACGGCCACCCGGGAGCGATAATCGAACGGGGCCGTGGCTCGCGGTGAAGCTCGGACGTCCTAGCACCTGTCTGACAGGAGCGGCGTGAGCGCGGTCCAACACACACAACCGGTGAAGGACACGCACACATGACGACGCCCACGATCGAACTCAAGCCCTCCTCGAACCCGCTGTCCGACGCGGAGCGCGAGGCGATCCTGGTCAAGCCCGGATTCGGCCGCTACTTCACCGATCACATGGTGACGATCCGGTGGACCGAGGGCCGCGGCTGGCACGACGGCCAGCTCGTCCCCTACGGCCCGCTCTCCCTCGACCCCGCGACCACGGTCCTGCACTACGCGCAGGAGATCTTCGAGGGCCTCAAGGCCTATCGCCAGCCCGACGGCTCCGTCGCCACGTTCCGTCCCGAGGCGAACGCCAAGCGTTTCCAGGCATCGGCGCACCGGCTGGCCATGCCGGAACTGCCCGTCGAGACGTTCATCGAGGCGTGCGACGTGCTGGTCCAGCAGGACAAGGCATGGGTTCCGGCACACGGCGGCGAGGAGTCGCTCTACCTGCGCCCGTTCATGATCGCGACCGAGGTCGGCCTCGGTGTGAAGCCCGCCAACGAGTACCTCTTCATCGTCATCGCCTCGCCCGCCGGTGCCTACTTCCCCGGCGGCGTCAAGCCGGTCTCCATCTGGCTCTCCGAGGACCGCGTCCGCGCCGTCCCCGGCGGCATGGGCGACGCCAAGACCGGCGGCAACTACGCGGCGTCCCTCCTTGCCCAGGCAGAGGCCGCGGAGAAGGGCTGCGACCAGGTCGCCTACCTCGACGCGGTCGAGCACAAGTGGGTCGAGGAGCTCGGCGGCATGAACCTCTACTTCGTGTACGGGGACAAGATCGTCACCCCGGCCCTGACCGGCTCCCTGCTCGCCGGCGTCACCCGTGACTCGCTGCTCAAGGTCGCCCGCGACCTCGGCTACGAGTCCGAGGAGGGCCGCGTCTCCATCGACCAGTGGCGCGCCGACACCGCGAACGGCACCCTCACCGAGGTCTTCGCCTGTGGCACGGCCGCCGTCATCACCCCCGTCGGCACCGTCAAGTCCGCGGGCGGCGAGTGGACCCAGAGCGAAGGCGCGCCCGGCGAGGTCACACTGAAGCTGCGCGAGCGCCTGCTGGACATCCAGCGCGGCGTCGCCGAGGACACCCACGGCTGGATGCACCCGCTCGGCTAGGGGCTTTCGTTTGGATCAGGCCAGGGCCCGCGAGCCCGGCATGATCCAAACGAGAGGAACCAGTGCCGCAACTGCGTTTGAGGTGACGATGCTGCAGCCCCATGGGCTGTGGCGTCGTCGTTTGTAGTGGCTGTGGCGTGCTTGGTGTCGCCGTCGGCGCCAGTGGGACCAGGGCAGGACCAGACGCTGCATGCATGCCTGGCGCCAACGGTTCGAGCAGGCGGTTCGCGTCCAGGCACGACGATCGCACGCCGGCGCCCGCGTCAGTTCGCGCGCCGGCGTGCGGGACCAATGGGCGCCTCTCAGTAGCCGAGGCCGTGCCCGAACCGGTAGGTGGGGTTCTC
The DNA here is from genome assembly GCF_042882185.1 of Streptomyces sp. NPDC058239. Lineage (NCBI taxonomy): Bacteria > Bacillati > Actinomycetota > Actinomycetes > Kitasatosporales > Streptomycetaceae > Streptomyces > Streptomyces sp. NPDC058239. The sequence continues at coordinate 97,575 of NZ_JBHVWS010000017.1, forward strand.
CGTGTCGAACGGGACGTCGGGGCGGCTCGCCTCGACGGCCGCCATCGACGACGGGATGTCGAACGGCAGCCGCCCCTTCGGCTCGGCCTCGCCGAACAGCACCTGGACGAACGCTGCCTGCGCCGCACCGAAGTTGCCGATCAGGGACGCGGTGTCGTCCGCGAAGGCACCGACGATCGCGGGCCGCTCCAGGTAGACGTCGACCACGGTCGGCACGGCCGCACAGGTGGCACGGACCCGCGCCACCTCCTCCGCCGGGAACTCCAGCGACCCGGCGTGGAAGAACGACTCGATGTTCGCCTCCACCCCGCCGTCGGCGCCCCCGCGCTTCTCGTACGGCGTCTGCAGCCGCAGCACGGCCACGTCGGCCTCCTGAGGGGTCGCCACCAGTGTCGCCCGTTCCCCCACAGTCTCGGCGTCCAGGCCCTCGGCGTAGATCTTCAGGCCGGGCGCAAGAGGCAGCCGGGCGGGGCCGTCCTCGGCGTTCTTCAGCAGGGTGTGCGCGGCCGCCTGCGCGGCCAGGCCCTCCGCGCGGGAGGCGTCCGTGCCGACGATCGCGTCCGCACGCTCGGCGTCGACGAACGGGTCGTCGAACAGGCCGAGTTCGAACTTCTCGCGCAGCAGCCGCCGCACGGAGACGTCGAGCCGCGCCTCGGTGACGGTGCCGTTCTTGACCAGTGCGACGAGCACGTCCGCCGTGGACTCACCGCCGAACTGGTCCACGCCCGCGTCGAGCGCCTTGGCCATGCGCTCCTCGTAGCTGAGGTGCTCCACACCCCAGAAGGTGCGGCCGAGGATGCCCCAGTCGGTGCAGACGATGCCGTCGAAGCCGAGCTGCTCGCGCAGCAGTCCGGTGATGACGGACTTGTTGAAGCCGAATCCGACCTCCTCGTGCTCGGTGCCGACGGGCATCCCGTAGTACGGCATCAACTGCCGCACCCCGGCGGCGATGGCTGCCTTGAACGGTTCCAGGTGCAGGTCGAAGCGGCCGCCCGGGTAGACCTGCTCGCGGCCGTAGGAGAAGTGCGGGTCCTCGCCGTTCAGCTGCGGCCCGCCCCCGGGGAAGTGCTTGGCCATCGCCGAGACCGACTCCGTCCCCAACTCCCCTCCCTGCAGGCCGCGGACGTAGGCGGCACCGAGTCGGGCGGTCAGGCCGGAGTCCTCGCCGAAGGTGTGCGTCTGCCGCGCCCAGCGGGGCTCGGTGGCCAGGTCGATCTGCGGGTGCAGGGCGGCGCGGATGCCGACCGCCACGTACTCGCGGCGGGTGAGGTCGGCGAACCGCTCCACCAGCTCCTCCGATCCGATGGCGGCCAGGCCCAGCGGTTCGGGCCACTGCGCGAAGGGGCCTGCCATCAGCGCGGTCGCCGGATTGTCGGTGAAGGAGTGCCGCGGGTCGCTGGACATGGTGAACGGGATGCCCAGCGGCCGCGCGAGCGCAGCCTCCTGCACGACGTTGTACCACTGCGCGATCGCGCGGGCGGTCGGGGCGAACATGATGTTGGCGTGGTTGATGCGCCGCTCGAACAGCTCCCTCATGCTCGGCTGGTCGAACGGCCCGCGGTCCTCGAAGTCCCCGATGGTGGCGATCGGCTGGAACATGAGGCCGGCCTTGTCCTCCAGCGCCATGCGGCTGAGCAGGTCCTCGACCCGCCGCTCGACGGGCAGCGAGGCGTCCTGGTAGGGGAAGCGGGTGGCGGGGGTGGGGGATGCCATGGCGGCGTCCTTTCGTGCGAGAGGTGCGATACGTGCGTCACGTACGCGGGGTGACGGCGCCGGGGTGGTGCCGAAGTCAGGGGTGGGCGGCGGTCAGCGGACGGCCTTGATGGGGACGACCGCGAGGCCGCCGCACAGGACGAGGGCGATGCCGACCGGGAAGAGCGCCGAGTAGCCGAGCGCGACGGCGACCGCTCCCGCCACGCCGGGAGCGAGGACCTGGGGCAGGGTCGCGGCGATGTTGACGACGCCGAGGTCCTTGCCGAAGTCCTCCTGGGCGGGCAGGACTTCGCTGATCAGTGCGGAGTCCACCGTCGCGAACAGGCCGTAGCCAAGTCCCGCCGCTGCCGCGTAGAGCACCATTCCGGTCTTCGTCGGCAGGGCCCAGGGCACGGCCATCGCGACGGCGAGGACCACCGAGGCCGCGAAGACGAACACCTTGCGCCGTCCCAGCCGGTCGGAGAGCGGACCGCCGACGGCCGTGGCGACCAGGGTGGCGCACAGCGTGGCCATCCCGAGGACGGGGACGAAGCCGATGGCGTCGTCGCCCAGGCCGATGTACTCCTGCAGCAGGTACAGCTGGTACTGGGTGATGAGGAAGTAGCCCAGGTTGAGCAGCAGCCGCCCGAGGAACGCCCACCCGAAGTCGGGGTGCTTGCGCGGGTCGAACCAGAAGCTGCGGGCCAACTCCCCTACGGAGATGGGGCGTCGGGGATCACCCCGGTTGTCCCGGTCGGGGTTGAGTGCGACGAACAGGGCGAGCATGACCAGCGCGATCCCGGCGAAGATGACGTACCCGGTGCCGATCCGGTCCGCGAACCGAGTGGCGACGATCTGCCCGCCCATCGTGCCGAGCATGGCGGAGAAACCGATGACGGCGGAGAAGGTGCCGCGCACCGCACTCGGCACCCGGTCCGGCATGATCGCGGTCAGCGGCCCCTGCACGAAGTTGTACGTGATCTGGACCATCACCCATGCGATACCGATCTGCACCAGGGTGTTGGCCGCGGCCATCCCGAGCAGGGCGAGTCCGCCGGCGAGCGCGCCGCCGACGATCCACAGGCCCCGGCGTCCGTAGCGGCTGCGGGTGCGGTCGGAGAGGGCGCCGGCCAGCGGCTGGGCCAGCATCGCCGCGAGCGCACCGAGGGTGGTGATCACGGCGAGGTTGCCGGTCTTGTGCGCGGAGTCCAACTCGGCGACCTGCAGGGGCAGCAGGATGCCGGGAAGCGCGCCCCACAACAGATACATGCTCACGTTGGCGGGCGGCGAGGTGAGCAGCAAGCGCCGCAGGGGGCCGCGTAGCGCGGTCTTGGCCGGCGCGGATGCGGCGGACGGGACGGGCTGGACCGGTGGGGGCGGCCCGGTCGGTGACTGTGTGGCCACGGGAATCCTCTCAAAGGGTGCGGGCGCACCGGGGCGCGGCAAAGGGGACGAGCTGACGAACGGGGTGCTGCGCAGGACGCCGGGCGGGCGCGCCGACGCCGCATGTTGCCGGGCGTATCTCCGCCGTGCTGAGCGGAGATTAATTTTTGCCGCACGGGAAAAATAGGTCCGCCGCAGGCCACCGTCAAGAGGTGATCCGCAACCATGCGGCCCGCCGGCCCGCCATTCCTGCCGGGCGGCAAATATGCTGAGCACAGTGAACGCACAAGGTGGGGGCGGAAGGGGACACATGTCGAAGGCGGCGAGCGGTGAGCCGGGGGCGCGCCGACGGGGGCGCCCGGCACGGATCGACCAGGACCGGATCGTGGCGGCCGCGCGGCTCGTGGCTCCGGAGGACCTCACCATGCAGGCGGTCGCCGACCACCTCGGCGTGCACCGCAAAGCGCTGCACTACCACGTCCGCGACCGCGAGGGCCTGCTGGAACTGCTCGCTCTGGACACCATGCAGACCGAGCTCGGCAGACACGAGGCCGCGTTGGACGGCGACTGGCAAAAGGTGCTTCGCACCTTCGCCACGGCGGTACGCGCGAGCATCGTGCAGACCGGAGTGCTCTACGACTACGTCCGGATGTCCGCCGCCGGTGGGTTGGCCTCCCTGGCCCGGGTGGAGCAGGTCGCCCGGGCCCTGGTGGAGGCGGGTTTCGACGAGCGGACCGCCGGCCTCACCATCGGCTTCGTCGGTGAGCTGACCTACGCCTCTGCCCGCGACGCCGTACTCGTCGAGCGCCACGGCGACCACCCGCAACTCACCGAGCTGCGCCGCACACTCGACGACGCCCCTGACGACGAGGTCCTCGTCCTGCGCCGGCTGCTGTCCCGCCCCCGGGCGGGCACCGACGAGCAGTTCGAGTTCGACCTGAGCACGTTCATCGCGGGCCTGGAGCAGCGCTTGGCCGTTTCGCCCGGCCCCGCAGTCGAGCGTCAGGCCTGAGGCGAGCCGCGCCCCTCCCCATGCCCTTGAGGAAGTACTGCCAAACACAGCTGCAGTACCAGGACCTGGTCCGCCCCCCGTCGTCTGCGCGAAGGCCGCGCCCGGTTTCTGCCGGGCGCGGCCTTCGTCGTGTCCCGGACCGCGGAACGGTTGGAGCATCGCTCAAAAGTGACGAAGTCGAGCGTTCGGTTGCCGCCGATCCACGGTTAGAGTGCTGCTCTAAACAGGAGGTGTGCGGGCGTGCGACTGACCCCGACGGAACGTGACCGGCTGCTGCTCTTCGGCGCCGCCGAACTGGCCCGGGCCCGCCGCGCCCGAGGGCTGAAGCTCAATGTCCCCGAGGCGACCGCTCTGATCGCGGACACGGTCTGCGAGGCCGCCCGCGACGGGCGCAGGCTCGCCGAGGCCATCGAGGCCGCACGGTCCGTGCTCGGTCCCGACGACGTCCTTCCGGGGGTCGCCGATGTGGTCACCGAAGTCCATGTGGAGGCCGTCTTCGACGACGGCTCGCGGCTCGCAGTGGTCTCCCGGCCGCTGGGTGGCGGGCTCGGCGACGACGCACCGGGAGCCGTCGTCCCCGGTCCCGCCACGCCCGAGCCGGAACCGGCGGCGCGCCTGGCGGTCCGCAACACCGCGACCGTGCCGGTCTCCGTGACCTCGCACTTCCACTTCTTCGAGGCCAACCCGCGGCTCGACTTCGACCGGGCGGCGGCATACGGGATGCGGCTCTGCGTCCCCGCCGGGTCCTCCGTCCGCTTCGGGCCCGGGGAGTCGGTCGAGGTGGGGCTGGTGCCCATCGGCGGAGACCGGATCGCCATCGGGTTCGCAGGACTGGTCGACGGACCGCTCGACGCGCCCGGCGCACGCGAAGAGGCCCTGCGGCGCGCGGTGGCATGCGGATACCTGGGAGCAGAGCGATGAGTATCGACGCGTACGAGTACGCCTCCGTGCACGGCCCGCGTGCCGGGGACCGGGTCAGGCTCGGTGACTCGGGGCTGGTGGTCCGGGTGGAGTCGGACGCGCAGAAGTACGGCGAGGAGTTTCTCGCCGGTTTCGGTAAGACGGCCCGTGACGGGCTGCATCTCAAGGCCGCCGCCGTCCGGGACACCTGCGATGTCGTCATCAGCAATGTGCTGGTCATCGACGCCGTGCAGGGCATCCGCAAGGTGTCGATCGGTATCCGTGAGGGCCGGATCTCGGCGATCGGGCGGGCCGGTAACCCGGACACCCTCGACGGCGTCGATGTCGTCGTCGGCACGGGGACGACGATCGTCTCCGGTGAGGGGATGATCGCGACGGCGGGCGCTGTCGACACCCATGTCCATCTGCTCTCGCCGCGGATCATGGAGGCGTCGCTCGCCTCCGGTGTCACCACGATCATCGGCCAGGAGTTCGGCCCGGTCTGGGGCGTCGGCGTCAACTCGCCCTGGGCCCTGCGCCATGCCTTCAACGCGTTCGACGCCTGGCCGGTCAACATCGGTTTCCTGGGGCGCGGTTCGTCCTCCCACGAGGCGCCGATGGTCGAGGCGCTCGCGGAGGGCGGGGCCTGCGGCTTCAAGGTCCATGAGGACATGGGTGCCCACACCCGCGCCCTGGACACGGCGCTGCGGGTCGCCGAGGAGCACGACGTCCAGGTCGCCCTGCACAGCGACGGGCTGAACGAGTGCCTGTCGGTCGAGGACACCCTGCGTGTCCTGGAGGGCCGCACGATCCACGCCTTCCACATCGAGGGCTGCGGCGGCGGACACGTCCCCAACGTCCTCAAGATGGCGGGCGTCGAGAACGTCATCGGCTCGTCCACCAACCCGACGCTGCCCTTCGGCAGGGACGCCGTCGCCGAGCATTACGGGATGATCGTCTCCGTACACGACCTCAAGACGGACCTGCCGGGCGACGCCGCCATGGCCCGCGACCGCATCCGCGCCGGGACGATGGGCGCCGAGGACGTCCTGCACGACCTGGGCGCCATCGGTATCACGTCCTCCGACGCACAGGGCATGGGGCGGGCCGGTGAGACGGTGCGCCGCACCTTCGCGATGGCCGGGAAGATGAAGGCCGAGCTCGGCCCGATGGACGGCGACGGCCCCGCGGACGACAACGCCCGGGTGCTGCGTTACATCGCCAAGCTCACCATCAACCCGGCCATCGCCCACGGTCTCGCGCACGAGATCGGCTCCATCGAGACCGGGAAGCTCGCCGACATCGTGCTGTGGCGGCCCGAGTTCTTCGGTGCGAAACCGCAGCTCGTGCTGAAGTCCGGCTTCCCGGCCTACGGGGTCACCGGCGACCCGAACGCCGCCACCGACACCTGCGAACCCCTCGTCCTCGGCCCGCAGTTCGGAGCGTACGGAGCCACCGCGGCCGATCTCTCCGTGGCCTTCGTCTCGCAGGCCGCGACCCAGCTCGGTGCGGACCTGATGCCCACGCGCCGACGCCGTGTCGGAGTGCGCGGCACCCGCGGCATCGGCCCCGGCGACCTCGTCCACAACTCCCGTACCGGAGAAGTCGCGGTGGACGCCCACAGCGGTCTGGTCACCCTGGACGGCGACCCGCTGCGCTCCGAGCCCGCCGACTCCGTCTCCCTCAACCGCCTCTACTTCCTCTGACACCTTTCAAGGACGCTTCATGACCTTCCGTATGCCGCCCGAGTGGGCCCCGCACGAACGCACCTGGATGGCCTGGCCGGGCCCCAACCCCACCTTCGGCACCGACGCCGAACTGGACGAGGCCCGCAGCGCCTGGGCCACCGTCGCCCGCGCCGTCCGCCGCTTCGAACCCGTCACGATGGTCGTCGGCCCGGGCCAGGAGGACAGCGCCCGTACACTTCTCGGCCCGGACATCGAGCTGGCCGTCCGCCCGCTCGACGACGCCTGGATGCGCGACATCGGCCCCACCTTCGTCAGTGACGGGCGTCAACTGGCCGCCGTCGATTGGACGTTCAACGGCTGGGGTGCCCAGGGGTGGGCCCGCTGGGAGCACGACCAGCACATCGCCCGCTCCGTCGCAGAGCTCGCGGCCGTCCCCGTGCACAGCTCCACGCTCGTCAACGAGGGCGGCGCCATCCATGTCGACGGCGAGGGCACCGTCCTGCTCACCGAGACCGTCCAGCTCGGCAAGGAACGCAATCCCGGCTGGACCCGCGAGCAGGTCGAGGCCGAGATCCACGCCGGGCTCGGCACCGAGAAGGCCATCTGGCTGCCTCGCGGACTGGCCGGTGACTACGGCACGTACGGCACCCTCGGTCATGTCGACATCGTCGCCGCCTTCGCCCGCCCCGGCACCGTCGTCGCCCATGTCCAGCCGGACCCGGCCCACCCCGACCACGAGATCACCCGTGAGACCGTCCGCATCCTGCGCGCCGCCACCGACGCCGCGGGCCGCTCCCTGAACGTGGTGGAGGTCCCCGCGCCCACCGTGCTGAAGGCCGACGGGGAGTGGGTCGACTATTCCTACATCAACCATTACCTCTGCAACGACGGCGTGGTTCTCTGCGCCTTCGACGACCCGCGCGACAAGGAAGCAGCGGCGATCTTCGGTGAGCTGTTCCCCGACCGTACGGTGACACTCGTCGACGCCCGTACGATCTTTGCCGGCGGTGGAGGTATCCACTGCATCACGCAGCAGCAGCCGAAGGTCTGAACCGTGCCCCCCGCTCCACGCCGTCGCAACACCGCCCCGCCCCGTGAGGAACTGCTGGCCGCCGCCATGGCCACCATCGCCGAACGGGGCCTCGACGGCCTCACCATGGCCGGGCTCGGCCGTGAGGTCGGCATGAGCAGCGGACACCTCCTCTACTACTTCCGCACCAAGGACGAGCTGCTGCTCCAGACCCTGGAGTGGAGCGAGGGCCGGCTCGGCGCGCAGCGGCGCACCCTGCTGCTGTCCGGTCGGACGGCGGTCCGCGAACGGCTCGACGCGTACATCGATCTCTACCTCCCCGACGGCCACCGCGATCCGCACTGGACGCTCTGGCTGGAGGTCTGGAACCGCTCGCAGAACGCCGACGACGACGCACGCGCCCGGCAGGCCGCGATCGAGGGCGCCTGGCACCGCGACCTGGTGGCGCTGCTGGCGGAGGGCGCCTCGCGCGGGGAGTTCCGTACCGTCGACGCCGAACGGTTCGCAACCCGGCTGCGCGCCCTGCTCGACGGGTTCAGCGTCCATGTCGCGGTCGGTATCCCCGGCACCAGCCGCTGCCAAGTCCTCGCCCAGGTACGGGAGTTCATTGACGACTCGCTCACCGCCCCGCAGCGGCCCGCTCTGCCGTGAACTAAACGCACTTAAGTACGCGTGATCGTTGCCCGTTGCGGCCTTGTTACGTTCCCGGCTGTTCGGGCACGGTGGCGGACCATGGGACGAGAGCAGTGGAAGAAAATCTGGGTCGGCTCCGCCGGCAACATGGTCGAGTGGTTCGACTGGTTCGTGTACGCGACCTTCGCCGTCTACTTCGCGGATTCGTTCTTCCCCGAAGGCAATGAGACCGCCAACCTCATGAACACCATGGGCATCTTCGCCGTCGGCTTCTTCATGAGGCCGGTCGGTGGCTGGTTGCTCGGCCGGATCGGTGACCGCCGAGGACGCAAGGCCGCGCTCACCCTCACCGTCACCCTCATGTCGGCCTCCGCGATCCTCATCGCCATCGCGCCGACGTACGACGTCGCGGGATACGGCGGTGTCGCCGTCCTGCTGGTGGCCCGGCTGCTGCAGGGCCTCAGCGTCGGGGGCGAGTACGCCGCCAGCGCCACCTATCTGACCGAGGCGTCCGCGCCCCACCGGCGCGGCTTCGCCTCCAGCTTCCAGTACGTGTCCATGACCGCGGGACAGCTCATCGGGCTCGGCCTCCAGATCATCCTGCAGCGCAACATGTCCGACGCGGCCCTGCACAGCTGGGGCTGGCGCATCCCGTTCATCGTCGGTGCGCTCGGTGCCGCGATCGTCTTCTATCTGCGCCGTTCGATGCTGGAGACCGAGGTGTACGCGGATTCCGGCGCCGCCGAGCAGGAGGACCGCGGCACGCTGAAGGCGCTGTGGCAGCACAAGCGCGAGGCGTTCCTGGTGATGGCGCTCACCATGGGCGGGACCGTCGCCTACTACACGTACACGACCTATCTCACCAAGTTCCTCTCCAAGAGCGCCGGCATGGAGAAGTCCACCGCCTCGCTCGTCAGCTTCTGCGCCCTGTTCGTCTTCATGTGCATCCAGCCGCTGGCCGGACTGCTCTCCGACCGGATCGGCCGCCGCCCGCTGCTGATCACCTTCGCCGTCGGCTCGACCTTCCTGACCGTGCCGATCATGACGATGCTCAAGCACGCGGGCACCTTCTGGCCCGCGTTCGGCCTGGCGCTCCTCGCCCTGGTCGTCGTCACCGGGTACACCTCGATCAACGCCTGTGTGAAGGCCGAGCTCTTCCCGACCGGCATCCGTGCCCTGGGTGTCGCCCTTCCGTACGCCATCGCCAACGCGCTCTTCGGCGGAACCGCCGAGTACGTGGCGCTCTGGTTCAAGAAGTCGGGCGTCGAGTCCGGCTTCTACTGGTACGTGGCGGGCTGCGCCGCGGTCTCCCTGGTCGTCTACCTGACCATGCGCGAGACCCGCGACATCGACCTGGGCCGGGTCGGTGCCGACCGGAGGACAGGGCAGGCCGCCCCGGCGGAGTCGTCCGGAACGACGAGCGTCACGCCCGCATCCTGAGACGGGCCACGGCGCGGAGGCAGCCCTGTGCAAGACTGCCTCCGTGCCCTCGTTCGTCATGATTATTGGCAACAGGCGCGCCGGTCCGCAGTGACCGTCCCGTACCACCATGTGCGGCACGGCCACCGTGCCCCAGACCCGCGCGCAGACCTCTCGCACCCGCGAGGGGTTTTTTCGTTTTCCGGCCCTCACCTCGGCCGGGGCGAGGTGCGCGGGATGATGGGGGCAAGTGGAGCCAGATCGTCCGGATCCACTCATCCGACAGGAGTCAGACCAGCATGACCACCAAGGCCAAGGCCACCGACGACAGTTTCCATGTCTTCGACACCACACTGCGCGACGGAGCCCAGCGTGAAGGCATCAACCTGACGGTCGCGGACAAGCTGACCATTGCGCGGCACCTGGACAACTTTGGCGTGGGCTTCATCGAGGGCGGCTGGCCCGGCGCCAACCCCCGGGACACCGAGTTCTTCGCCCGCGCCCAGCAGGAGATCGAGTTCAAGAACGCCGAGCTGGTCGCCTTCGGCGCGACCCGCAGGGCCGGTGGCAAGGCCGCCGAGGACCACCAGGTCAAGGCGCTGCTGGAGTCCGGTGCCCCCGTGATCACACTGGTCGCCAAGTCCCACGACCGCCATGTGGAACTCGCCCTGCGCACCACCCTCGAAGAGAACCTGGAGATGGTCCGCGACACCGTCTCCTTCCTCCGTGAGCAGGGCCGCCGGGTCTTCGTGGACTGCGAGCACTTCTTCGACGGCTACCGCGCCAACCCCGAGTACGCCAAGGCCGTCGTCCGCGCCGCCTCCGAGGCCGGCGCCGATGTGGTCATCCTCTGCGACACCAACGGCGGGATGCTCCCGGCCCAGGTCCAGGCCGTCGTCTCCACCGTTCTCGCCGACACCGGAGCCCGGCTCGGCATCCACGCCCAGGACGACACCGGCTGCGCCGTCGCCAACACCCTCGCCGCCGTCGACGCGGGCGCCACCCACGTCCAGTGCACCGCCAACGGCTACGGCGAGCGGGTCGGCAACGCCAACCTCTTCCCCGTCGTCGCCGCCCTGGAGCTCAAGTACGGCAAGACCGTCCTGCCCGAGGGCGCACTCGCCGACATGACCCGCGTCTCGCACGCGATCGCCGAGGTCGTCAACCTGACGCCCTCCACCCACCAGCCCTATGTGGGTGTTTCCGCCTTCGCCCACAAGGCCGGACTGCACGCCTCCGCGATCAAGGTCGACCCCGACCTGTACCAGCACATCGACCCCGCGCTGGTCGGCAACACCATGCGGATGCTCGTCTCCGACATGGCGGGCCGCGCCTCCATCGAGCTCAAGGGCAAGGAGCTCGGCATCGACCTCGGCGGCGACCGCGAACTCGTCGGCCGGGTCGTCGAGCGCGTCAAGGAGCGCGAGCTCAAGGGCTACACGTACGAGGCCGCCGACGCCTCCTTCGAACTGCTGCTGCGCGCCGAGGCCGAGGGCCGGGCACGCCGCTACTTCCGCACCGAGTCCTGGCGCGCCATCGTCGAGGACCGCCCCGACGGCACGCACGCCAACGAGGCGACCGTGAAGCTCTGGGCCAAGGGCGAGCGCATCGTCGCCACCGCCGAGGGCAACGGCCCGGTCAACGCACTCGACCGGGCGCTGCGCGTCGCGCTGGAGCGGATCTACCCGCAGCTCGCCAAGCTGGAACTGGTCGACTACAAGGTCCGCATCCTCGAAGGCCGCACCGGCACCGAGTCCACCACCCGAGTCCTCATCACCACGGGCGACGGCACCGGCGACTGGGCGACGGTCGGCGTCGCGGAGAACGTCATCGCGGCGTCCTGGCAGGCGCTGGAGGACGCTTACACGTACGGGTTGCTGCGGGCCGGGATCGAGCCGACGGAGTAACGCGGTCGGTCCTCGATCGCCGGACGGGCTCGAAAGCGAGCCCGTCCGGCGATCGAGGAAGAAACGACGGCTACTGCAGGTGCCACTTCTGGTTGGCCGCCCCCGTGCACGTCCAGATCTGGGCGCGGGCTCCGTTCGCCGTCGACTGGTCGGTGATGTCCAGGCACTTGTCCGCGGCCGTGTCGACGATGTCACCCGTGGACGAGTTGTACGTCCAGCGCTGCGCCGACGAACCGTTGCAGGTGTACAGCTGGACCTTCGCTCCGTTCGCCGTCGAGCCCGACGTCACGTCCAGACAGGCACCGAGCACCTGGATGGAACCGTCCGCCGCCACCGTCCAGCGCTGGGCCGCCGAGCCGTTGCAGTCCCAGAGCTGGACGGCCGTGCCGTCGGCGCTGCTGCCACCTGCCGCGTCCAGGCACTTGCCCGCCGGGCCGGAGAGGATGCCCGAGGTTCCACCGGATCCGGACTGGGTTCCCGACCAGGTGAAGGTCGCCGAGGTACGGGGCGGAAGCGAGTAACCGAACTTCTGGCCGCCCCAGTTGACCGTGATCTGCTGGGCCGAGGTGGAGCCGTTGTACGCGATCAGCGCCTTGGAGCCGTCCGGGTTGCGCCAGGCGACATTGGGCACGGTGGAGCTGGCCGTCGAGGAGATCCGGGCGGCGCCGGGACGTACGAACTTCGTCAGATGGCCCATCGTGTAGTACTCGATGTTGTAGTCGACCTGGCCGTTCCTGCTGTCCCCATTGTGCACGGTGATCAGGCCGTCGCAGGTGCCGCAGCCGCCGTTGTGCGGGCCGCGGTTCTGGTCCACGGCGAGGGACCACTTGGTCACCGACTTCGCCCAGTTACGGGTGTAGTCGATGATGTTGAGCATGTCCTCGCGCTGCTGGTCGGCGATCCAGGTGCCGCCGGAGTGCTCGGTCTGGAAGGCGTCCATCGACGGGTACTGGTTGTGCACCGCGGTCTGCTTGGCGACGTCACCGCCGTAGCCGTGCCAGGCGACCCCGCCGAAGTTCGGATGGTTGCGCACGGCCGGGTCGTCCACGGTGGCCGCCGCGTACGCGTCGTACGTGTCCCAGTTCCAGTCGTGGGCCAGGACCTTGGTCGCGAGCCCCGCGGACTGGAGCTTCGGCAGCAGCTCGCTCTTGGTGAAGTACGCGAGCCCCGAGCCGTTCCAGCTCATCGACGGATAGCCGGAACAGCAGGTCGGCTCGTTCTGCGCGGTGACGTAGTCGACCGGAACGCCCTGGTCCCGGTAGGCCTGGAGGTACTTCACGAAGTAGTCGGCGTAGGTGCCGTAGTTCTCCGCCTTCAGCCAGCCGCCGTTCAGCTGGCCGCTGTCCTTCATCCAGGCCGGGGCCGTCCACGGCGAAGCCACCGTCGTCAGCGCCGGGTTGAGCTGCTTGGCCTGTCTGGTGAGCGGGAGCACGTCCTCCAGATCGTGTGCGATCGAGAAGTCGGAAAGAGCGGGGTCGCTCTGGCCGGCCGGTACGTCGTCGTAGGTGTAGCCGTACCTCGCCAGGTCCGAGCCGCCCATCGGATTGCGTACGAAAGAGAGCCCGATGCCGTCGGTGGGGGAGAACAGCTTCCTCATCGTGGCGTCGCGGGTCGCCTGGGTGAGCGCCCCGCTGCTCTTCATCAGGTACGCGGCCGTGTCCGTGAACGAGGCGCCGCCGCCGGTGAAGGTCTGGTAGCGGGTGTTCTCGTCGACCGTGATGTTCGTACCGCTGCCGCCGTTCCCGGCGCCGAAGGCGACCGGGGCCTGGGCTTCGAGACCGCGTGTGACATGGCGGCCGCCGGAGTCGTCGGTGGTGGTCAGCGCGATGTTCACGGTCTCGCCGGCGGCCTGGGCCGTACCGGACGAGAGCCCGGTGAGACCGGCCGTGGCGAGCACGGCGGCGAGCAGAGCTCGGGCCGCTCTTCCTGATCTGATCATGGGCTGATGCCTTCCTCGGCAGTGGCGTGGGGGAGTTGCCGGCGAACGAGGCGTGAGTGAACTGCTCTTACGTGGCCACGTCAAGAGGGTGTGCGTTCAGAAGCTGAACACACAACGCGGCCCGCCTGCACGGAAAATGGGTCCGGACCAATGTCGGTGTGAAGTATTGACGGCAGTGTTCCAGCGCGGTTAACTCACGCCGCAACGCCGGTACCGGTTCCGGAACCGGTTGCGGTACCGGTTTCAGTTCCCCGTCATGCCTTGTCCTGGAGGCCCCCGATGCGTGTCACCATCGCCGATGTCGCCCGCGAGGCCGGCGTCAGCAAGACGACCGTGTCCCGGGTCGTCAACGCCAAGGGCGAAGTGGACGGTTCCACGGCCGCCCGTGTTCGTGAAGTGATCGCACAGCTCGGCTATGTGCCCAGCTCGGGCGCCGTCGGTCTGGCCCGCGGCAGCAGCCGTACGGTCGGGATGCTGGTGCCCTCGCTCACCTGGCCGTGGATGGGTGAAGTGCTGCAGGGGGTCGTCGACACGGTCGAGGCCGCCGACTACGGGCTGCTGCTCTTCACCTGCAACCGTGGAGCCGAGTCCGTGGAGCGCTTCACCAGCCAGGTGTCGGCACGCGCCTTCGACGGGCTGGTGGTCGTCGAACCCGAGAACACCCTCGACCACCTGACCGCACTGCACCGCGGCGGTCTGCCGATCGTGCTCATCGACGACCGCGGCCACCACCCCGAATTCCCCTCCGTCGTGACCACCAACCACGAAGGAGGCGCGTCCGCCGCCCGCCATCTGCTGGCCGCCGGACGCACCAGACCCATGGTCATCACCGGCCCCCAGAACTTCGGCTGCGTGCGCGACCGGCTGAACGGATTCCGTACGGTCCTGCCTACCGATCTCGTCGTCCACGGGGATTTCACCGAACGCAGCGGCCGGCTGGCCGTGGAGCAACTCCTGGCGTCCGGTGCCGAGTTCGACTCGGTCTTCGCGCACAACGACATCAGCGCGGCGGGCGTGCTGCGGGCGTTGCGCGCGGCCGGGCGGGCCGTACCGGACGATATCGCAGTGGTCGGCTTCGACGACATCCCGATGGCCGAGCACACCGAACCGCCGCTGACCACCGTGCGCCAGCCCACCCGGCAGATGGGTGAGACGGCCGCGCGGCTGCTGCTCTCCCACCTCGGCGGCACGGCCGTACCCGATGCACCGGTCGTACTGCCCACCGAACTGGTCGTGCGCCACTCGGCGCCGTAGCAGTCCGGCCGGTTCTCCGGCCGCCTGCGTCCCGCACCACCAGCACCGCCCCGTACCGCCTGTACCCGGCGCGCCGAGCGCTGCCCACTTTCCGGATCTCCCAGACCCGCAGTCCCTCATGGAGTCGCCATGTCCGTACGACGTCATGCCACGCTGAGAGCGCTCTCACTCGCTACCGCCGTGGTCGCGCTCGCCGCCGGTTGCTCGTCCGCCAACTCGGGTGCCAACAAGGGGGGCGGCGCCTCCGGCGTGCTGACCCTGGGCAAGCCGGACGGACCGCAGACCAACAACAGCAACCCGTTCCTGAACACCTCGGCGAGCGCCACGCTCGGCTACCGCTACATGGTCTACGAGCCGCTGGCCATGACGAACCAGATCAAGCCCGCGGACAAGGCGGAGCCGTGGCTGGCGACCGACTGGAAGTGGGAGGACAACTTCACCAAGGTCACCTTCAGCCTCGACCCCAAGGCCAAGTGGGCCGACGGCAAGCCGCTGACCGCCGATGACGTCGCCTACACGTTCAACCTGCTGAAGACGCACTCGGCGCTCAACTGGAACGGCATCCCCTTCGACGGGGTGGCCGTCGAGGGCAAGAAGGTCGTCCTGACCTTCAAGAACTCCCAGTACGTCAACCAGAACAAGATCATCCAGACCTTCATCGTGCCCAAGCACATCTGGGAAGGCGTCAAGGACCCGGAGACCTGGCCCAACCGGAACCCGATCGGCTCCGGCCCGTACAAGCTCAAGACGTTCACCCCGCAGACCACCACGCTGACCGCCACGCCCACGTACTGGAAGGGCGCGACGAAGGTCAAGGAGCTGCGGTACAGCGCGTACAACGACAACAGCGCGGCGACCACGGCGCTGGCGAGCGGCAAGCTCGAGTGGTCGTTCGTCTTCATGCCGAACTACAAGCAGCTGTTCATCAACAAGGACCCCAAGAACCACAAGCTGTGGTTCCCGTCGGGCCTCGGCATCCACGGACTGTGGTTCAACACCGCCCGCAAGCCGTTCGACAACCCGGCGCTGCGCAAGGCCATGGCGATGGTCGTCGACCGCAAGGCGATCTACACCCAGGCCGAGGCGACGCTCTACCCGGAGATCACCAACCCGACCGGTATCCCGCTGCCCGCCGGTGACTCGTTCCTGGCGCCCGAGTACAAGAGCGCCACGACCGCGCCCGATGTGGCCGGTGCCAAGAAGGTTCTCGACGACGCCGGGTTCAAGCTCTCCGGCGGGGTGCTGAAGGACCCGAGCGGCAAGCCGGTCAAGCTCACCTTCACCGACCCGGCCGGCTGGAACGACTACATCACCGGACTCTCCATCATCAAGGACAACATCAAGCAGCTCGGTATCGAGGCGAAGGTCAAGACGCAGACCGCCGAGGCCTGGGGCGCGGACGTCGCCAACGGCAACTTCGACGCCACCCTGCACTGGACCAACAGCGGTGCGACCCCGTACGACATGTACCAGAACATCATGGACGGCGCGATCCTCCAGCCCATCGGCAAGGCCTCCCAGACAGGAAACTTCGGCCGCTTCAAGAGCCCCGAGGCGACCCAGGCGCTCAAGGACTTCGCCAATGCCACCGAGGAGGCCACCCGCACCGCGGCCATGAACAAGCTCCAGAAGATCATGGTCGAGCAGGCGCCGATGATTCCGACGGCCGCCGCTCCCATCGGAGCCGAGTACTCCACGAAGAACTGGGTGGGCTGGCCCACCGAGGCCGACCCGTACGCCCCGCCGCAGCACACCCAGCCCTCCGTGCTGCAGATCGTGCTGAAGCTCAAGCCCTCCAAGTAGTACGGGGAAACGGACCGGCCATGACCACCACCACCGATCAGACCGACGACATCGTGCTCGAAGCACGCGGAGTCACCAAGCACTTCCCCGTCCGCCGCACCGGCCGCGATCTCGTCGCACGCCATCGCCGCACCGTCCACGCCGTCGACGACGTCTCGCTGCAACTGCGGCGCTCCACCGTCACGGCCCTGGTAGGGGAGTCCGGCTCCGGGAAATCCACCGTCGCCCGACTGCTCTCCCAGCTGTATCCGCTCACCGACGGCGAGATCCAGCTGGAGGGCAAGGCGGTGAAGGCAGGCCGTGGCCGGTCCTTCCGCAGTTACGTCCGACAGGTCCAGCTGATCTTCCAGGACCCGTTCGCCTCGCTCAACCCGGTGCACACCGTGCGCTACCACCTCACCCGGTCACTGAAGATCCACGGGCGGGAGGCGACCGGGACCGAGCTCGCCGCACTGCTGGAGCGGGTGCAGCTCACCCCTGCCGCGCAGTACCTCGACAAGTTCCCGCACGAGCTCTCCGGTGGCCAGCGCCAGCGCGTCGCCATCGCCCGTGCGCTCGGCGCCGACCCGAAGGTCCTCCTGGCCGACGAGCCCGTCTCGATGCTCGACGTCTCCATCCGGCTCGGCGTCCTCAACCTGCTGCGGGACCTCAAGGAACGCCTCCATCTGGCGATCCTCTACATCACCCACGACATCGCGTCCGCCCGGTACTTCGCGGACACCACTCTCGTGATGTACGCGGGGAGGATCGTCGAGGGCG
Organism: Streptomyces sp. NPDC058239; assembly: GCF_042882185.1. Classification (NCBI taxonomy): domain Bacteria; kingdom Bacillati; phylum Actinomycetota; class Actinomycetes; order Kitasatosporales; family Streptomycetaceae; genus Streptomyces; species Streptomyces sp. NPDC058239. The sequence continues at coordinate 114,994 of NZ_JBHVWS010000017.1, forward strand.
GCGACAGCGAGACCGTCACCCAACGCCCCGCCCACCCCTATACGCAGCTGCTCATCGCCTCGGCACCCGACCCGGACCGGGTGGTCGCCGAGGAGGAACAGGAGGAGACCGGCAGTGGCGAACCGCCCTCGCTGATCGCCCCGCCGGCCGGTTGCCGCTTCCACCCGCGCTGCCCGAAGGCGATGGAGCGCTGCCGCACCGAACTGCCGCCGCGCTTCGACCTGGCGGACGGCCAGTGGGCGGCCTGCTGGCTGTACGCGGAAGCCGCGGAAGCCGCCGACGACCACCAGAAGGAGGCTGCGAAGTGAAGTATCTGCTGCAACGGCTCGCCTTTTATCTGGTCACCGCGTGGGCCGCGATCACCATCAACTTCCTGATCCCGCGCCTGATGCCCGGGGACCCGGTCCAGGCGCTCCTCTCCCGCTTCCAGGGCCAGCTGGACACCAGCGCGATCAACTCGCTCACGGCGCTCTTCGGTCTCGACAAACACATGTCGCTCTGGGAGCAGTACACCGACTACTGGTCGCATTTGCTCGACGGCGACCTCGGGCTGTCCTTCACCTTCTTTCCGACGCCGGTCAGCGAGGTGATCAGTCAGTCGCTGCCGTGGACGCTGGCGCTCGTCGGCGTCACCACCCTGATCAGCTTCGCGCTCGGCACCGGCATCGGCGTCTTCACCGGCTGGCGGCGCGGCTCCTGGATGGACAGCCTGCTGCCCGTCACCACGTTCATCTCCGCCATTCCGTACTTCTGGCTGGGACTCATCGCCATCGCGCTGTTCGCCGTGAAGTGGCCGCTCTTCCCGGCCTCGGGCGGATACGACAACGCCCTGGTGCCGGCCTTCGACTGGCCGTTCGTCTCCAGCGCGCTCTACCACGCCGCGCTGCCGGGCCTGACGATCGTGCTCAGCGCAATGGCCGGCTGGATCCTGGGCATGCGGAACATGATGGTGACGGTGTCCAGCGAGGACTACGTCATGGTCGCCCAGGCCAAGGGGCTCTCCGAGCGCCGGGTGATGTTCGGATACGCGGCACGCAACGCGATCCTGCCCAACATCTCCGGCTTCGCCCTCTCCCTGGGCTTCATCGTCGGCGGCACGCTGCTGGTGGAGATGGTCTTCTCCTACCCGGGCATCGGCTACCAGCTCTTCCAGGGTGTGGCTGCCAAGGACTACCCCCTGATGCAGGGCATCTTCCTGATCATCACGCTCTCCGTCCTCGCGGCGAATCTCCTCGCCGACGTGATCTACATGGTCCTCGACCCCCGTACCCGAAGGGAGGCCTAGGACATGGCCGTCACCGCCGCAGAGGTCGCCGTGCTCGACGCGACCGAGACCCCGGCGCCCAGTAAGCGCAGATTCCGCTTCCTGCGCGGCCGCAAGACCGTCGTCGGGCTCGGGATCCTGCTCTTCTTCGTCGTGATCGCCGTCATCGGGCCGTGGATCGCTCCGTACGACCCGGACACCATGAGCAACGAGCTGCTCCAACCGCCTTCCGGCGCACACTGGTTCGGCACCACACAGACCGGACAGGACGTGCTCTCGCAGATCCTCGTCGGCACCCGCGGCGTCCTGGTCGTCGGTTTCGTCGCCGGCATCTTCGCGACGATCCTGTCCGTACTGATCGGCGTCAGCGCCGGCTTCCTCGGCGGCACGGCCGACGAGCTGCTCTCGGTGCTCTCCAATGTCTTCCTGGTCATTCCGGGGCTGCCGCTGATCATCATCATCGCCAGTCTCGTCTCCGACACGGGCGACCTCCTGATCGCCACCGTCATCGCCCTCACCTCGTGGGCCTGGGGCGCACGTGTCCTGCGCGCCCAGACGCTGTCGCTGCGCCGCAGGGACTACGTAGAAGCGGCCCGCGCCACCGGCGAGTCGACCTGGCGGATCATCCTCTTCGAAGTCCTGCCGAACCTGACGGCCGTCATCGCGTCCGGTTTCGTCGGCACGGTGATCTTCGCGATCCTGTCCGAGATCACCCTCGCCTTCATCGGCGTCGCCGACATCTCCAACTGGAACTGGGGGACCGTCCTGTTCTGGGCGCAGTCCAATCAGGCGCTGGCACAGGGCGCGTGGTGGTGGTTTGTTCCGGCCGGGCTCTGCATCGCCCTGCTCGGCATGTCGCTCGCCCTGATCAACTTCGGCATCGACGAGTTCGTCAATCCCCGGCTGCGCACGGAGACCGGCGCATCCAGGGAGGTCCGGATGCGGGTCGGCTTCACACCCGTGGCACGCGGTACGCACGACAAGGAGACCCGCTCATGAGCAGCGAGCCCGTCCTCACCATCCGCGGTCTGAACGTGGACTACGGGACCGGGGACGACGCCGTGCACGCGCTGCGCGACATCGACCTCACCCTCCACCGGGGCGAAGTCCTCGGCCTGGCAGGCGAGTCCGGGTCGGGCAAGTCGACGCTCGCGTACGCCGTCACCCGGCTGCTGTCGCCGCCCGGGGTGATCACCGGCGGCGAGGTCCACTACCACCAGCGGGACGGCGAAGCGCTCGACCTGCTGACCCTGTCGGCTCCCGAGCTGAGGGCCTTTCGCTGGCAGGAGCTGTCCATCGTCTTCCAGGGGGCGATGAACTCGCTCAACCCGGTGCACACGGTCCACAGCCAGCTCACCGATGTACTCCAGGCGCACCGCCCGGAAATGAAACGGCCCGAACGGACGGCCCGCGCGAAGGAGTTGCTGGCCCTCGTCGGCATCTCGTCCGACCGCCTCGCCGCCTACCCGCACCAGCTCTCCGGCGGGATGCGCCAGCGCGTGATGATCGCGATGGCGCTGGCGCTGGAGCCCGAGATCGTCATCATGGACGAGCCGACGACGGCCCTGGACGTCGTCATGCAGCGCCAGATCCTGCGCCAACTGGTCAGGCTCCGTGAGGAGCTGGGCTTCTCGGTCGTCTTCATCACTCATGACATCTCGCTGCTGATCGAGTTCTCGGACCGGATCGCGATCATGTACGGCGGCCGAATCGTCGAGGAGGCCGGGGCCTCCGTGATCTACCAGGCCCCCCGCCACCCCTACAGCGAAGGCCTGCTGCATTCCTTCCCCGCTCTGCACGGCCCCCGCCGCGAACTCACCGGCATCCCCGGCTCGCCCCCGCATCTGTCCGCGATGCCGACGGGCTGCGCCTTCCACCCCCGCTGCGGCAAGGCGCTCGACGCCTGCACCACCCATGTCCCGGAGCTCGCCGTACCGGACGGGGACGACTCGCGCTCGGTGGCCTGCTGGCTCCACCGGCAGGCTCCGGCCACCGCGGCACCCCGCTCGTAGCGACCCCTCGCACACCACAGGAGAACCATGAACATCGTCACCCCTCAGGGATACGCGCGCGAGATCGCCGCCGAGGCCGTCCCCGGCCTGCCCGCCGACTTCCGCTGGGGCGTCGCCACCGCCGCCTACCAGATCGAGGGAGCGGCCGCCGAGGACGGCCGGACCCCGTCCATCTGGGACACGTACTGCAGGGTGCCGGGCATGGTCGTCCGCGGCGAGAACGGCGATGTGGCCTGCGACCACTACCACCGGATGCCCGAGGACGTGCAGCTGATCGCGGACCTGGGCGTCGACACGTACCGGTTCTCGCTCGCCTGGCCGCGGATCCAGCCGGGCGGGCGGGGGCCGGCCAACGCGAAGGGGCTGGACTTCTACAAGCGTCTGGTCGACGAGCTGGAGTCCAAGGGCATCACACCCTGGATCACCCTCTATCACTGGGACCTCCCGCAGGAGCTGGAGGACGCGGGCGGCTGGCCGGCCCGTGACACGGCCTACCGCTTCGCCGAGTACGCCGCCCTCGCCTACGACGCGCTCGGCGACCGGGTGAAGCACTGGACGACGCTGAACGAGCCCTGGTGCTCGGCCATGCTCGGTTACGCGTACGGCAACCAGGCCCCAGGCCGGAAGAACTTCGGTGACGCGATCCGCGCCGTCCACCATCTGCTCCTCGGTCACGGCCTCGCCTCGCAGCACATCCGCGAGACGGCCGCCGCCCGCGGCAACGAGCTCGAACTCGGCATCACGCTCAACCTCGGCACCGCCACCCCCGAGACCGACAGCCACGAGGACGCCGAGGCCTGCCGCCGCGCCGACGGGCTCGGCCGCCGCCTCTACCTGGACCCGGTCGTCAAGGGCGTCTACCCCGAGGACGTCATCGCCGAACTCGCCCTGCAGAACGTCGAACTCCCCGTGCAGGAAGGCGACTTGACCGTCATCTCCACCCCGATCGACATCCTCGGCGTCAACTTCTATCGCGGCACGCTCTTCTCCGGCGTCACGGAGGAGGGCTCCCCGGTGGGTGCCGACGGTCTGCCCGTCACCCGTGGCGTGGAGCGCGACCTGCCGCGTACCGCCATGGACTGGGAGATCACCCCCACCGCCCTCACGGACCTGCTGGTGCGCCTGGAGAAGGAGTACGGCGTCCCGACGGTCATCACCGAGAACGGTGCCGCGTTCGACGACACCGTTTCCGAGGACGGGCAGATCCACGACGCCGACCGCACCACCTACCTCGCCGACCACATCGCCGCCGTCGCCGCGGCGCGCGCCCAAGGGGCCGATGTCCGGGGCTACTTCGCCTGGTCGCTGATGGACAACTTCGAATGGTCCTACGGCTACGACAAGCGGTTCGGCATCGTCCGCGTCGACTACGACACACAGGAGCGGACGCTCAAGGACAGCGCCAAGTGGTACCGCGAAACGATCCGCCACACCCGCAACGCGTAGCTGCGCAGCGCACAGCCGCGCCCTACTGGGGTCTCCCGCAGTCCAGCGTCGACCGCATCGCGCAGGGCGGCGTCCAGGCGGAGATCGACTGGGTGCGGGTGGAGCAGAAGAAGTAGCCGAGCAGGAAGCAGTACCGCAGCCGCAAGAGCACGAAGGAGCCGCAATGCCACCACGCATACGCCCGCGCACACGCCATCGGGCAAGACCCACAACGGCCGCACTCGCCGCCGTCACCGTCGTCGCCGGCCTGCTCGCCGGAGCCGTCCCCAGCGCTGCCGCGGCCGACGACCCGGCGCCCGTGTCCGTCGACCGGTTCGAGGGCGAGGTCCCGTTCGCCAACCAGCCCGCCGACGGAATCTTCACCTGGGGCGGCGATTCGGACGACCCGCCCACCTTGGCCCTGAAGGGCCGCGCCGACGCTCCCGAGGGCGCCAAGGTCCTCGAAGGCACGTACAACATCAGCGGGTACGGCGGCCTCAGCCATGACTTCGCAGCCGACCAGCCGGCCCACGACTGGTCGGCCCACAAGGGCATCCGCTTCTGGTGGTACGGCCAGAACACCGCACCCCTGCCGCCCGGTTCGGGCAAGAGGATCAACTTCGAGATCAAGGACGGCGGCGCGGGCGGCGAGTCGTCCGAGCTGTGGACGACGTCCTTCACCGACGACTGGGAGGGCTGGCACCAGGTCGAGATCCCCTTCACCGACTTCACCTACCGCACCGACTACCAGCCCGTCGGCGGCATCGACCAGGTCCTCGGCCTCGACCGGATGTGGGGCTACGCCCTCACGCTGCCGACCGGCGCCCCCGGCTCGTTCGCCATGGACGGTGTGGAGCTGTACGGGAAGGCCGACGCCGCCCTGAAGGCGAGCGTCGTCACGGACGCGGCCGTCCACACGGTCAAGGAGGGCGGCACCGCCGACATCGATGTCTCCGTCGCCACCACGGGCTCCGTACCGATCGAGGAACCCGTCACCGTCGCGTACGAGACCAAGGGCGGCAGCGCCGAGCCCGGCAAGGACTACACGCCGGTCACCGGCACGTACACCTTCCCGGCAGGCACCGCATCCGGGACCTCGCACCGGATCTCGGTGGCCACCAGGAAGGACGGCGCAGCCGAGTCCGCCGAGACGATCCCGCTCGAACTCACCGTCACCGGCGCCAAGCCGCCCAAGGAGAACCCGCAGGTCGTCATCGACGCCCACGGGCTGCCGTACCTCGACCCGAAGCTCCCGGTGAAGAAGCGCGTCGCCGACCTGCTCTCCCGGATGTCGCCGGCCGAGAAGGCCGGCCAGATGACGCAGGCCGAGCGCAACGCACTGAAGTCGCAGGGTGACATCGCCACGTACGACCTCGGCTCGCTGCTCTCCGGCGGCGGCTCCGTCCCGACGCCGAACACACCCGAGGCGTGGGCGAAGATGGTCGACGCCTACCAACTCCGGGCGCAGGCAACCCGCTTCCAGATCCCGCTGATCTACGGCGTGGACGCGGTGCACGGGCACAACAACGTCATCGGCTCGACGATCATGCCGCACAACATCGGCATCGGTGCCGGCCGCGACCCGAAGCTCGCCGAGAAGACCGGTGCGGTCACTGCGAGCGAGGTCCGCGCCACGGGCATCCCGTGGGACTTCGCCCCCTGCCTCTGTGTGACCCGCGACGAACGCTGGGGCCGCTCCTACGAAGCCTTCGGCGAGGACCCGGCGCTGGTCGAGTCGATGGAGACGGTCATCCAGGGCATGCAGGGCGCGGCGTCCGGCAAGGACCTGGACCGCAATGACAAGGTGCTGGCCACCGCCAAGCACTATGTCGGCGACGGGGGAACGGAGTTCGGCTCCTCCACCACCGGCTCGTACACCATCGACCAGGGCGTCACCAAGGTCACCCGGCAGGAGCTCGAAGCCGTCCACCTCGCTCCGTTCGGCGAGGCGGTCAAGCGCGGCATCGGCACGGTCATGCCGTCGTACTCCTCGCTCGACATCCTCGGTGACGACCAGGGCCCCGTGAAGATGCACGCCAATGCCGAGATGATCAACGGCGTGCTCAAGGACCGGATGGGCTTCGAGGGCTTCGTCATCAGCGACTGGCAGGCCATCGACCAGATCCCCGGCGACTACGCGAGCGATGTCCGCACGTCCATCAATGCCGGACTCGACATGATCATGGTGCCGACCGCGTACCAGGACTTCACGAAGACGCTCCAGGACGAGGTCACCGCGGGCCGCGTCAGCCAGGCCCGGATCGACGACGCGGTCTCCCGCATCCTGACCCAGAAGTTCCGCCTCGGCCTCTTCGAGAAGCCGTACGCGGACACCTCCGGCCTCGACAAGGTCGGATCGGCCGAACACCGCGCCGTGGCCCGCGAGGCCGCCGCCAAGTCGCAGGTGCTGCTGAAGAACGACGGTGCGGCGCTGCCCCTGAAGCCATCGCAGAAGGTATACGTCGCCGGGTCCGACGCCGATGACCTCGGCAACCAGGCCGGTGGCTGGACCGTCAGCTGGCAGGGCTCGTCCGGGAAGATCACCACGGGTACGACGATCCTGGACGGCATCAAGAAGGACGCCACCACCTCGGTCATGTACTCCAAGGACGCATCGGCCGCCACGGACGGCTACGACGTCGGTGTCGTGGTGGTCGGCGAAACCCCGTACGCCGAAGGCATCGGTGACGTCGGCAACGGCAACGACCTGGAGCTGACCGCCGCCGACAAGGCCGCGATCGACAAGGTCTGTGCCGCGATGAAGTGCGCGGTCCTGGTGGTCTCCGGCCGCCCGCAGCTGATCGGCGACCGGCTCGGCGACATCGACGCACTGGTGGCCTCTTGGCTGCCGGGCACCGAGGGCGACGGCGTGGCCGACGTGCTGTACGGGAAGCGCGCATTCACCGGACAGCTGCCGGTCACCTGGCCGAAGTCCGAGTCCCAGCTGCCGATCAACGTGGGCGACACCAACTACGACCCGCAGTTCCCGTACGGCTGGGGGCTGACCACCCTGCAAAAGCCCCCGGCGGGCGGCGAGCCGACCCTCTCCGCACTTGCGGTCGCCGCGCAGATCGCGGAGAAGGCCCACCTCGGAAAGACGGCGGGAGGCAGGGCAATCGTCGACCGGGCCCGGCTTCTGGTCCAGCAGAAGACCGGCGGGAAGCTGACCGCCGCGGTGTCCAAGCCGTTCGCCGACGCGGACCATCTGCTGCTCACCGGCGATCTCACCGGTGCGGTGGCGAAGCTGAAGGAGGCATACCGGGCCGCGTAGTCCCGTGAAGACGAAGCAGGCCCAGGTGGGTGGTGGCGCACAAGCCGCCCACCTGGGTTAGCTTCGATATATGCGGAACAGGCTGTTCCCGACCTTGTTGGCCGGCCTGCTGCTGATTCTGTCGGTGGCCGTGCTCGCCATGGCACCCGCTGCGCCCACAGCGGTCGGTGCATCCACCATCAATGATGTCGCGCAGGCGCTGCGCAAGAGCCCGGTGTATGTCGACCCGGCCGCCGCCGACCAGCTCTCCCCGGGCCAGGCGGCCACCCTGACGAAGAAGATCAAGGACGCCGACAAGCCGGTGTTCGTGGCGGTGCTGCCGCGGACCTCGGCGTTCCCCGAGCAGAATCTGCTCACCACCCTGCGCACCGACACCGGCATCACCGGCGTCTACGCGGTCCGCCTCGGCAACGGGTTCAACGCGGGCGCCGACCCCCGGGTGATGTCCACCCGAGCGGTCCAGAACCTCACCGCCGCCGTGAAGGCACCCGGCACGGACACCGACGCCGCGACGCAGCTGAACGCCTTCGTCGACCGGGCCGTCGAACAGGCCCGGGGCAGCGCCCCCGCCTCCTGGGGCGGCTCCTCCGCGGGCGACGGGTCATCGTCCACCGTCGGCCTGATCACGGTCGGCGCGATCCTGGTGCTGGGCGGCGGCACGGCCTACACGATCTTCCGGCGCAACCGGAAGCGCAAGGAGACCGAGGAGCGGGCCGCACTCGACAAGCTCCGGGTCGTCGTGGACGAGGACATCACCGCGTACGGCGAGACCCTGGACCGGCTCGACTTCCACCCCGCCGAGCCGGGCGCCGACGACAGCATGCGCGCCGACTACGAGCGGGCACTCGACTCGTACGAGAGCGCCAAAACCCGCATGTCCAAGGCGCAGCACCCGTCCGACGTGCGCGGGGTCACCCAGGCCCTGGAGGACGGCCGCTTCTCCCTCGCCGTCCTGGAGGCCCGCCGCAAAGGCGGTGAACCGCCTGCCCGCCGCCCGCCGTGCTTCTTCGACCCGCGCCACGGCCCCTCGGTCGCCGACGTCCGGTGGTCCCCGTCCGGCGGATCGACCCGTGAGGTCCCGGTCTGCGCGGCGGACGAGATCCGGGTGCGCGAGGGCGAGGAGCCGCTCGGCCGCACCGTCGAGACGGGCGACGGCCGACGCCGCCCGTACTGGGAGGCGGGCCCGGCGTACGGCCCCTGGGCGGGCGGCTACTTCGGCGGCGGTCTGCTCCCCGGCCTGCTGGTCGGCACACTGCTCGGCTCGGCGCTGTCGAGCCCGGCGTACGCGGCAGAGTACGGCGGCGGTGACTTCGGCTCCGGCGGCGACTGGAACGGCGGGGACTTCTCCGGCTCCGACTTCGACTCTTCGGGCTTCGACGGCGGAGGTTTCGGCGGCGGCGACCTCGGAGGCGGCGGCGGATTCGACGGAGGCGGGTTCTGAGCCGCTGACCGGCGATCTCTCGGGTGGGTGCGATTCATGCTAGACCTGAAGTTATGTCTGGTATCGGCCGATTCTGGGCGAGGCTGCGACGCCCCGTCCGGCGATCACATCGGCACGATGGGGGGCGCTCGGGCCAAGCCACCCCCGCGCCGCCCGGCCGGGACATGAACCACCGTTCCCCGGGTCGTGAACTGCTGTCCCTGTTCAGCCTGCGCACCGTGGCCGGCCAGGTCTTCTGCTTCGTGCTCGGGCTCGTACTCCTGCTCATCGCCGGCGGCGCGACCGCGCTGGTGCTGCAGGGCCGCAGCGACAGCCTGCAAGAGGCCCGGTTGCGCACACTGAGCGTGGCCGAGACGTTCGCCCACTCGCCCGGGATCGCACCGGCGCTGGACAGCAAGAACCCCACCGCCATTCTGCAGCCACGCGCGGAGCAGGTCCGCCGAGCGACACATGTCGATTACGTCGTCGTGGCCAGCCCCCAGGGCATCCGCTACACCCACCCCGACCCCGCGCTGATCGGCAAGCACCTCATCGGCCCGTACAAGGAGGCGCTGGCCGGCAAAGGCTTCACCCGGAGCTTCTCCGGCAGCCAGGGGCCGTCGATCAACTCGGTGGTGCCCGTCAACCGGCTCGACGGTTCGGTCGCCGGCCTGGTGTCCGTCGGGCTCACCGACAACTCGGTGAACAGCGTGGCCGACCGGTCCATCTCGTTCAGCGTCGCGGCCGGGGTGGCCGCCCTGGCGATCACCACGGGCGGGGCGGCGCTCGTGAGCAAACGGCTGCGCCGCCAGACACACGGGCTCGGACCCGCCGAGATGACCCGGATGTACGAGCACCATGACGCGGTGCTGCACGCGGTCCGCGAGGCCGTCCTCATCATCGGGGCCGACCACCGGCTGACGCTCGCCAACGACGAGGCTCGCAGACTGCTCGCCCTTCCCTCGGACGCCGAGGGCCGCGTGGTGGCTGACCTCGGACTGGACCCCGAGACCACGGAACTGCTCGCCTCCGGCCGGACCGTCACGGACGAGGTGCTGCGTGTCGGCAACCGTCTGCTGGCCGTCAACCTCCGGCCGGCGGGCGCGGGTGGCGGGCCGCCTGCCACCGTGGCGACCCTGCGGGACACCACCGAGCTCCGCAAGATCACAGGCAAGGCGGAACTCGTCCACGAACGCCTGCTGCTCCTCTACGAGGCCGGAGCCCGGATCGGCACCACCCTCGACGTCACCCGGACGGCCCAGGAGCTGGCGGATGTGGCGACCCCCGGATTCGCCGACGTCACGAGCGTCGACCTCGCCGATCTCGCGCTCCCCGGGGAGGAACCGACCACGCCGGACAGCGCCCCGCTGGACATGCGCCGTATCGCCATCGCCGCCTCGGACCCTGACCAGCCCCTGTACTCGATCGGCCGACTGGTCGGATTCGTTCCCTCCAGGATCGGGGCCATGCGCGTGAACATCGACGAGGTCGGGCTGGGGCCCGAGGTGATCACACAGCTGGGATGGCGGCACTGGGACCCCGCGCGGGCCTCGAAGATCCTGGACTACGGCTTCCACTCGGTGCTCTCCGTACCGCTGCACGCACGCGGCGTCGTCCTTGGCCTGGCCAACTTCTGGCGCGCGGGCAATCCCGACCCGTTCGACGAGGACGACCAGTCCTTCGCCGAGGAACTGGTGGCCCGGGCGGCCGTCAGCGTGGACAACGCCCGCAGGTACACACGCGAGCACGAAATGGCCGTGACGCTGCAACGCAGCCTGCTGCCGCGCGATCTGCCCGAGCTGAACGCCCTTGACGTGGCCCACCGCTATCTGCCGGCGCGGGCCGAGGTGGGCGGCGACTGGTTCGACATGATCCCGCTGTCCGGTGCCCGGGTCGCACTGGTCGTCGGCGACGTGGTCGGACACGGGCTGCACGCCGCCGCAACCATGGGGCGGCTGCGCACCAGCATCCACAACTTCTCCGCGCTGGACTTCGCGCCCGACGAACTCCTCGGACATCTCGACGAACTGGTCGGCCGGATCGACCAGGACGAGGCGGCCGGCGGCGGTGGCGGCGAGATCGCCGGAGCCGGCTGCCTGTACGCGATCTACGACGCGGTTTCCGGGAACTGCTCGGTGGCCCGGGCAGGCCACCCCGGGCCCGTGCTGGTCCTCCCCGACGGCAGCGTCGAAGTTCCCGAGGTTCCGGTCGGCCTGCCCCTCGGTGTCGGTGGCATGCCCTTCGAGGCGGCCGAGTTCCACGTACCCGAAGGGAGCCGTCTGGTCCTCTACACGGACGGTCTCGTCGAGAGCCGCGACCGGGACATCGACGCCGGCCTGGAGCTGCTGCGCGCCACTCTCGCCGGTCGCGACCGGACACCGGAGGAGACCTGCGACGACGTGCTCGACGCGATGCTGTCCGGGCCGCCGACCGACGACGTCGCCCTCCTTGTGGCCCGCACCCGCACGCTCGATCCGAACCAGGTCGCGCAATGGGCCGTGGCCACCGATCCGGCGGCTGTCGCCGGCGTCCGCAAGAACGTCGCCCAGTGGCTCACCGAGCGTGGCCTGGACGAGGAGGCGTTCACCACCGAGCTGATCCTGAGCGAACTGGTCACCAACGCGGTGCGCTACGGCACAGGACCGATCGAGGTCCGCCTGCTGTACGACCGCAACCTGATCTGCGAGGTGTCCGACACCAGCAACACCTCACCGCATCTGCGCTACGCGGCGACGACGGACGAGGGGGGCCGGGGCCTGTTCCTCGTCGCCCAGTTCGCCGAACGCTGGGGCACGCGTTACACCGAGACGGGCAAGGTGATCTGGTCGGAGCAGACGGTCGGCGAATCGGAGACGGAGGACGACGACTGAAGCGCGTGTCGCCCGGAGTGCCGACGGAGAGCCGTCGTGACACGCTGAAACGGGGGATCACGGCTACGTCACCCAAGGAGATCGAAATGGCCAGTGACACCACCGGACCCGGACCGAGCCGCACGAAGCCGAGCCCCACGCACGCGCCCGCATCCGGCACGACAGTCCTGGCAGCAGTCCTGATGCTCCTCGGCGGAGCGATGGCGATCTTCGAGGGGATCGCGGCCATCGCGAAGGACCGCCTGTTCGCCGTGACGCGCCACTACGTGTTCGAGTTCAACCTGACGGGCTGGGGCTGGGTCCACCTCATTCTGGGCATCGCCCTCGTCCTCGCCGGCTGCGCCGTATTCACCGGAGCCCTGTGGGCGCGCTTCTTCGGTGTCGCCGTGGCCGGCCTGGGCGCGATCGCCAACTTCCTGTGGCTGCCGTTCTACCCCTTGTGGGCCATGGTGCTGATCGTCGTCAACATCCTCGTCATCTGGGCGCTGTGCATGGGCATGCACCGAGAAGCGGACGCCGGCCTGACTGTCTGACCCACACGTGCCCGGGGCCAGGGTCTGAGGGCCGTGGAGAGTTCTGTCCGCAACTGCTCGTACGCCGGAGCCAGTTGGCGTAGCCCCGCCTCCAGGGTCCGGTCGTCCCCGGTGACGAGCGGGTGTCGCAGGCCGCCCAGGATCCGGGACTGCTGGTTCAGTACGCCGCGCAATCGGTCAGGCCGATCAGGTCCGGGCAGGCTGCCGCATCGCCGGGACGGCGCGCGTCGACGCGTACGGCGAACCCGGCCGTCATGGCGCGGACGCCCGGCCACCGCGGGGCGCCGGGCAGCGAAACCCCGCAGCGCTCCGGCGGCCGTGGAGGCCCCAGTCCAGGCCCGCACACCGTGACAAGGTCAATGATTTGCTGCTTCGGCAAGGATGCTTGCCGATTTCATGCTCTACCGCGGACGCTCTCTCGTGAACGGAGGTGCTTCTCATGAACGACATGAGCGACGCGAACGACATGAACGACATGAACGACGTGGATCAGCTGTACGACGTGGTGGTGATCGGCGGTGGAGCCGCCGGGCTGAGCGGAGCCCTGTCGCTGGCCAGGGCGCGTCGATCGGTGCTGGTGGTCGACGCGGGCCGGCCGCGCAACGCCCCCGCGTCGCACGTGCACAGCTACCTGGGGCGCGAGGGCACACCGCCTTCGGAGCTGCTGGCCGCCGGCCGTGACGAGGTGACCGGTTACGGAGGTGAGATCGTCGAGGGCACGGTGGTGGCCGCCGAGCGGCTGCCCGGCGGCGAGGGGTTCCGTGTCGTACGGGAGGACGGAGCTGCTGTCGGCGCGCGCCGGCTCCTGGTGACCACAGGCCTCGTCGACGAACTGCCCCCGGTGCCGGGTGTGGCCGAGCGGTGGGGGCGCGAAGTCCTGCACTGCCCGTACTGCCACGGCTGGGAGGTCAAAACCCGCCCGATCGGCATCCTCGCCACCAGCCCCCTGGCCGTGCACCAGGCACTGCTGTGGCGCCAGTGGAGCGCGGACATCACCTTCTTCGTCCACGCCGGGCCCGAGCCGACCGAGGAGGAGTACGAGCAACTGGCCGCGCGTGGCATTGCCGTGGTCGACGGGGAAGTGGCCGGTCTTGAGGTGACGGACGACCGGCTCACCGGGGTACGGCTGGCGGGCGGCCGGGTGATCGCGTGCGAGGCCGTCGTGGTCCAGCCCCGCTTCACCGCCCGCGCGGGCGTCCTCACGACCCTGGGCCTGACGGCGGTCGAGCAGGAGATGGGCGGTCAGGTGATCGGCACGTACATCGCCGCCGATCCGACCGGTGCGACGGAAGTCCCCGGCGTCTGGGTGGCCGGCAATGTCGCCGACCCGAAGGAGCAGGTCATCGGCGCCGCCAACGCCGGGGTGCGGGCCGCCGCGGCGATCAATGCGGACCTGATCGCCGAAGAGACCCGCCGGGCGGTCGCAGCCCGTCGCCGCACTGCCTTCTCGGCGGCGGCGGAGCGCGAAGTCTGCGAGCGGGTGCTCGGGGAGCGACGACACGGGTTGTGACCGGCCGGTCTGCAGGGGCGAACGAAGGGCATGGTCCGGGCGGGCGGACTACGGCAGTGCGCGGTCCCGCCCGACGACGAGCGCCCGCCTTCCGACCCCGGGCGGGGGAGGGGGGAAGGCGGGCGCGCTCGGGTTCGGGCGTGAGGCAGCGGGAGGCGTCAGGCCTGCGTTGCTGCGGCCTTGATCGCGGAGATGTCGAAGTTGAGCTTGACCTTGTCGCTGACCATCACGCCGCCGGTCTCCAGCGCCGCGTTCCAGGTCAGGCCCCAGTCGGAGCGCAGGATGTCCGCGCCGCCCTCGAAGCCGACGCGCTCGTTGCCGTAGACGTCGGTGGCGGAGCCGTTGAACTCCAGGTCGATGGCGAGCGGGCGCGTGACGTCCTTGATGGTGAGGTCGCCGGTGATGCGGTACTTGTCGCCGCCGAGCTGCTCGGCGTGTGTGGAACGGAAGGTCATGAGGGGGAACTTCTCGGCGTCGAAGAAGTCGCCGCTGACCAGGTGGCCGTCGCGGTCGGCGATGCCGGTGTCGACGCTGGCGATCTTGACGTCGATCGAGGCGGCGGAGCGCGCGGGGTTGTGACCGTCGAGCTTCAGGCTGCCCTCGTGCTCGCCGAAGGTGCCGCGCACGTTGGTGACCATGGCGTGACGCACGGTGAATCCGATGCTGGAGTGCGCCGGGTCGATCGTGTAGTCCCCGGTGAGGGCGGCCAGGGCGGGGTCCACGGCGGTGGCGGTGGTGGCGGACGGGGCGTTGTTGTTCTTGCGGTTGAACAGAGCCATGGCTCCTCCTCGGGGGACGTGATCGAGTGGCGGTCGAAGTTGTTGTTTAACCTTCAACGAGATTGACTCTAGCGGCATCTAGTTCAAAATTCAACATCAAGGGTGCGGATGTTACGAGGGGCGGTTCGCCTTCCTTCAACCGCGCCCTTTGTCCTCTGGCGGACGCGCGTAGAACTCGGGCACTATCTCCCTGCCCCTTATTTGTCATGAGCAGGAGGAGTCCCCCATGGTGTCCCGTATGACACTGCGCCCCGTCCTGACCGCCCTCGCCCTCGTCCTCGGCGTCCTCTTCGCCCCCGGCGTCGGCGTTCTCGGCAGCGGTGCCACCCAGGCCCACGCCGTCACGAAGCTCACCCACGCACAGGCCACCGCCCGGTTCAGCTCCTCCGGAATCACCTGGTCGTCCTCCGGCGGCTGCTCCAACCGCAACGTGGCCACGTGTACCTCGTTCGACCAGCTCAACCTGGCCACCGCCCAGGGTGCCCAGACCCTCAAGAGCGCCACGGGCTGCGCGTTGAACATCACCGGTGGTACCGAGACCGGGCATGCCAGTGGTACGTACTCGCACTGGAACGGGTACAAGCTCGACTTCGCCAAGTCCACCTGTCTCACGAACTACGTCCACGGCGTCTTCGCCTACATAGGGCTGCGCGGCGACGGTGCACCCCAGTACCAGTCGGGTTCCGGCAACGTCTACGCGGATGAGGGCAACCACTGGGATGTGACGTACTACAACTGCGGCGGCTGCTGACCTCCGCACGCATCGACCCGCACGGGGTGTCCCTGTCCGCCGGACGGGGGCGCCCCGTGCCGCTGTCTCACACCACGTCGGCCGCGCCGGGCCTCGACGAGGGGGGCCACCTCGTCGATCCGAATCGGTGACGGATCAGCATGGTCAACTGCCGAGGTCCTGACCCGAGTTGACCGAAATGAGCCGGCCTGCCAAGCAGTTCGGGCGAGGCGGCCGGTCACGATCCTGCCGACGCCCACATCACGCGAGACCTATACGCGGACGGTCATGGTCACAGTCACCTCGTCACCTGCCGAGAGTCCCTGCGGCTTGCGGACCGCGTTCTTGAGCGGCAGCAGGTAGCTGCCGTCCTTGGGGAAGAGCGACGTGGTGAAAGCGGTCTCGCCGATGCGCGCGTCCACGGGGACCGCGCCCCAGCCGTACGTGGCCAGCGCAGCCACCTCGCGGATGTCGGTGGCCTGTTCGTCGGGCACGGCGGCGAAGTAGAACGGTGAAGGCCCCCGCCACTCGATGACGCGGCCGGTGAATACAACGTGCACGAGGTCGATCCGTTCATCGAGGGAGCCGAATGCCGGGCAGCGTACATGCGGGCTCACTCGGCACAAGAGGTGGCGGTCGCCCACCTGCGGGAGGCGACCGCCACCCGCAGGATCAGGCCCCCACACTTACCGTGAAGCGGCGCGGGTTGCCGTCGTTCGCGGCGCCCGAGACGTCGGGCTGCCCGTCGGGGCGTACGTCGTCGTACGGGAACGCGTAGCCGATCGGGGTGTTGGCGTGGACCACGCGCGACCAGTGGTTGGTCGCCGCGCCCTGGTAGTAGTCGGCCGACGAGGTGCCGTTCGGCTGGTCGGGGTGGGTGAGCATCAGGGAGCGGTTGAAGCCGGCCGCGAGCCGGGCCAGCAGGGCCTTCTTGTCGTCGGGGTCCGCCGGGTTGTTGGCGAATGGGCCGTGGTTGCAGGTGAAGACGTCCTTGGAGACCGGCTTGGTGAAGGTATGGCCGCCGTCGAAGGTGAGGACGTCGCCGCTGACCCGGCCGGTACGGACGCCGCGGCCGCCCTGGAGATCGATCCGCAGATCGGTGGAGCGGTACTTCTCCCAGACCTGGTCGATGTAGGACGTGAACACGTCGCGCAGCGGCATCTGGTCCGGCCGGTCGAAGAACGGTGCCATCAGGTTCTGCGGCGAGATCACGCGCAGCACGCCGCCGTCCGTGCCGCGGATCACCAGCTTGTCCCACGGCTGGCCGTCGGCGGCGGCCTGGGCGGTGAGGCCGTCCGCGATCCGCTGCACCGCGCCGTCCGGGAGCGGCGCCACGGTGTGTGTCGCGTCGCCCTCCAGGGTCAGGCCGATCGGCAGCGCGGTGACCAGGTCGACGTAGCTGATGTTCGCGTACAACTGCTGCGGGTTGAAGGTGAACTCGCAGAACGACCAGGTCCGCCCGTAGTTGGCGTCCGTGGAGGTGGCGAACGCCGGCTCGACCAGGGCGGGCCCGGGGTTGAGGTAGAACGTGAGCGTGTCGTCGCGCACGAAGTAGACGCGTGCGCCATACATCTGGGGAAGCGTCAGGACGACCGGTGCGCCGCCTGCCGGGTTCAGGGGGATGGCGCAGTCGACCGGTAGTGGGGTCTGCGGCGCGGCGGGGGAGTCGGGGCGGTAGACGCTGCCGTCGGCCCGCAGCAGGACCCAGCGGTCGGTGCCCTGTTCGTGGCCGGTGACGTAGGCGTTGACCCGGCCGGGCAACGAGCGGTTCACCAGGGCGAGTTCACAGGTTGCGGGGGCAGCAGATGCGCTCGGGCTCAGGGCGCTGCCCCAGGCGGGGTAGGTGAGGGCGGTCGCGGTGGCGGCGGCGCCGCCCGTCAGGAACAGTCTGCGCGAAATCACGAGAGGACTCCCGAGGTGTGTGGGGGGCCACGGACGGGGCGATCGTGCGGGAATGGGGCGGGGCGTCCGCGGTGCGCACCACTCTCGTGATGGCCGGGGTGGGCGTCAAGACTTGCGGTTGAGAGCGCTCTCAAAAATTGGAAGTCTTCACAACTCGACGCCTTGAAGGGGTGGTTGCCGCAGAACCGGCCCCGGATTCCTGGCTCAGTCATCGGCCCGCAACGGGCTCCCGGTTGTGAGGCCTATCACGGGTCGCTCGCACATGTCACAGCCGAGCAGGGCGGTGTATTGCGCCTGCAGACGCGACGGCTGACGAAATTCATTCCGTCTACGACACCAATGTGCACGGACCGATCAGGGTCACGCATCCGTACCTTCCCTTGCTGCAGGCGGCAGACCATCCGCGGGTGGTGATGGTGTCCAGCGGTGGCAGTTTCTTCACGGTCGTGACCGTTCCGGAGCAGCCCGTCTCGAAAATCCACGAGCTCGCCTGCAGCTCGTCGAAGGCGGCGCTGAACATGATCACCGTCCGGTACGCCCAGGCGCTCCCGGAGATCAAGTTCAACGTCGCCACTCCTGGAGAAATCGCCCATCGCAAATTCGCCGCCACTGACATGAACAATCACACCGGCCGGCTGACGGCCACCGAGGGCACCGACTCGATCGTCAAACTCGCGATGGTCGACGTCGACGGGCCGACCGGGACGTTCATCGATCGCCTTGGCTCCGTTGCGTGGTGACCGCCGCGCATCCGACCTGCGGTCGACGCCGGAGACCCGGCAAGGCCCGAGGTGTCACATCTCGAAGCCGTCCCCGTCCCCCACGAAGGCGGTGCCGGTCGCGGCATCGGGGGGAATCATGCCGCGCAACGGCGTGATCGACGTGCCAGGTGCCTCGGATACCTTGCCGGGCGACGTGCGGACGTGACCGGTACGCGCGTCACGTGCGCTCGACGTGCGTGAGGCGCACGGACGCAATGTCTTTGACGGTGCCGTCCTCGATCTCCGCGTCCCGTGGAGCCGAGCTCCCCGTCCTCGTCTTCCCTGGGCCCAGCCTGTCGGCCGTCACCCCGGTGTTCCCGAGAACATCCCCGTCCTTGTCCAGGAACTCGAACTGCGCGAAGTAACTCGCCGCCCCGCTCCCGCCGTTCCTGATCGTGTAGTGCACGACGTACGCGCGATGACCCCCGGCCCGATGGCCCTCGAACCCTGACTTCACGATTCTGACGTCCCTCGACGGGTTCGCCGCCGAGGTCTCCTCGCTCCAGGCTCTCCCTGTCCCCGCTTTCGGGGCGCCCTCTTTCGCCGAGTCGGCGGGGTCCTTCGCACCCGAACACGCCGTGAGTAGCCCGGCAGCGGTAGCAACCGCAGCCACGGACAGCCAAAACTTGCGCATGACGCACTCCCTGTAGTCGAAGGGCAGACCATAGCCGCGGGCTTCGGCACACAAGCCGTGGGACACGGGGCAAACCCTCTGACGAGGCAACCGTCGACCGCATGACCGAAACCTGTCGGTTTGCGGCCTGCTCCCGGGAAGTCTGCCGCCGAGTCTGCCGACGTCGTCCGGGAGCGTTCGCCCGGCCGACGAGCACGGAGGAGGCGTAGCAACCTCAACGGATCAGCCGGACCTCGTAGGCTCGATCGGGCTTCGACGCGCGATCGTGGTGCCGATGCCCGTCGGTACAGGCCGACATGGTCCTCGCCTCGCTGATACAGGTCGCCGCCGGCCGGGATGGCCAGGATGGGCGCATTCAGGCGGACGGGCGTGCGAGCGCGCGGATGCGGTGCTGGACGTGGTGATCGGCACGGTCGTACCGGAGATCAGCGGGCTCGCGATGACACGACAACCGGAAGCTGCGACTCCGGCCTCGGGGAACATCGGTGCAGCGGTTATCGGTGAGAACGATCTTGTTCAGGGCGTGAGGGTGCTGACGCGGTTCTCGTACTCGCGGCGGGCCTTGCGCTGGGCCGGGACTGCGGGGACGCCGTGGCCGCCGTCGAGCGGCTGGCAGCGGGCGAGGAGCTGGCGGTGTACGCCGGGGGCGGCGCTGACGCGCAGGGTGTAGCCCTGGCCGCGCCGTACGGGCGCCCCCTGGTCGAGCGCGGCGCGCTCGGCGGGCTCCAGCTCTGTGGTGCGGAGGTAGTCGGCGACCTTGCACGGCATGTCGAGGGTGACCGGCAGGTCCGAGGCGGGGGCGTCCTCCTCGGTGGGGGTGTGGTCGGGCAGGAGGTCGGCGACGGCCGTGCGGATCGCGCCGCGGCTGACCCGGTGGTCGCGGGCGAGGGCGGCGATGGAGCGGCCTTCCAGGTACGCGGCGCGCACGTCGTCGGTCTTGTCGGCCGCCACGGCGGGGCGGCGCCCGCCCTTGCTGCCCCTGGCCTCGGCGGCCCGCAGCCCGTCGTAGGTCAGCTCGCGCTGGAGGTCGCGCTGGAGTTCGCCGGCGGCGGCGAGGGTCTGCACCATGAACTTCACGGTGGACAGCAGTTCGCCGGTGCGGGGGTGGCGGGCGGTGAGGTCCATCGCGGAGAACGCGCCGTCGTGGATGCGCAGGGAGAGGCGGTCGCGGTGGAGGACGTCGAGCACGTCGAGGATGTGCTGGTTGCCGCGTACGAGGCGGAACATCTCGGAGATGTGCACGGTGTCGCCCGGCCGCCCGTAGGTGAGCAGGTCGCCGAACTTCGGGCGCTGGAGGGGGTGGAGGCGGCTGGAGGTGCCGGGGTCCTCCTCGAAGACGACCGGGTCCTCGATGCCGGCCTCGTCCAGGACGAGGTCCTGCCGGGCGGTGGACTGCTGGTCGGTCGAGACCCGCTTGTAGACCAGGTTCGCCACCGTGGGGTCCCTTCCGTACGGAGGATCGGACCCTATCTGTCGTCAAACCCTGTCAGCAATCACCATCGGATCCGATTGGATTCGGGCCGCCGCGAACCCCTTGATTCCGCGGGTTCATTGGACGCGTCGGCCGCCTGTCGTCAAACGATCGTTTGACGACAGGCGGGGAGCCACGGATGCGGGCGGCCGCTTCAGGTTACCGACGCGGCACACCAGATTGGGCGGTCGTGTCGAGTCTTGCTCGGCGGGCCGGGTGTGAGGGCAGCATCAATGCCGGTATCAGACCGAGGGCTGAAAACCCGGCTAGGACCAGCACGGTGGAACCCATCGCCGGAGCGGACGTTCCGGCCACGAGGGGGGAGCCGCTCGCGGAGGCCCCGGCGCTGGCTGCGACGGCGATGCCGAGGGTCGGGCCGATGTTCATGGCGGTCTGCTTGAGCCCGCCGACGACCCCCGCATACCCGGGTGGTGCGTCGCCGACGACGGTTCCGGTGGCGGTGACCATCACGGTGGCGAACCCCGCGCCGAGTACCGCGAATGCCGCGCCCGTGGCCATCCACGTGCTGGACGGGCCGAGCCAGGACAGCCCGGCGATGCCAGTGACGACGAGGGTCGTACCGGTGATCGCGCTGCTTCGCGGGCCGTACCGGCGCAGTGCGGTGGCGGCGAAGGGTGCGCCGAGGACCATGAGTGCGGTCAGTGGAAGGACGCGCAGGCCGCAGGCGAGCGCATCGAGGCGGAGTATGTTCTGGAGGTAGAACGTGGCCGTGAAGAGTGTGCCGAACAGGCCGGCGGTGGTGAGCAGAAGGATTGCCATCGATGCGGTGACTGGTATGGATCGCGCCACCTCGTACGGCACGGTCGGGTCCGCGGTGCGGCGCTCGTGCCTGGCGAGTGCAGCTGCGAGTCCTGCGGCGGCGACCAGTCCGGACAATGTCGGCGCCGCGGTCCATCCGCGCGCCGGTACGCCGGCCAGGGTGTGGACGAGGAGCGCCAGCGCGGCCGCGAGCAGGACCGCGCCGGCGAGATCGAGCCGCCCCGAGCCGGTGCGTTCCAGCCTCGGCGGCCGGACGCTGAGGGTGAGCGCGGCGATCACGAGGACGATGGGGGCGTTGACCCAGAACACGGCACGCCAGCCCAAGTGGGCGACGAGGACGCCCCCGAGGACCGGGCCCGCCCCTGCGGCCACCGCGATCGCGCTGGTCCGGATGGCAATCGGCCTACCGAGCCGGTCCGCCGGATACGTCAGCCTCAGCAGCGCGAGTGTCGCCGGCTGGAGTAGCGCACCGAACACGCCTTGGGCGGCGCGCAGACCGATCACCCAGCCGATAGAGGGCGCGAGCGCGATGCCGGCCGAGGCGGCGCCGAAACCCAGTACGCCGACCAGCAGCAGCCGCAGGTGCCCGTACCTGTCCCCGAGGCGGCCGGCGATGACGAGAAGCGAGGCCACCGCGAGCAGATAGCCGGTGCTCGTCCACTGGGTCTGCGCCACACTCGCGCCGAGGTCGCGCTGCAGGCTGGGTTGCGCCACGAGGAGGACCGTGCCGTCCAGCGCGACGAGCATAGCGCTGGACACGCTGACCACGAGGGCAAGGTGGAGCCGTACATGCGCGGTCATGAGTTCACCGTGCCCAGGTGAGTGTTCAGCACCGCGGTGATGAGTTGGTCGAGTTGGTCGCGGTCAGGTGGACTGCCCGGCCGTGAGGCGTCGAGAGCGAGCTGAAGGCTGCCCCATGCCCACAGTTGGGCGATGCCGTGCAGGTTCGACCACAGGGCCGCGGCTGTCATGGCCGGCGTTGGCGCGGCCTCGTTCGTCGTGCCGGGCCTGTGCGCGGGGTTCGGCTCTGCCCGGCATTGGGCCACGAGGGCGACGATGCGCTCGAAGAGCGGGAGAGTCGACTTCCGCAGATGTCTCTCGCTGTGGGCGTGTTGCTCGCTGTCGAGCAGATCGTGGCGAAACATCAGCTCGAACATGCCGCGGCGCTCCAATGCGTACCCGACATACACCCGCGCGGCGGCTCGCACCTGGGCCCGCGGGGATGTGTTGTCGGCGATCGCGGCGACGAACTGAGCCCCCAGGTCCTCGAAGCCCCGCTGGGCGATCGCTGACAACAAGGCGTGATGCGTGGGGAAGTACCGACGTGGCGCCCCGTGCGACACCCCCGCCCGGCGGGCGATCTCGCGCAGCCCGACCGACACGGAGCCCTCGGTCGTCACGAGATCGACTCCGATGTCGACCAGCCGTTCCCGCAGGGAGTTCTCACTTTCCATAGACACTGTCTACCAACCCGAGTAGACAGTGTCTACTACCGGTCGTCGGAGCGCATATGCATGAGACAGAGGCCGGACCGGGCCGACTTGCTCGCGACGAGATCCGGTGTTTGCTTGCGTCAGTTGAGAGCAACTCACCGGCCTTGTTGAGCGAGTGAGAACCGAGCAGCTGGACGCCGAGGGCGTCAAGGCGGTCAATGGCAGCTCAATGGAGCCGCAGGCCCAAGCCGCTGCACGGCTGATGAGTGCCCTGGACGCCTCTTGTTCAGTCAGTCCGCGTTGTCCCCGCCGTCGTCGTCCTCGTCCAGTTCAGGTGCGTCCGGGTCGCGCAGCGGGCGCAGGGCGCCGGCGACCGGCGTCGAAGCGGTGAAGCTATAGCGGCCGAGGAGGTTGAGGTTGCGGTGCTTGAGCGGGGAGAGCCGGGCGATGTCCTCGTCCCGGATCTCGTGGCCCTCGGCCTTCAGCCGGTCGACGGCGGCGTTGATGTACTTGGTGGTCCACAGCACGATGGCGTTGAGGACCAGGCCGAGTGCGCCGAGCTGGTCCTCCATGCCGTCGCGGTACGCCTGGTGGATGGTGCCGCGCTTGCCGTGGCACACGTCCCGGGCCAACTTGTGGCGGGACTCCTGCACGGTGAGCTGCCGGTTCATCTGCCTGCGGTAGGTGTCGTCCACCGGGTCGACCACCCGCAGCAGGTGCTCGGTCTTGGCGATCCGCCCGTACTCCGCGAACGCTGCCCCGAGCGGGGTCGGGCGCCCGTCGCGGCCGAACATGCGCAGCAGGTCGTAGGCGCGGACCTGGTTGGTGACCAGGGAACCGGCGACCTTCAGCATGTCCGGCCAGTGCGTGATCACCTTGTTCAGGTTCACGCGGTTGCGGGCCAGGTCCTCCACCGCGCCGTACGTTCCGGTGGCGACGCCGGGAATCGTGGCCCTCCAGAACCGCTGGTCGTCCAGGTCGCGGAACCGGGGGCTGAAGTTGTAGCCGAGGATCTTGAACAGGCCGAACACCATGTCGGAGTACGAGGCGTTGTCGGTCGCCACCATCTCCGGCTTCACCCCGCCGTCGAGGTTCAGCAGGGCGTCCAGGATGTGCAGGGAGTCGCGCGGGGTGCCCGGGACGACCATCTGCCCGATGCCCGCGACCTGGTCGTTGACGGCGTTGAGCCAGGTGATGCCGCGCTTGAACCCGAAGTACTTCGGCGACGGGGCGGCGTTGATGGTGCGCACCGGCACCTGGAAGCGCAGCCCGTCCACGGAGGCGAGCAGTCCGTCGCCCCAGTAACGCACGATCGGGATGTCGGCCTGGGCGGCGATCAGCCGCGCGTTCGCCGCGGCGATGGTGTCGGCGCGCAGGTAGTACTGGTCGACGTGCACGAGCCGGGCCCGGGTCAGGGCCTCGTAGCCGGGGTTGACCACCGGGGCCAGGCCGATGTTGCACGCCTCGGACACCAGCAGCGCGACCACCGAGGTGGGCAGGTCCTTCATCCGGGTCGTGCCGTCGCCGAGGTGGACGAAGGCGTCGAGGAACCCGGTCCAGGCGTTCACCTCGAACAGCAGGTCCGGCAGGTCGATCTTCGGGAGCATCTTCCCGATCCGCTTGCGCAGCCAGGTCAGGGACTTCGGCTCGCCGAGCGCGCCGAGCTTGTCCACGTTCAGCTTTACCCGCCCGTCGTCCTGCACCTCGATGGAGACCTTCGCCGCCGGCCCCGCCTCCTCCAGACGTTCGGCGAGCTGCTTCCACCCGGCGTCCAGGCCCCGCACCAGCTCCGCCAGGTGCTCGGTGACAGGCATGTCCAGGCTCAGGGCCGCCAGGACGTCCTCCTCGACCGCGTCCCAGTCGGGCCCGTCCAGCAGGCGTGCCCGCGGGTTGGACCAGCGGTGCGAGGGCGAGGCGAAGACGTCACGGTTGTTCAGGGCCCGGTGCAGCTGCTCCAGCACGCACACCACGTACGCGTCCCGGTCCACCGCACCCTGCGGCAGGTCGGGGTTGGCGTACACCGCCTTGCGCCACGCCGGCGGCACGAGCTTGGCGTCCACCTCGCGCGGCAGCAGCGGCTTGACCCCCACCTTCCGCCGCGCCAGCGCCGGAAGCCCCCGCACCCCGGCCAGGACCCGTTTCCCGGCACTCGCCGCGTCCAGCGCCTTCGACTCACCCAGCAACGCGAGGAACGGGCGCACCGTCGCATACCGGTTCGCGAGCGCGGCCCGCATGGCGACCTCGGCCGAGTTCTCGTCCTCGGGCACCAGGGTCACCACGGTGGCCGCCGCGGTCATCACGGCGGCACGCGGCGCGACCTCCTCCACTGCTGCCCACAGCGCGGCCACGTCCAGGTCCGCCTCCTGCTCCTCGACCAGCTCCAGCTCCTGAAGCAGCACCTTCGCCGCGCACCGTGCACATCTGGAGTGCGAAGCCGAGCCGGTGATGCTCCGTCCGCCGCAGGGCGATCAGGTCCCGGTCCACATCATCCAGGAAGAAGAACCGCTCCAGCTCGGGCCTCGTCGGCTCCTCGGCGAACGTCCCGTACGCCCCGGCCTGCTCATCGCTCAGAAATTCCACCGGCACGAGCCGGACCGTAGCCAGCCCCGGACCAGGTTCGGAGGCGTTTCACCGAACCCCAGCAGCGAAGTGGATCACTGTGCTAGACGGCCATGATCGTTCTCACCGATAACCGCTGTACCGCTGTTCCCAGAGGCCGGACTCGTCGAAGGCCGCCGAGCCGGCGATCAGGCCCAATGGTCCGGCACACGGGGGGGCCGAAATCCCGGTGGTGTCGACCCTCAGGCCGTGAAGCCGAGGTCGAGGAAGGCGGCCCAGGCGGCGGGGGGAACGGTGAGGACGGGGCCGTCGGTGACCTTGGAGTCGCGGATGTGCACGGCGGTGGGGTGAGCGGAGACTTCTACGCAGTTGCCGCCCTCGCTGGCGCTGTAGCTGGACTTGTGCCAGTCGTAGGCGACTTCGAGGCAGGCGCCGCCTTGGTCGCTGCTGTAGCTGGACTTGAACCAGGCGAGAGCGGTCGAGCTGGGGGCCGGGTGTGCTGCGCGGGTCATGACTCTCCAAGCAGTTCGTCCAAAAGGCGCATGCTTCGTTCAGGAGAGAGCGCCTGCGAACGCAGCATCCCATATTTCTGCTGGAGAACGCTGACCTCGTCGAGATCGTCGATCAGGAAGCTGATGCGTTGCCCTTCGATGTAGGCCAGCTGATCGTGATCGGGGGTCTCCAACAGCACCATCGGACCGTCCAGTGCGGCATGCGTCTCGCGGTCGCTCGGCATGATCTGCAGTCCCAGAAAAGGGAGTTCAGCGCAACGTCTCAGATGCCGGAGCTGTTCGCGGAGAACATGACGCCCCCCGATGGGCCGGTGCAAGATGCTCTCCTCCAGCAGGAAGTTGGCCATCGGTCTCGGCTTGCGATCGAAGACCTTCTGGCGGTCGAGTCGCGCCGTGACCCGTTCTTCGATCTCCTCTTCCTCCAGCGGTGGATAGAGAGAGACGAAGACCGCACGCGCGTACTCCTTGGTCTGCAACTGTCCTGGGACGACCTGGTTCTCGTACGACAGCAGCGTCAGCACCTCCTGCTCGTACTCCACGAAATCCTGCACGAACGCCGGGAACCTCTCCTTCTGCGGCACCTTCGACACCGCGACCTGCAACACCCCTTTCGTGCCCAGCAGTTCGTCGAGCTGCGCTGCGAAATCGGCCTGCAACGGCCTGCGACCCTGCTCGATCGACGCGATCGTGTCCTCGCCCACGCAGAACTGGTCGGCCAGCGCCGCCTGTGTCATCCGGGCCGCCTTGCGGAACGTCGCCAGCTGGGCGCCGATCAGGTGCCAGGACGTGATCCGCTTGTTCTTCCTCGCCGAGTGCATGAAGTGCCTCTCCCCGTCGCGAAACCCGGATGACCCGTCAGAAGCCGTACAACTGCGTTGTACGAGCCGATGCGCTGATCAACAGTAGTGACGTTGTGTGACCTTGGCGGTGTGAACGAACCAACTCAACTCCCCTACTTCCGCGAAGCGTTCCACCGTCGGGAACGCCGGTCCGTCCCGCTCGTACGACAGTTCGTGCGCCAGGCCCTCGTCGACTGGGCGTGCGATGCCCGTGTCGACGACGTGTTGCTCTGCGTGAGCGAACTCGTCACCAATGCCCTCCTGTACGGTGTCCCGCCCGGTCGCGGTTTCCGTACCCACCTCTACCTGGAGCCGGCCGACGGCGTCCTGCGGGTCGAGGTCCACGACAGTGGTGATGGGGAGGTGCGCCTCGCCGATGAGGGCGCGGCGCCCGATGCGGAGGGCGGACGGGGGCTGCTGCTGGTGGCGGCGCTCGCCGACAAGTGGGGGGTGGGGGAGCGGAACCCCGGCAAGGTGGTGTGGTGCGAGTTCGAGGTGCGCGGCCGGACCCCGCGCCAGGCGTCGGGCGTGCCGCCCTGTTTCGCGTGAGGGGCCCGGGATCCGAAGCACTGGATCGGCGGGTGGCCTATCGGTTCCGGTCGCGCGTGGGTTATCCCTGGAACGGCGGCCCCCGATGGGGTCGTATCCCGTGGAAGTGAAAGGAACCCTGCCATGGCCGACTGGTACGTGGACGACCGCTGCACCAACTGCGACGTAGCCCGACAGTTCGCACCCGAGCTGATCGGAGAGGAGGAAGGGGCGTCACGGATCCTGCGGCAACCGAGCGACGAGGCGGAGAACCGGCGCTTACACGCCGCCGTCTTCGCCTGCCACACCCGCTCGATCCGGCCCGCGTCGGGGCAGCCGGACCCGGCGCTCGACCCGTTCCCGATGGCGCTGGACGACGGCGTACTGGTCTGCGGGCACAACTCCCAGCACACCGCCGGCGCCAACTCCTATCTGCTGCGGCGCCCGTCCGGCACGGTCATGATGATCGACACCCCGCGCTGGAGCCCCGGACTCGCCGAGCGGTACGTGGCGACGACGGGGCCCGTCACCGATGTGCTGCTCACCCATCGCGACCACGTCGCGCACGGGCGCCGCTACGCCGACCACTTCGGCGCCCGGATGTGGATCCACGAAGGGGACCTCGACGCGGCGCCGGACGCGGACCAGGTGATCCGGGGGCTCGACCCGGTGGAGATCGGCGAGGGAGTCACCGCCCATCCGCTGCCCGGCCACACCCGGGGCAGCGTGCTCTATCTCGCGGACGACCGGTACTGCTTCAGCGGCGACAGCTTCTACTGGTCGCGCACGACCGATGATCTCGAAGTCGCGGAGAGCGTGACCTGGTACTCCATCGAGGAGTTGGCCGCCTCCCTGGCGAGGACGGCGGGGCACCTGCGGTTCGAGTGGGTACTGCCCGGCCACGGCGACCGGCAGCGCCGGGACGTCGACGAGATGTCCCGGCGGTTGCACGCACTGGCGGAACGCACGGCGCTGCTGCGGCCCCGGCCGATCGACTTCACCGCCCTCCGCTGGTGACGTTCCACGTCCGCCGGTGACGCCTGCCGGACCGGCTCCACGCCGTCCGGCAGGCGCTCGGCCGGTGAGGCGAAACCGTGGTCAGCCCATCGCCATGACGACCGGCTTCTCCGCGGCCATCAGCATGTACGGGGCCTCCGGATCGGCGTTCACCCCTCCGACCCACCGGTTGTAGAAAGCGGTACCGGATTTCGCGGTCGAGCCTGAGTTGACCTCGAACAAGGCGAATGCCCAGACGTTCGAGCAGATCAGGACGAACTCCTGAGCAGTGACACCACGAAGGGCGGCAGCGGCCGCTTTGGACCAGCGTCGATCGTTCTCGGCGAGGTTCTCGCCGATGAAAGCCCGGAGATCATCGCGTGACGTCTGGTTGCGCTTGAAGACGTGACGGGTGAACTGCCCTTGCACGCGCTGCGAGTTGAAAGGATAAGGAACCCACATCCAGCCCCACCCCGGCCCGGTCCCGTTCCACTCGGCTTCCGTATCCGGATAGTCGTGGTTGGAGATCACGGATTGGAAAGAATTACCCGGAGCGTCCAGCTTGAGCATGCTGCCCCCTGATGGCATCCGTCGGTGAGCCGCGGCAGCGGACGCGCACCGCCCCCACCGCGTGCTCGTCATTCGGTAGCAGGCTACGTGGAGGGCTTCCGGGGGAGGGCCGGCTTCGGGGAACTTTTCCACCGTTCCTGCACACGCCCGTGGTCGAAGGAGCAATCCCGGCCTGCTCAAGGCCTGTTCATCACTGTCCGCCCCGATGTGGCCCGCCTCGCGCGCGGGTCCGGTAGGCGCGTGGTGTGGTGCCCGTCAGTCGGGAGAAGTGGTGGCGCAGGCTGGCCGGCGAGGTGAAACCGCACCGGGCCGCCACCCGCTCCACCCCTTCGTCGGTGTCCTCCAGCAGTTCGCGGGCCCGCTCCAGCCTCCGGCGCAGCAGGTACTGGGACGGGGTGGCGCCGGTCTGCGCGTGGAAGCGGCGGTTGAGGCTGCTGAGACTGATCCCCGCGTGCGCGGCGAGGTCCGCCGGGGTCAGCGGGAGGTGCAGGCGGGCCTCCAGCCAGCGCAGCGTCGGTTCGATGCCCGCGCTCTCGGTGAGTTCGCGGTCGATGGTCTCCTGGACGCGGTCGCCGTGGGGCAGGAGCGGGGTGAGGAGTTCCCGGGAGGTCTCACCGGCCACCCGCTCGCCGTGGTCCTGGGCCAGCAGGCGCAGGCAGACGTCCAGGCTGCCGAAGATCCCGGCCGAGGTGAGGAACCGGCCGTCCGTCACGACCGTGCCGATCGGATCGACCTCGATACGGGGGTGGAGGCGGGCCAGCTCCTCGGTGTGGCGCCAACCGGTCGTGGCGCGGCGGGCGTCCAGGAGGCCAGTGGCCGCGAGGGTGAAGACGCCCGTGCCGGTCGCGCCGATGCGGCAGCCGCGTGCGGCCGCGGCCCGGAGTGCCGCGAGCACCTCGGGCGTGGGCTCGTCGCGGGGGCCGTCGCCGTCCTGACCGGGGACCAGGACGACGTCCGCGTCGGCGAGGCCGTCGAGCCCCCACGGGACGGAGATCCGGAGCGGTGCGGGTGCCCCCGTGGCGGTGAGGCCGGGGGCGGCGCAGAGCCGCACCTCGTAGTCGGCGTCGGGGTGGCCGGTCGTCGCTGTCCCGAAGACCAGCCCGGGGGTGGTCAGCTGGTGTCCGGGAAGCCTGTCAGGTACAAGAACGGCGATTACGGACATACTCAGAATCTATCCGAGGGTAGGGGGACGGGGGAGCGGCGGTGGTCAGGGCGTACTCGGACGTACCCGGGCGGGCCGACGGACGGTCCCCCCGCCCGGGTACGTGCCGCGTCAGCGGTGCGAGTGGATGGTCCTGTCGATCCACTTGGAGTACGCGGGAACGTTGGTGTACATGCCGGGGCCGGTGCCGCAGGTCGGGTCGGTGTCCCCGTCGCCCGACGTGGCGCCGACCAGCTCCCAGCGCCCGTCCCGGCCGTGCTGGATCTGCGGGCCGCCGGAGTCGCCGAAGCAGGCCATGGCGCCCGGAGTCTTGCTGATCGTGCAGATCCGGGTCTTGTCGGCGCGGCCGGGCGAGCACTCGTTCACGGCGCCGATGCGGGTGTCCAGCTGCTTGAGCTTGTCCGGGAACACCGCATCGGGGAGGTAGTCGGTGTCGCGCACGGTACCGAAGCCGAGCAGTCGCGTCGGGGTGCCGGGCCGGCCCACCGACTTGGCGATGCGGATGGGCTTCTCCGAGACCGGGCGGTCCAGCTCGACGAGCGCGATGTCGTTCGTGCTGGGATCGGATTCGACGTCGTAGGCGGGGTGGGTGACGGTCCGCTTGATGTGGCGCACGGTGCCGCCGGACTCGCGGTCGTCGGACCCGATGCGGACGATGCCGTCCAGCGCCTCCGGGTTGACGCAGTGGGCCGCCGTCACCAGCCAGCGCGAGGTGATCAGCGATGCGCCGCACTGGGCGCGTACGTCGATCGTTTCGCCGTCACCTGTCGGGAACTTGGCCGTCTGCGGGAGCGTGGCCATGAACGGGTAACGCTGCGTGGCCTCCTGCCCGTTGACGATGGCGCTGGCGCTGGGGGACATGGCCGTGACGCAGGCCGTCGCGGCCAGGGCGACGGCGGCGACCCGTCCCGCACGGCGGGAGAGGGACTTGCGGGACCGGGACGGGCCGGCGGACGGCGAGCTGCGTGTGAACACGGGTGATTCCTTCGTTCCGATGCGCGTCGTGCGCGTGGTGGATGTGCGAACCGGCTGCCGGGCGTTCTCTCGCTTCCGGTGCCGCGCAACACCCATCCTCCGTATCGGTCCCGTCCGGAAAAAGCGGTCCTGATGTCACCCTCGGCTAAATTCTGGACATGCCAGTGATCGCCGTCCTCGTGCTCGACGGGGTGCCGGGCCATGAACTCACCGGGCCCGGAATGTGCTTCGGCACAGCCGCCCGGCACCACCCGCATGTCGCGTACGAGCTGCGGTACTGCACCGCTCCCGGCTTTCGCGGGACCGGCTCCCCGGCGCCCTTCCGCATCGACACGCCCTGGGGCCTGGAAGGGCTGGCGGACGCCGATACCGTACTGCTGCCCGGACACGCCGGTTTCCGTGACGAGCCGGAACCCGAGGTCGCCGACGCGCTGCGGGCCGCCGCGGACCGGGGCAGCCGCATCGGCGCGTTCGGCACCGGGACGTTCACCCTCGCCGCCACCGGGCTCCTCGACGGATGCCGGGCGGCCACCGGGCGACAGTACGCGGCGGAGCTGGCGAGGCGCCATCCCCGCGTCGAGGTCGATCCGGAAGGGGCCGTCGTGGACGCGGACCCGTTCCACAGCGCGGCCGGAGTACTCGGCGGCCTCGATCTCTGCCTGCACCTGATCACCCTGGACCACGGCGTACCGGTCGCCATCGAGACGGAGCGGCAGGTCTTCATGCAGCTCCACGCACCCGCCGGTGCCGAGGACGCCACGGGGCCCGCAATCCGCCACGGGACCGGCCCGCACTCCCTCGGGCCCACGATCCGGTGGATGGAGGCCCACCTCGACCACCCGCTGACGCTGAACGACATCGCCGACCACGCGGGGCTCACCGTCCGCGGCCTGAACCGGCGTTTCCGGGCCGAGACCGGGCTCTCCCCGCTCCAGTACCTCCTGCGCGCCCGCGTCCAGGCGGCGCAGCGCCTGCTGGAGCGCGGGGACGAGCCGGTGGAGCGCATCGCCACGCGCACCGGGCTGGGCACCCCCGCCAACCTGCGCCACCACTTCCAGCACCACACGGGCACCGGCCCGCGCATCTACCGCACCGCCTTCCGCTCCATGGTGGCCGCCCTGACCTGGGCGGACGGCAAGCACGCCGAACCGGCGGAACCCGACGGGCCGGCCGGCGCCGACACCGATCCCGACCCGTCCGGCAGCGCCGACGACCGCCGTGCCGCGAGACGCCGTACCTGACACCGGCATCGCGTACCGAAACCGGCGCGATCGGCCCGGGGCGCGAGGCGCTCCGGCCGCCCCGTCCCCAAGACGTCGGCCGGTGGACGCGTACGGTCCACTTGGACTTACGCATCACGGTTGTTGGACTGGAGCGCCCCGAGGAGCCGTACGTCGTTGACGGTGTCCGGACAGGGGGACTACTCAGGGCACATGTCGCGAAGATTCACTTCGGCGGGCGCTGTCGCCGCCGCCTCAGCCGCCGTCCTGGCGCTGGTGGGGACCGCGCTCCCCGCCACAGCCGCCGCCCACTCACCCGCCGCAGTCGAGTCGGCCGTACCCGCGGACGCCACCGTCATCCGGTCCGCGCAACTCTCGGTCGCCGTCGCCGACGACTTCCCGCGCGTCCTGGCGTACACCGACAGGGCGAGCGGCGATCAGCTGCTCGGCAGTACGCAGCCGGTCACCGCCGTCACCCTCAACGGCACCGCGCACCCCGTGAAGCTCAAGGGAGCACCCGAGGTCACCGCCTCGACCGCCCGCTACACGCTGACCTTCACCGACCTGCCCGGCATCGAGATCGACGCCTCGCTCTCCGTCTCCGGACGCGCCACCACCTTCAAGGTGACGGCCGTCCGTGACACCGAGGCGTTCCGCGTCGGCACCATCGACATTCCCGGCCACGACCTGGTCTCCGTCGGCTCCACGGACAACGGCGCCGCCACCGCCTTCACAAGGCTGGACAACGACTCGACGAAGACCGCCGACGTCTTCGCCCGGGTCACTCCGGACACCGCCGCCGACACGGCGCCGGTCGGCGCCTCGTACGCGATTCTCAACACCGGCTCGCTCGCCGCGGCCGTCGAGTCCAACTCCTCGTACGACAAGCCCTCCGGCGCCACCGGCGGCGACGACGCCCGGTTCTGGCACCAGGCCCGCAAGGCCGACGACGGCAGTGTCCGGGTCGGCGTCTGGTCCGGCCAGTGGACCTACCGCGGGGACGGGGCGCCGAAGCCGGAGAGCGGGGACAACCTCCCCTGGGCGAAGGTCGTCGTCACTCCCGACGCCAATGGCGACAAGAAGGTCGACTGGCAGGACGGAGCCGTCGCGTTCCGCTCGATCGGCATCGCGGCGCCCGGCAGCAAGGACACCCCGGACCGGGTCGTCACCCACATCCCGTTCAACTTCGCCAGCCAGGCCACCCACCCCTTCCTGCGCACCCTCGACGACGTCAAGCGGGTCTCCCTCGCGACCGACGGCCTCGGGCAGCTCGCGATCCTCAAGGGCTTCGCCTCCGAGGGCCACGACTCGGCCCACCCCGACTACGGCGGCAACTACAACAAGCGCGCCGGCGGGCTGAAGGACCTCAACGAGCTCCTGAAGGACGGCAAGAAGTGGGGTGCCACCTTCGGCGTCCACATCAACGACACCGAGGCGTATCCGGAGGCCAACGCCTTCGACGAGAAGCTCGTCGACAAGACCAAGCCCGGCTGGAACTGGCTCGGCCAGAGCTACTACATCGACCAGCGCCGCGACGTGAACAGCGGCGACCTGGCCAAGCGGATACAACAGCTGCGGGACGAGACGGACCGCAACCTCAGCCTGCTCTACTTCGACGTCTACTACACGCACGGCTGGATCCCCGACAAGACCCTCCAGGAAGTGCAGGAGCAGGGCTGGAACGTCGCCACCGAGTGGGCCGACAAATTCGAGCGCGGCTCGCTCTGGTCGCACTGGGCCAATGACCTCGACTACGGCGGCGCCACCAACAAGGGCCTCAACTCGAAGATCATCCGGTTCATCCGCAACGGTGAGAAGGACGTCTGGAACAACGATCCGGTCCTCGGACAGACCGCCATCGAGGAGTTCGAGGGCTGGACCAACGAGACCGACTGGAACGCCTTCTACGACAACATCTGGCAGCGCAATCTGCCCGCCAAGTACCTCCAGCAGCAGAAGATCACCCGCTGGGACGGCAATGACGTCACCCTCACCGGCGATGTCCGGGGCACGGTCGAGGACGGCAAGCGGACGTTCTACGACCACGGCCGCAAGGTCCTGAGCGGCACCGACTACCTGCTGCCGTGGGACGGCGGGAAGAAGCTGTACCACTACAGCAAGTCCGGCGGTACGAGCAGCTGGGCGGTGCCGTCGAACGGCACGTACACCGTCTACGAGCTCACCGACAACGGGCGGGTCAAGACCGGCACGGTCAAGCCGTCCGGCGGGAAGATCACACTGACCGCCAAGGCCGGTCAGCCGTACGTCCTCTACCCGGACCGGGCGCCGAAGGCCGCCGACGCCAAGTGGGGCGAAGGCACCCCGGTCGACGATCCGGGCTTCAACGACAACGGGCTCAGCGCCTGGTCGAAGACCGGAACCGTCGCCCGCGACACCGACGGCCAGGGCCGCAACAGCGCCGAACTCTCCGGCACCGGCACGGCGGCGCTCTCGCAGGGCATCGACGGCCTCACCCCCGGCAAGCGCTACACCGCATCCGCGCTCATCGAGGTCCAGCCCGGAAAGACCCGGCACACCACGCTCTCCATCGGCGGCAGGTCCGTCGCGGTGGACCGCTCCACCGCCGAGGACTACGTCGCCGCGTCCGACTGGCACGGTACGTACTTCCAGCGGGCGAAGGTGAACTTCACCGCCCCCGCGAACGGCCGCGCCACGCTCCGTATCGAAGCGGCCAAGGGCAGCGCGGCGAGCGTCCGGGCCGATGACGTACGCATTGTCACCAACTCCCCGGCGACAAAGAAGAACACCGTCGTGTACGAGGACTTCGAGGACGTCGACCAGGGCTGGGGCCCCTTCCTCAAGGGCGACGCGGGCGGCTCCACCGACCCCCGGACCGTCATCTCCCAGCTGCACACCCCGTACACCCAGGCCGGCTGGAACGGAAAGCTCGTCGACGACGTCATCGGCGGCAAGGAGTCCCTCAAGGCCCACGAGGAGAACACCGGACTCGTCTACCGCACCGCCCCCTGGACCGTGCCGATGGCCGACGGCCACCGCTACAAGGTCGAGTACGACTACCAGTCCAGCCACGCCGGCGCCTATGAATGGGTCGACGGCTACGACCGGATCACCGCAGAAGGAAACCCCGACTCGGTCGAGACCCGGACCACCCCCGTCGGACAGCAGCGCACCACCGGCCACTTCAGCGAGACCGTCACCGCGGGCTGCGGCGCCACCTGGACCGGACTGCGCAAGCGCGGCGACGCACCCGACGGCGCCGACTTCGTCCTCGACGCGTTCACCGTGACCGACCTCGGCCCGGCCCCCGCCTCCGAGCAGGCCGCCTGCGGCACGCTCGGTGTCGACCCGGCGACCGAGACCCTGGAGCCGGGCACGGCCAACACCGTCAAGGCGAGCTTCACCAACTACGAGGCCACCGCGGCGACCGGTGTCGCGCTGAGCCTGACCGTCCCCGAGGGCTGGAAGGCCGAGCCCGCGGGCGCCGTCACCTTCGACTCGGTCGCGGCAGGCGCCAAGGTCACCGGCAGCTGGCAGGTCACGCCGCCGGTGGATGCCAAGTACCAGACGTACAGCCTGAGTTCCGAGGCGACGTACACGGCCGGCGGCGCACGGCGCACCCTCGGCGCGCAGACCTCCGTACGGACCCTGCCGCCGCCGCCCACCACGGACAGCTGGGCCAGCGACCTCGACTGGACGGCCTCCGAGAACGGCTGGGGACCCGTCGAGCGGGACCTCTCCAACGGAGAGCAGGGCAGTGGCGACGGTACCCCGCTGAAGATCGGCGGCACCGCCTACACCAAGGGCCTCGGCAGCCACGCCCCGGCGAAGATCCGCTACTACCTGGGCGGCAGGTGCACCTCCTTCACCGCCCAGGTCGGCGTGGACGACGTACAGACCTCGCGGGGCAGCGTGCAGTTCAGCGTCACGGCCGACGGCACCGAGAAGGTGAAGTCGCCCGTGCTGAAGGCGGCCGACAGCGCCTGGTCGCTGACGGCGGACGTCACGGGGGCCAAGTACGTCGAACTGGTCGTCGGCGACGGCGGCGACGGCAACGGCAACGACCACGCGGACTGGGGTGACGCACGCTTCCATTGCGGTAGTTGAGAGCGCAGGATGCGGGACGGGTGCGCATGGTGGGCACCCGTCCCGCATCTGCATGCGATGGCCTTCCCCCCGACGAACTGGAGCCGTACATGCCGAACCCGCCCGTATGGTCACGCCGTACCCTGCTCGCCCTCTCGACCGCCACCGCCCTGGCGATCTCCCTCCCCGGTTCCGCGACGGCCGCAGCCGCCGCCGAGGCCGACGAGTTCGACACCCTCCGTCTGCGCTGGACCGGGATCGCGCTCGGCGCCGGCTTCGACGCGGCCGCCGAACCGTACGCCTCCCGCCTCGCCGAAATCGGCACGCTCGCCCGGGGGTTCCGTTCCACGATGAGCCCGGCCGCCGACTCGCTGTGGCCCGGCATCACGTACAACCCGCCGTCCGGCATCACCCAGGGATACAGCCGCCTGTGGACGATGACCCAGGCGTATGCCCAGCCCGGCACCGGATCGACCGGCGACGCCGCACTGCTCGCCGACATCATCCGCGGCTACGACCACCTCGCCCGGACGGCCTACCACTCCTCCGTCACCCCGTACGGCAACTGGTGGGAGTGGCAGATCGGCAGCCCCCGCATCCTCATGGACATCACGTCCGTCCTGTACGAGCACCTGGGCGCGGCCCGCGTCGAGGCCGCCTGCGCCGCCGTCGACCACTTCATCCCCGACGCCGTGCTCCGCGACTACAGCGGCACCTCCACCGGCGCCAACCGCGTCGACCTGTGCCGCTCCGTCGCCCTGCGCGGCGTCCTCGGCAGGGCGCCCGCGAAGGTCGCACTGGCCAGGGACGCGCTGTCACCCGTCTTCCCGTACGTCACCGAGGGAGACGGCCTGTACGCGGACGGGTCGTTCATCCAGCACACCACCGTCGCCTACTCCGGCACCTACGGCCAGGTCATGCTCGACGGCCTCGGCCGCCTCTTCGCGCTGCTCGCCGGTTCGACCTGGGCCGTCACCGACCCCGACCGGCAGATCATCCTGGACAGCGTCGAGCGCGCGTATGCGCCGCTGATCTACAACGGCCTGGTCATGGACAGTGTCAACGGCCGTGCCATCAGCCGCGGTTACCTGAAGAACGACGACCTCCAGGTGATGCGCGGCGACCACTTCCACGGGCAGGGCGTCATCGCCGGGATCGCCCTCCTCGCCGCGGGTGCCTCAGCGGCAGAGCGCGACCGGTGGCACGGCATGATCAAGGGCTGGATCGCCCGCGACCGGACCAGCCCGATCCTCACCGCCCGCCAGTTCGGCATCGCGGACCTGGCCCGGCTGCACGCGGTCCAGGCCGCCGCCGTACCGGCCGCGCCCGAGCGGGTGGGCCACCACCTCTTCGCCGAGATGGCCCGCGCCGTGCACCGCCGCCCGGACTGGGCCGCGGGCATCTCCATGGCCTCGGAGCGGATCTCGCACTACGAGTGCGGCAACGGCGAGAATCCGCGCGGCTGGCACACCGGCGCCGGAATGCTCTACTGGTGGCCGGGCGGGAAGGAGAACGACCAGTACACCGACTGGTTCTGGCCGACCGTCGACTTCTACCGCCTGCCCGGAACGACCGTGTCCACCAAACGGCTCGCCGACAAGGCGGGTGGCGAATGGGGTGCGCCCAAACCCGCGGTGAAATGGGTCGGCGGTGCCACGGACGGCGAATTCGGCGCGGTGGGCCAGCACCTCAAGGGCCTCGGCTCGACCCTGGACGCCCGTAAGTCATGGTTCTGCGTCGCCGATACGGTCGTCTGCCTCGGCGCCGGCATCACCGGTACCGACAAGGTCCCCGTCGAGACGATCGTCGACAACCGCATGCTCGGCGAGGGCGGCACGGACCCCCTCACCGTCGACGACCGTACCGGACCCCGCTGGGCCCACCTCGCGGGTCACGGCGGCTGGGTCTTCCCCGGCGGCGCCGACCTGCACACCCTGCGCGAGGACCGTACCGGCGCCTGGTCCGACATCAACACCACCAGCTCCACCGAACGCCGGACCCGCCGCTACCAGACCCTCTGGCTCGACCACGGCACCGACCCGGTCGACGCCGAGTACGCATACCTGCTGATGCCCGGCGCCTCCCGCAGAACCGTCGCCGCCCGCGCGGCCGACCGGCACTGGCTGACCGTGCATGCCAACACCGCCGCCGCACAGGCGGTCGCCGTCCGCTCGCTGGGGGTGACCGCCGCCAATTTCTGGCAGCCGGGTGCGGCCGGTCCGCTCTCCGTCACGGCCGCGGCGAGCGTGCTCGTACGGGAGGGGCGGCGTTCCACGACGGTGTGCGTCAGCGGGCCCGACCGGACCGGTGCGCCGGTGGACGTGGTCTGGGAGCGGCCGGTACGGGAGATCGTCTCGGCGGACCCGGGGATCGAGGTACGTGCCACCGGCCGACGGCTGGTGCTGAGGGTCGAGCCGGGAACGGAGGGAGCCACCCTGCGGTGCGAGGTCCGGTAGACGCCGGGGCTCGGGAGGAGTGCCGGGTGGGGACGCAGGGCCGGGGTATTCTCGCGGAAATCCGCCGTGCGTCCCGCCCCGGTGACCGGCGCGGGAGCGGTACGGGAGCGGCCGGATGCCGTCCGCAAGGGCCCGGACCCCCCGACCGGACCACACTCCGAGGCTGACACGAGTGTGCAGCAGACCACAGTCCGTCTTTGTCGGACCCGCACAAAGACGGACCCGTAAGGGCTGGTACTTCGCCTGCATGCCCCCAAGGTTCTGTCAGGCTCCACCAGGAAACAGGTCAGGAGACTGTACGGAGTCGACGGCAGGATTTACTTGCCCGGCTTCGTAGGGTCGGTACATGACCGTTGTGGACGAAACCCCGGGCGAGCCGAGTGACACCCGTGGCCGTGTGGCCGAACTGCTGGCGCTGCGCGAGCAGGCCCGGCGCGGACCGAGTGACCGGGCGACCGAGGCGCAGCACGCCAAGGGCAAGCTGACGGCGCGGGAGCGCATCGAACTGCTGGTCGACCCGGGTTCGTTCAAGGAGGTCGAGCAGCTTCGCCGGCACCGGGCGACCGGCTTCGGCCTGGAGCAGAAGAAGCCCTACACCGACGGTGTCATCACCGGCTGGGGCACGGTCGACGGCCGCACGGTCTTCGTCTACGCACACGACTTCCGGATCTTCGGCGGCGCGCTGGGCGAGGCCCACGCCACCAAGATCCACAAGATCATGGACATGGCCATCTCGGCCGGTGCCCCGCTGGTCTCGCTGAACGACGGCGCGGGCGCCCGTATCCAGGAGGGCGTCAGCGCGCTCGCCGGATACGGCGGGATCTTCCAGCGAAACACCCGGGCCTCCGGTGTCATCCCGCAGATCAGCGTGATGCTCGGCCCGTGCGCGGGCGGCGCGGCCTACTCCCCGGCGCTCACCGACTTCGTGTTCATGGTCCGTGAGACCTCCCAGATGTTCATCACCGGGCCGGACGTCGTGAAGGCGGTCACCGGTGAGGAGATCAGCCAGAACGGCCTCGGCGGCGCCGATGTGCACGCCGAGACCTCGGGCGTCGCGCACTTCGCGTACGACGACGAGGAGACCTGCATCGCCGAGGTCCGCTACCTGATCGGGATGCTGCCGTCCAACAACCGGGAGAACCCGCCCACCGTGGCGAGCGACGACCCGGCCGACCGGCGCGGCGACGTCCTGCTCGACCTGGTGCCGGCCGACGGCAACCGTCCGTACGACATGCACAAGGTCATCGAGGAGCTCGTCGACGACGGCGACTACCTGGAGATCCACGAGCGCTGGGCCCGCAACATCATCTGCGCCCTGGCCCGTCTGGACGGCCAGGTCGTCGGCATCGTCGCCAACCAGCCGCAGTCCCTCGCCGGTGTCCTGGACATCGAGGCGTCGGAAAAGGCGGCCCGGTTCGTCCAGATGTGTGATGCATTCAACATTCCCATCATCACTCTTTTGGACGTACCCGGCTTTCTGCCCGGGGTGGATCAGGAGCACGGTGGAATCATTCGGCACGGTGCGAAGCTGCTCTACGCGTACTGCAACGCGACTGTGCCGAGGATCTCGCTGATCCTGCGCAAGGCCTACGGCGGTGCGTACATCGTGATGGACAGCCAGTCCATCGGTGCGGATCTGACCTACGCCTGGCCGACCAACGAGATCGCGGTGATGGGCGCCGAAGGTGCCGCCAACGTCATCTTCCGTCGGCAGATCGCCGACGCCGAGGACCCGGAAGCCATGCGGACCCGCATGGTCAAGGAGTACAAGGCCGAACTGATGCACCCGTACTACGCCGCCGAGCGCGGCCTGGTCGACGACGTCATCGACCCTGCCGAGACCCGCGAGGTGCTGATCGCCTCGCTCGCCATGCTCCGCTCCAAGCACGCCGACCTGCCGTCCCGCAAGCACGGCAACCCCCCGCAGTAGTCCGCAGCGTCGCAGCAACCCTGCCGAGCCCGCGAAGACCTGCCGAGAAGACGGAGAAACCACCCATGAGCACTGCCGCCGAGTCCGTGCTGCGTGTCGAGAAGGGTCTTGCCGACCCCGAAGAGCTGGCCGCCATAACCGCGGTCCTGCTCGCCCGCGCCGCCGCCCAGCCCGCAGCGACCCCCGCCCACCGCGGCCGCAGCACCGCCGGATGGCGCCGCCTGGAACGCACCCCGGGCTTCCGTGCCCCGCACTCCTGGCAGGGCTGAGCTCTTCCGTCCTCAGGCGCCGGACGGGCTCGACCGAGC
>NZ_JBHVWS010000018.1:0-92060 GCF_042882185.1 Streptomyces sp. NPDC058239
TCTGGCGTTGACTTTTGGCACGCTGTTGAGTTCTCAAGGAACGGACGCTTCCTTTGTACTCACCCTCTCGGGCTTTCCTCCGGGCTTTCCCTTCGGTCTTGCGTTTCCGACTCTATCAGACTCTTTCGTGTCCGATTCCCGGTCGAAGCGGCCCCCTGCGGAGCAGGAGAATTTTTACTGCGCTTTCCAGTTCTTCGCTTTCGCGTTTCCCTTTCCGGCGAGTCCGACTCTATCAGATCCTTTCGGGCCTGATTCCCAGTCAGCGGGGTTTGTCTTCCCGGCCGTTGGGCCGTTCCGACGAGTGAGACTTTAGCGAATCCTGGGCCTCGACGCTAATCGGGGTCGCGCTCCTTCGAACGCGGATTCTTCATTTCGCAAATGCGCACAGAAAGTCTGGCGACAGATGTCGCTGACCAGATGTGGTTACTGCGGAATGGCTGCCCGGGGACCGACCGGAGTCGGCGCTCACGTCGGACAACTCGGAGAACATTACGGATGTGGGCGTGTCGTGTCAACCTCGGGCCTGCCCGGCTTCTGATGGAAGGCCAGGCGGTAGTCGCGGGGGCTGGTGGAGAGGTGGCTGGCGAAGTGCTGGCGCATGGTGATCTCACTGCCGAAGCCGGTGCGGCGGGCGACCTCGGGGAGCGGCAGGTCCGTCTGTTCCAGGAGCTTCTGGGCTGCGGCAACGCGTTGGGTGATCAGCCACCGGAGAGGGGTCGTGCCGGTGGTGGCCTGGAAGTGACGGGCGAAGGAGCGGGGGGACATTCCGGCGTGCGCGGCGAGGCCGGCGACCGTGTGGGGTTCGTCCAGACGGGTCAGGGCGAAGGCCCGAACCGAGGCGAGGGTGTCGGCGTCACGGTCGGTGTGGGGCGTGGGGTGCTCGATGAACTGGGCCTGGGTGCCGGTGCGGAAGGGGGCCGTGACCATCGAACGGGCGATCGTCGCGGCCGTCTCCGCGCCGTGGGCCGTACGTACGAGATGGAGACAGAGGTCGATGCCGGCCGCGGTGCCCGCTGACGTCCAGATGTTGCTGTCGTGGAGGAACAGGGCGTCCTGGACGACCGTCACGTGGGGATGGTGGGTGCGCAGGAGGTCGGTGAGATTCCAGTGGGTGACTGCCTGGCGGCCGTCGAGGAGGCCGGCCTGGGCGAGGGTGAAGGCTCCGCCGCAGAGGGCCGCGATGGGGGTGGCTCGGGCATGGGCACGGCGCAGCGCCTCGAGGACCGGTTCGGGCGCCGGTGTCAGATGGTCGTCGAGGCCGGGGACGACGATCAGGTCGGCACGGGTGAGCCAGGCGAGGGTGCGGTCGGGGGTGAGGGAGAGGCCGCCGCGCAGGGGGATGGGGGCCGGGTCGGCGGCGGTGCGGCGCAGGTCGAAGGGCGGGACGCCGCGGTCGGTGCGGTCCACGCCCCAGACCTCCGTGATGACGGAGACGTCGAATGCGCGGATGCCGGGAAAGGAGACGAGCGCGATGCGGGTGGGCGGGCGGCCGGTCGTGGGCATGATGGCAGTAAAGCATCGATCGATGGCTTTTTGACCTCTGGGGCATAGGGGTGCGGCGCGGCAGCATCGTTCGTATGGAGATCGCAGAGAACGCAGCGCTGGTCGTGGTGGACGTGCAGGAAGGCTTTGAGGAGGAGGCGTACTGGGGGGCGCGGAACAATCCCGGGGCCGATCGGAACATTGCGGGGCTGATCGATGCCTGGCAGGCGAGTGGACGGCCCGTGGTGTTCGTACGGCATGACTCGCCCAAGCCGGATTCGCCGTTGCGGGTGGGGCAGCCGGGGAATGACTTCAAGGGGTACGTGGAGGAGCGGCGGGGGAAGGGCGGTGGGCCCGAGCTGTTGCTGACGAAGAGCGTGAACTCCGCCTTCTACGGGACGCCCGATCTCGGGGCGTGGCTGGATCGTGGCGGGGTGCGGCAGATCGTCGTGGCCGGGATCCAGACCAATATGTGCGCGGAGACGACGGCGCGAATGGGCGGGAACCTCGGGTACGAGGTGTTCTTCGCGCTGGATGCGACGTACACCTTCGACGGGGTCGGGCCGTGGGGGTGGACGCTGGGCGCGGATGAGCTGGCGCGGGCCACCGCCGTGTCGTTGCACGGCGGTGGGTTCGCGAGGGTGGTGCACAGTGCGGAGCTGATCGAGGCTGCCGGGTAGCCGTCAGCCGTTGCCGGAGGCGAGTTCGCGGCTGCGGTCGCGGGCTGCTTCGAGGGCGGCGATGAGGGCGGCTCGTACGCCGTGGTTCTCCAGTTCGCGGATGGCGCTGATGGTGGTGCCGGCCGGGCTGGTGACGGCTTCGCGGAGCTTGACCGGGTGTTCGCCGCTGTCGCGGAGCATCACGGCGGCGCCGATGGCGGCCTGGACGATCAGGTCGTGGGCCTGGGCGCGGGGCAGGCCGAGCAGGATGCCCGCGTCGGTCATCGCCTCGACGAGGAAGTAGAAGTACGCCGGGCCCGACCCGGAGAGGGCGGTGGCCGCGTCCTGCTGGGACTCGGGGACGCGCAGGGTCTTGCCGACGCCGCCGAAGATCGCCTCGGCGGTGGCGAGGTGTTCGGTGGTGGCGTGGCTGCCTGCGGAGATGACGGACATGCCCTCGTCGACGAGGACGGGGGTGTTCGGCATGACGCGTACGACCGGGCTGTTCGCGGTGAGGCGGTCCTCGATGAAGGCGGTTGTGATGCCTGCGGCGGCGCTGATGACCAGGCGGTCGGCGGTGACGTGCTGGGCGAGCTCGTCCAGGAGCCGGCCCATGTCCTGGGGCTTGACCGCGAGAATGAGGATGTCGGCGCGCTTGGCGGCCTCGGCGTTGGTGACGGAATCGACGCCGTAGCGGCTGTGGAGTTCCTCGGCACGCTCGGAACGGCGGGTGGTGACCAGCAGGTTCGCCGGGCGCCAGCCTGCCCGGATCATGCCGCTGAGCAGGGCCTCGCCGATCTTGCCGGTGCCGAGGACTGCAACTGTCTGGGTCATGCGGTTCACCCTCCGGGCGGTGCTCGCGCTTCTCGGTGCGTCGTGCTGACGGTTCTCGGTGCTCGTGTCCGTCATC
The DNA here is from genome assembly GCF_042882185.1 of Streptomyces sp. NPDC058239. NCBI lineage: Bacteria > Bacillati > Actinomycetota > Actinomycetes > Kitasatosporales > Streptomycetaceae > Streptomyces > Streptomyces sp. NPDC058239. Next base: position 3,052 of record NZ_JBHVWS010000018.1, read on the forward strand.
CTCGCACCGGGGCCGGTCAGGCGGTACGTCGGCGGAGCGTGGCCGCGCCGAGGGCGAGGACGAGCAGGGCGCAGCCCGCGACGACCAGGACGTCGCGGACGAAGTCGCCGGTGACGTCGGTGTGGTGGAGGACCTCGTTCATGCCGTCGACCGCGTACGACATGGGCAGGACGTTCGAGATGGCTTCGAGGACGGGCGCCATCCGGTCGCGTGCGATGAACAGTCCGCAGAGCAGGAGCTGCGGGAAGATCACGGCCGGCATGAACTGGACGGCCTGGAACTCGGATGCGGCGAAGGCGGAGACGAAGAGGCCCAGTGCCGTGCCGAGCAGGGCGTCGAGCAGGGCGACCAGGAGCAGGAGCCACGGTGAGCCGGTGACGTCCAGGCCGAGCGCCCAGGCCGAGAGTGCGGTGGCCAGGAGGGACTGGACGATCGCGACGGCGCCGAAGGCCAGGGCGTAGCCGCCGATCAGGTCGCCCTTGCCGAGCGGCATGGCGAGGAGGCGTTCGAGGGTGCCCGAGGTGCGTTCGCGCAGGGTGGCGATCGAGGTCACCAGGAACATCGTGATCAGCGGGAAGATGCCGAGGAGCGAGGCGCCGATGGCGTCGAAGGTGCGGGGGCTGCCGTCGAACACGTACCGGAGCAGCGTGATCATCACGACCGGGATCAGGAGGAGCAGCGCGACGGTGCGGGGGTCGTGGGTCAGCTGGCGCAGGACGCGGGTGGCGGTGGCGAGCATGCGGGCGGGGCTGAGGGGTGGTGCGGCCGGGTGGGGCTGCGGGTGCGGAGTGCTCATCGGACGGTCTCCTGACGGGTGGCGGCTTCGTCGACCAAGTGGAGGAACGCCTCTTCGACGGTGGCGGCGTGGGCGGCGGTGCGCAGCGCCTCGGGGGTGTCGTCGGCGAGGATCGCGCCCTCGCGCATGAGGAGCAGCCGGTGGCAGCGCTCGGCCTCGTCCATGACGTGGGAGGAGACGAGGAGTGTGGTGCCGCGGTCGGCGGCGAGGGCGTGGAAGAGGTTCCACAGGTCTCGGCGGAGTACCGGGTCCAGGCCGACGGTCGGCTCGTCGAGGACCAGGAGTTCGGGGGTGCCGAGCAGGGCCACGGCGAGGGAGACACGGGTGAGCTGGCCGCCGGAGAGGGTGCCGGCCAGTGCGTCGGCGTGGCTGGCCAGGTCTACCTCGGCGATCGCGCGGGTGACGGCGGTGCGGCGGGCGTCCCGGTGGCGGCGGCCCGGCTGGAGGATCGCCGCGAAGTAGTCGAGGTTCTGCCGGACGGTCAGGTCGGTGTAGACGGACGGGGCCTGGGTGACGTACCCGATGCGCGGGCGGAGGGTGGGGTGTCCGGCGGGGCTGCCGAGCACGTCGAGGGTGCCGGTGACTTTGGCCTGGGTGCCCACGACGGCACGCATCAGGGTGGATTTGCCGCAGCCGGAGGGGCCCAGGAGGCCGGTGATCCTGCCGGGTTCGACGGTGAAGTCGAGGTCGCGGAGGACGGTGCGGCTGCCTCGTACAACGGTGAGGCCGCGGGCCTCGATGGCGACGCCCGGAGAATTCATCATGCGATGAATTTTGATCCTGGCGGTGTCTGCCCGTCAAGGGCGCGGTGCGGTCCGGCCTGTGGGGCTGCGGGGGTCTGCGCGGTGCGGCGTGGTGTGGGCGCGGGCGGTCGGGGCGCGATCGGACGGTGGCATTCCACCCCTTTGCGCTTCCGCGACCATCAGCCGGTTCCGGATCCCGGCCGGGCATTCAACTCCCTTAAAGGACAATGATTTTCACCGCCCCCGGTACCCATGCGTGCCTCCGGCGGGCTGCGTCATACCGACCACGCATGCCCCGCGGCCCTGGAGGGCTGGGCCGCGGAGCGGGAGGCTCGCGAGGCGCGCGCCCCCTCGACGTGCGGATCAGGAGCGCGGTGGGGCCGGGGTCGAGCCCGGGCGGATCGCCACGCTCAGGTCGACCACGTAACTCTCCTCGACCGTGCCGTCCGGGAAGAGCTCCGCCAGCCGGTCGCGCTCCTGGGTGAGGAATCGGTGCGTGGGCTCCTCACCGAGGACGAGAAAGGCGGAGTGGCTGGCGAGGTTGGCGAGGTGGGTGCCGAGGGACACCCGTCGGGTCCAGGGCACCGTGCGGTGTACGAAGCCGAGCCCGGACGGCAGATCGCGGGAGTGGACGGGCGAGCCGTGGGCACCCTCGTCGGCACCGAGGAAGCGGCGAAGACGGGCGTCCTGCTCGGCGATCCAGGGGACGGAGTGGTCGCAGACGTTCCACCAGAGGGCGAGTGCCCCGCCGGGGCGCAGGACGCGCAGGGCCTCGGCGGCGGCGCGGCTCCGGTCGGTCCAGTGCCAGGACTGGGCATACGTGACCAGGTCGGCCGATGCGGTGGCGATGGGAAGGCGGTTGCCGTCGCCGCGCACGAGCGGCACGTACGGGAGTGCCCGGTGCAGTTCTTCCGCCATGCCCGAGCCCGGCTCGACCGCGGTGACCCGGGCGCCCCGGTCGTGGAGAAGTCGGGTGGAGATACCCGTGCCCGCGCCGACGTCGATGGTGCGGGCACCACGCAGGGGGCGGCCGGCCAGTTCCTCGACCGTGTCGAAGAGGGCGGGCGGGTAGCCGGGGCGGGCCGCGGCGTACTGGGCGGCTGCGCGGTCGAAGGAGAGGGCGCGGGGTGGGGAGGCGGGTGAGGCGGTGCGTGCCCGGGAATCGGAGTCGGAGCCGGAGCCGGAGCCGGAAGGAAGCATGGAGCCATCGTGCGCCCGCGCGGGGGCCTTGCGCCGGTGCTCGCGGGACTCGACCCGCGCTTGTGGGGGCCCTGCGCTCGTGGGGCCCTACTTGCCCTTGGGTCGCTTTCCCTTGGTGATCTTGCGGGCGGCCGGGTTTCCGGTGCGGGCCGAGCGGCGCTTCGCGTAGCGGGCCAGGGCCGTCTCGTACTCCGTGCGGCGCAGTTGCTCGCCCGGCGCCTCCTTGAACGTACGGAGGAAGTACGCGATCAGTGAGCCGACGAAGCCGATGGTCTTGAGGCCGCGCAGATTGGCCTCGCGCGCCGGATCGGCCGGGCGGCGGCTGAAGCCTTCCCACGTCTTGCGGAAGGCGATGGCGCTGCAGATGGCGAACATCAGGACGACCAGGATGCCGACGGCGTTGCCGACGTCGGCGATCTCCAGTCCCTGGAAGGCGAAGCGGAGTACGAAGCAGGCGGCGACCGCGGCCGCGAGGGAGCCCACCGCCGCCCCGACGCGTCGCAGCCCGTAGCCCCCGTCGTGGTCGACCCAGGTCGTACCGAAGAAGAGCAGGGGCTCGGGCTGCGGGCCGGGCGTGGTGGAGCCGGGCGTGGTGCCGGGGCCGGGGGCTTCGCTGTTCTCGCTCACGAGGTCGATTATCCCCGGGCGGTCCCGGTCCCGATCGCCGTCCCCGTCACAGTCCCGATCGCGGTCCTGGTCGCCGTCCCGGTCAGTCGCAGCGCGGGGCGATGTAGCCGTCGCTGCCCGTGTGGACGTAGGCGTCCGCCACGAACTGGCCGTTGGCGATGTTGTCCCAGAGGTTCGAGGTGCCGTACGGGCCGGCGACCCGCTCCCCCGGCTTCTGGCAGTAGACCGGAACCTTCATTCCGTACGGAAGCGTCCTGACGATGCCGTACTGGGTGCCCGGTCCCGTGCGGACGTTGACCCGGTAGCCCGGTGCGATGGGGTACCTGGTGACGTCGTCGGTGCCGGCGAGCGCGGCCACGTCCTCGGCCGCGTCGGTGGTGCCGGTGGTGATGTCGGTGTGCTCTTCCATGGCCGTGAGGCCCTCCCCCGTTGAGAGACGGTGTGTACGACGCGCAGGCTACAAGCCCCGCCCGTTTCGCACGCACCATCGACTAGGCTCCGTGCGTCGCGCTTGCGGACGAACACACGGGGGTGGGCGATGCCGCCGCTGCGAGGTACCGGAGCCAATCCGGAAGCGGAGCATCCGGAGTACGCCGGTCACTACCGCCTTGAGGCATGTCTCGGCGCGGGCGGCATGGGTGTCGTGCACCTGGCGCGCTCCACCTCGGGGCTGCAGCTCGCCGTCAAGGTGGTGCACCGGCACTATTCGGCAGACCCTGAGTTCAGGGCACGCTTCCGGCAGGAGGTCGGGGCGGCGAGGCGAGTCAGCGGGGCCTTCACGGCATCGGTCGTCGATGCCGATCCGGACGCCGCACGGCCGTGGATGGCCACTCTCTACGTGCCCGGCCCCACGCTCTCCGACCAGGTGAAGCGGAACGGGCCGATGGCCCCCGCCGAACTGCGCAGACTGACGGCGGGACTTGCCGAGGCGCTTCGCGACATCCATCGGGCCGGAGTGATCCACCGCGACCTCAAGCCGAGCAATGTGCTGCTCTCCGACTCCGGGCCCAAGGTCATCGACTTCGGGATCTCCCGGCCGTACGACAGCGATCTGCGCACCGAGACGGGCAAGCTGATCGGCTCGCCGCCGTACATGGCGCCCGAGCAGTTCCAGCGGCCGCGTGAAGTCGGGCCCGCCGCGGACGTGTTCGCGCTGGGGGCCGTGCTCGTCCATGCGGCGACCGGCCGGGGGCCTTTCGACTCCGACAGCCCGTACATCGTGGCCTACCAGGTGGTCCACGACGAGGCCGATCTGGCGGGGGTGCCGACGGATCTGGCGCCGCTGATCGGCCAGTGCCTGGCGAAGGACCCTGCGGAGCGGCCCACTCCGGACGACATCATGGCGGCGCTGCGCCCTCCTTCGTACGACGCCGCCGCGTTCATACCGTCGCAACGGCGGCCGGGTGCGGTCGAAGCCCCGGCGGTGTCGGGGCCAAGGATCGCGACGGGGGCGGATGCGGACACGCATGCAGGCGCGGGCGCGGCGGCGCGGGGCAGGAAGGCGACCGCGAGCGGTGGCGGCAAGCGGCGGTGGCTGGCAGCCGCTGCGGCACTGCTCGTCATGGGTGCCGGTGGGGTGTGGGCTGCCGGGGTGGTGGGCGACTCAGGGGGCTCGGGTGAATCGGACGGCTCCGGTGAGTCGGGCGAGTCGGGCGGCACGGCAGCGGCGTTCGCGCCGTGGCGGACGCCGCTGCCGACCTCGGGCAGCTCCACGCCGGTCTGTTCCTCGGCGGGTGGTGCCGGCGAAGAGGCGTCCGGCCCGTCCGCCGCGCTGTACTGCGCGGCGGACGGTGTCGGCGCCGCCCGGTTGGACCCCGCGGACGGCCGGGTGCTGTGGTCCCGTCACGGCCCCGCCGGGGACACCCCGTCGGTCGGCGTGGTGTCGGTCTCCGGCGGTCTGGTGCATACGGCGGTGCCGGGCGGAAAGCTCCGGGCGTACGACCCCGCCAAGGGCGAACAGGTCTGGGACGCGGATCTCTCCCCGTACCTCGGCGCCCCCTTCGCCGCGGGTGACACGCTGCTGCTGGTCAGTGAGGACGGCACGACCGAAGCGCTCGACTCCGCGACCGGCGTGTCCCTCTGGCGGCATCCGCTCACCGGGCACCAGCGGCCGGACTACGCGCTGTACGACGAAGGATCGGGACTGGCCTACGCATTCGAGCACTCGGCCTACGGGTCCAGCACGCTGGTCACGGCCGTCGATGCGGCGACGGGGCACGCGGCGTGGCAGCGGCGGCTGGACGGAATGCTCACCCCGGTGGGGACCTCGGACGGTGCGCTCGTCCTGACGTCCATGAACGGGGACGCCCAGACCGTCGGGCTCGTCCGCTACGACCCGGAACGCAAGAGCGTCGCACGGGTGGCGCTGCCGTTCCGGATGAACGAACCGGAGGTCGTGGTGGGCGGGGACACCGCGTATCTGCTGGCACACGGTGGAACCCTGGTCGCCGTCGACACGGGCCCGGCAGGCGACGGAGCTGTCCGCTGGCAGCTGGAGACCGCTGCCGGGCGGACGTCGGCGCCCGTTCTCGCCACCGGGAACCGGCTGTACTTCTCGGCGGCGGACGGGCGGCTGCTCGCCGTGGACACCGAGCGCGGAACGCTGCTGGGCCAGACGAGCCCCCGGCTCCGGGACGGGAAGCTCACGTACGCATCGGCGCTGCCCGCCCCTGTCGCCGCCGGCCGGACCGTCTTCGGTACCGCGCCCGACGGGTCCGTGTTCGCCGTCGACGGACAGGACCCCGCTCACTGGTGAGAGCGGGGTCCTGCGGCAGCGTTCGCGGCTGCCTCGGTCAGCCTTTGTTCAGCCGAGCTTGGACACGTCCCGCACCGCGCCCCGGTCAGCGCTCGTCGCCATCGCCGCGTACGCGCGCAGCGCCGCGCTGACCTTGCGTTCGCGGTCCTTCGGCGCGTACACGCCGTTCAGCGCCTCACGGCGGGTGGTCAGCTCGGCCTCGGGAACGAGGAGCTCGATCGAGCGGTTCGGGATGTCGATCCTGATCCGGTCGCCGTCCTCGACCAGCGCGATCGTGCCGCCCGACGCCGCCTCCGGCGATGCGTGGCCGATCGACAGGCCCGACGTGCCGCCGGAGAAGCGGCCGTCGGTGACGAGCGCACAGCTCTTGCCGAGGCCGCGGCCCTTCAGGAAGGAGGTGGGGTAGAGCATCTCTTGCATGCCGGGACCGCCGCGCGGACCCTCGTAACGGATGACGACGACGTCGCCCTCCTTGATCTCCTTGCGGAGGATCTTGTCGACGGCCTCGTCCTGCGACTCGCAGACGACCGCCGGGCCCTCGAAGGTCCAGATCGACTCGTCGACGCCCGCCGTCTTCACGACGCAGCCGTCCTCGGCGAGATTCCCCTTGAGGACCGCGAGGCCGCCGTCCTTGGAGTACGCGTGCTCCAGGTCGCGGATGCAGCCGCCCGCCGCGTCCAGGTCGAGGGTGTCCCAGCGCTCGGACTGCGAGAAGGCCGTCGCGGAACGCACACATCCGGGGGCCGCGTGCCACAGCTCGACGGCCTCGGGGGACGGGGAGCCGCCCCGGACGTCCCAGTTCTTCAGCCACTCGCCGAGGGTGGCGGAGTGCACCGAGTGCACGTCCTCGTTGAGCAGACCGCCGCGGTAGAGCTCACCGAGGATGGCCGGGACGCCGCCCGCCCGGTGGACGTCCTCCATGTAGTAGGTGCCGCCGGGGGCCACGTTGGGCGCAACCTTCGACAGGCAGGGGACACGGCGCGAGACCTCGTTGATGTCTTCGAGGTCGTAGGCGAGCTCGGCCTCCTGTGCCGCGGCGAGGAGGTGCAGGATCGTGTTGGTGGAGCCGCCCATGGCGATGTCCAGCGCCATCGCGTTGTCGAACGCGGCGCGGGTGCCGATGGAGCGCGGCAGGACCGTCGCGTCGTCCTGCTCGTAGTAGCGCTTGGTGATCTCCACGACCGTGCGGCCGGCGTCCTCGTACAGCGCCTTGCGGGCGGTGTGTGTGGCGAGGACGGAGCCATTGCCGGGGAGGGAGAGGCCGAGGACCTCGGTCAGGCAGTTCATCGAGTTGGCGGTGAACATGCCGGAACAGCTGCCGCAGGTGGGACAGGCGTTCTCCTCGATACGGAGGATGTCCTCGTCCGAGACGTTCTCGTTGACGGCGTCGCTGATCGCATTGATCAGGTCGAGCTTGCGGACCGTGCCGTCGACGAGGGTGGCCTGGCCGGCCTCCATCGGGCCGCCGGAGACGAAGACCGTCGGAATATTCATGCGCATCGCGGCCATCAGCATGCCGGGCGTGATCTTGTCGCAGTTGGAGATGCAGATCAGCGCGTCCGCGCAGTGCGCCTCGACCATGTACTCGACGGAGTCGGCGATCAGGTCGCGCGAGGGGAGCGAGTAGAGCATCCCGGCGTGGCCCATCGCGATGCCGTCGTCGACGGCGATGGTGTTGAACTCGCGGGGGACGGCACCTGCGGCCCTGATCGCGTCGGAGACGATCCTGCCCACCGGGGCGAGGTGGGTGTGGCCGGGGACGAATTCGGTGAAGGAGTTGGCGACGGCGACGATCGGCTTGCCGATGTCCTCGCTCGCTACGCCCGAGGCCCGCATAAGGGCGCGGGCGCCCGCCATGTTGCGGCCGTGGGTGACAGTGCGGGACCTCAGCTGGGGCATCGTCTCTCGCTCCTTCGACAGAAAAGACTGCTTCCGAGCCTACGCCTCCGGCTCCAAGATCTGGACACGGTGTCCGGTATGCGGGATGGAACGCTCGGTGGGTGGGCGGGTGATCGGGGGCAGTGGGGGGTGCGCGGCGAGCGGGCCGCTGCGCGGGGCTGGTCCCTGCCCGCCCCTTCCCGGAGCCGGGGCTCTGTCCCCGACCCCGCTCCTCAAGCGCCGGAGGGGCCGGAGGGGCCGGATACAGCCGGGGGTGGCCGACGAGGCTGAAGTTTCAGGATTCCGTCAGGTAGCGCTGCAGTGTCGGTGCCACCATCTCGATGATCTTCTCCGGGGGCGCCGAAGCAAGCGGTTCCGCCCGGATGACGTAGCGCAGCATCGCGATCCCGAGCATGTGTGAGGCAGCCAGTTCCGCGCGGAAGGTCGCGTCCGGTACGTCCAGTGCCTCCGCGATGCGTTCCAGGAGGCGGCGCAGGACGAAGCCGCGGAGGACCTTCGCCGCCGCCTCGTGCGTCAGTGCGGACCGCATGATCGCCAGCAGGGGTGCCCTGGACGCCGGGTTCTCCCATACGGCGATGAAGTAGCGGGCCAGCCGCTCCCCCAAGCCGTCCGTGCCGCTGCCGAGGATGGCCGGGATCACCAGGGCCGGCTCGAAGGAGAGCTCGATGGCGGCCGCGAAGACCTCGTCCTTCGTACCGAAGTAGTGGTGGACGAGGGCGGAGTCGACGCCTGCCGCCTTGGCGATGCCCCGGATCGACGTCTTGTCGTAGCCGCGCTCCGCGAACTCGGTACGGGCCGCCTCCAGGATGCGGGTGCGGGCGTCGGGGCCGGTGGTCTCGGCCGTACGGGAGGGGCGGCCGCGGCGCTTGGGGGCGGAACCGGTGGGATCGGTGTGGCCACCGGTCATGGGCGCGGCGCCTCGGCCGAGGACGACGCCAGGTGGAGCCGGGTGAAGGCCAGCGCCTCCGCCAGGTCGGCCTCGCGTTCGGCGGTGGACATGGCGCGGCGGGTGTTGACCTCGATGACGACATGGCCGTCGAAGCCGGTACGGGCCAGGTGTTCCAGGAGTTCGGCGCAGGGCTGGTCGCCACGGCCGGGCACCAGGTGCTCGTCCTTGTTGGAGCCCTTGCCGTCGGCGAGATGGATGTGGGCGAGCCGGTCGCCCATCCGGTCGACCATCGCCATGCCGTCCGTGCGGGCCGTCGCGGTGTGCGACAGGTCCACGGTGAAGTGGCGGTAGTCGTCGTTGGTGACGTCCCAGTCGGGGGCGTACGCCAGCATCTCGCGGTCCCGGTAGCGCCAGGGGTACATGTTCTCGACGGCGAACCGCACATCGGTCTCGTCCGCCATGCGCCAGATCCCGGTGACGAAGTCGCGCGCGTAGTTGCGCTGCCAACGGAACGGCGGGTGGACGACGACGGTCGTCGCCCCGAGCTTCTCAGCGGCGGCACGGGCCCGCTGGAGCTTCACCCACGGATCGGTGGACCAGACGCGCTGCGTGATCAGCAGACAGGGCGCGTGGACGGCCAGGATCGGCACCTGGTGGTAGTCCGAGAGCCGTCGCAGCGCCTCGATGTCCTGGCTGACGGGGTCGGTCCACACCATGATCTCGACGCCGTCGTAACCAAGGCGCGCGGCGATCTCGAAGGCCGTCGCCGTCGATTCCGGGTAGACGGAAGCCGTCGACAGGGCGACCTTCGCATCCGGGATGCGCACCACTGGTTCTGCCACTGGGACAGCCTACGGGCAGTGCGACGCCGCGCCGAGAGACCCGGGCGGAAAGTGAGGAGGGCCATGGCGGGCTTCCGGCCGCCCCGGCGGTGCTCAGCTCGGCGCGGCCTGCTCCGTGGGCTCCGTCGGCATGTGGTCCAGACGGCGCAGGATGACACCCTCACGCAGCGCCCAGGGGCAGATCTCCAGCTCCTCGACCCCGAACAGATCCATGGCCCCCTCCGCCACCAGCGCCCCGGCCAGCAGCTGCGCGGCCCGGCCCTCGGAGACCCCGGGCAGGGTGCCGCGCTGCTCGACCGTCATCGCGGCCAGCTTCGGCACCCACTCCTCCAGCGCCTTGCGGGTGAGCGCACGCTGCACGTACAGGCCGTCGGTGGAACGTGCGGCACCCGCGATCCTGGCGAGCTGCTTGAACGTCTTGGAGGTGCCGACGACATGATCCGGGCGCCCGAGGCGGGTGAATTCCCCGACGCTCCGGGCGATCCTGGCCCGCACATGGCGGCGCAGCGCCTTCACCTCCGCCGGGTCCGGCGGATCGCCCGGCAGCCACCCGGCGGTGAGCCGGCCGGCCCCGAGCGGCAGCGAGACCGCGGCGTCCGGCTCCTCGTCCATGCCGTACGCGATCTCCAGCGAGCCGCCCCCGATGTCCAGGACCAGCAGCCGCCCCGCCGACCAGCCGAACCAGCGGCGCGCGGCGAGGAAGGTGAGCCGGGCCTCCTCCGCACCGCTGAGGACGGCGAGGTCGATGCCCGTCTCGTCCCGCACCCGGGCCATCACCCGGTCGGCGTTGCTCGCCTCCCGTACCGCGGACGTGGCGAACGGCAGAACGTCCTCGCACCCCTTGTCCTCGGCGGCCTGGAGCGCATCTGTGATCGTCGCCACGAGCCGGTCCACACCGTCGGGACCGATCGCCCCGTCCCCGTCGAGAAGTTCGGCCAGGCGCAGCTCCGCCTTGTGCGAGTGCGCGGGCAGCGGGCGGGCGCCGGGGTGCGCGTCCACCACCAGCAGATGCACCGTGTTCGAACCCACGTCGAGGACTCCGAGTCTCATACCAGGAACGCTACCGGGACCGCGGACTTACTCTTGGCGCGTGCCAAAGACGAAAAAGGCGAAGCCGGGCAAAATCACGAAGAAACAGAAAACGAAGCAGGAGATGCAGCAGCAGGAAGTGAACGGGCCGGACCGGTCCGAAGACGAGACGGGGATCGATTTCGCACGCGCCTGGGTCGAGTTCCCGGACCCCGCGGACGACGAACAGATCTTCCGCTGCGACCTGACCTGGCTGACGTCCAGGTGGACCTGCATCTTCGGCAGTGGCTGCCAGGGCATCCAGGCGGGCCGCGCGGACGACGGATGCTGCACGCTTGGCGCGCACTTCTCGGACGAGGACGACGAGAAGCGGGTGGCGAGCCATGTCGAACGGCTGACCCCTGATCTGTGGCAGTTCCACGATGTCGGTACGGAGACGGGCTGGGTCGAGGTCGACGACGACGGGGAACGCCAGACGCGGCGCTGGAAGGGTTCGTGCATCTTCCAGAACCGTCCCGGGTTCGCGGCCGGAGCGGGCTGCTCGCTGCACATCCTGGCGCTGCGGGAGGGCAAGGAGCCCCTGGAGACCAAGCCGGACGTCTGCTGGCAGCTGCCGGTCCGGCGTACGTACGACTGGATCGACCGGCCCGACGACACGCGCGTGCTCCAGGTCTCGATCGGCGAGTACGACCGCAGGGGCTGGGGTCCGGGCGGCCACGATCTGCACTGGTGGTGCACATCGGCGACCTCGGCGCACGGGGCCGGTGAGCCGGTGTACGTGTCGTACCGCCCGGAACTCATCGAGCTGATGGGCAAGAAGGGGTACGACCGGCTGGTCGAGCTGTGCGAGGAGCGCCTGTCCTCGCTGCTGCCGATGGCGCCGCACCCGGCGGATCCGGTCGATCCGGCGTGACGGCGTGACGGCGTGACGGCTGAGGTGCCTTCCGGCGACTCGGCCGGTCACGTCGCGTGGGCTGCCGCAGCCCCGGACGGACTGTTTCAGCCCGTCGGTGTGGTGGTGCCCGTACCCGGCTCGGTCGGGGTCGTGGAGCCGGACGGGCCCGGGGACGGCGTCGGATCGGTCGGGGACGGGCCCGACGGTGACGGCGTGGGGTCCGTCGGGTCGGGGGTCGGGTCGGTCGGCTGTGTGGGATCCGGCGAGGAGGGGGGCGGATCCGACGGTACGGACGGGCCCGAGGGGCCGGGGCCGCCGGGTGACGGTGCCGTCGCCCCGGATCCCCGGATCGCCACGACCGAACCGGAAGGGGCGAGGGCGATGCGTGCGCTCCAGGGACCGGCGGGTTCCCGCCGGTGGTCCACGAGGACGCGGATCGTGATGCTCGCGCCCGCGGCGAGCGTGCCCGAGGAGCTGCTGAGGCGCAGCCAGGACGCATCCGCGCGGGCCGACCAGGCGACGGGTGCGCCGCCCGAGGCGGTGAGGCGGATGAGTGTCGTGCCGCCGGACGAGCGGGCCTCGACCGTGAGCCCGCCGATGCCGCCCCGCACCGGACCCGAGCTGATCACCTCGGCCGAGACGTCCGGGGCATGGCCGTCCGTGAAGCTGACGCCGGGCTGGGGACGGGCATTGCCCGCGTTCTCGTAGTGGCCGTCCGGGGTGCCGTCGAGGTAGTCGTGGTGGACGTCCGTCCCGGTCGCGGTGACCGAGGAGCCGTCGTGGCCCTCGCCGGTCTGCGGCGCGCCGCGGTAAGCCGTCCACAGCGCGATCACCGGGGCGGCGACGACCGTCGCCACCACCGTCGTCGTCACGACTCTGGCCCGCAGCCGATCCCGGCGAGCGGCGTGGTCCTTCGGGTCCATGGGGAAGCCCGCCCGGTCGAAACGCGGGCCGGCGGACCGGTTCCGCTGGGCGTGGACCATCGCGACGTATGCGGAGGGCCGTGGCGCCTCGACGACCGGCAGCGCGGCGGCCGGGGTGACGGCCGCGCCCGGCCAGGGGCCCTCGGCGCCGGCCCGCTCGGCGGCCCGGCGGCAACGGGGGCAGTCGTCGACATGGCGGACGAGTTCGCGGCGCAGGGTCGCGGAGAGCAGGACGCGGTGGTCGCCGGTGAGCCGGGCGACGGTGGGGCAGTTGCTGCTCTCGACGACGGCGAGGGCTGCGCGGGTGCGTTCCACCTCGCAGGCCGCGGCGGCCAGGAGCTCGCGGGCGGTCGCCGGTTCGAGGCCCAGGACGGAGGCGACGGCGCGCGGGGCGAGGCGGTGGCGCACGGCGAGTTCGAGCGCTTCGCGCTGTTCGGGGGTGGTGCCCGCGGCCTCCGGCCAGGCCAGCTGAGCGAGTTCACGGCGGTGCGCCTCGGCGGCGGCTTCGGATTCGGGGGCGTTGCCCGCCGGGTCGCCGCCCGGCGTGAACGGAGCGACCTCAGTGGCCTTCGCGACGACGGCCGGGGACGTACGGCGGCCCGCGCGCGCCCCCTGGGTGGCCGTCCCGCCCGGCTGCTTGCCCGGAGGTCCTCCCCCCGCCCGCTTCGCCTCGCGCTGCGTCTCCTGCTCGGCCGACCGTCTTCCCGACAGCTTCCCGGCATTGTGGCGGTGGGCCTGACGGCCCTGTTTCTGCTCGGCGAGCTTGCGCAGACACATCCATCTGGCCAGCGCGTACAGCCAGGATTTACGTTCCTCCTCACCCGCCGGGCACCGGCCGTCCTGCCGTTCCGCGATCGCGAGCACACCGCCGAGCGCCTCGGTGGCGGCATCGTGGTCGCAGAGCACGGAGAGGCAGTAGGTGAACAGGCCATCGAGATGCGGCTCGTAACGTGCAGGCGGCCGCCGCGGCGAAGGCTGCGCCGAGGAGTGGGGCGCACGGTGTCGCGACCGGTGTGCGCCGGTGGTGTGCGTAGGGGGCTCCAGCCTGCTGCTCGTCACCTGGCGACCGTAGGCAGCACAGAGCATGCCTTTAGCGCCCCTTCAGCACATTTAATCCTTACGGGTGAACGTATCGCTCAAAAGGGGACAGGGATCCCTGGGCCAGAAGACGGAATCCCTGATTTCGCCGGTGCGCCGGGCCGATCCGGGGGCCGCCGGCGGAAGCGCGCCCGTGCCGGGCGGCGTCGGCGGACCGCGCCCGGCGGCATTGTCGGACCACACCTATACGGTTGCGCCATGGCTGCCCGTACAAAATCCGCGAAGGACCGGCCGTCCTACCGCTGCACCGAATGCGGCTGGACGACCGCCAAGTGGCTCGGCCGCTGCCCCGAATGCCAGGCATGGGGGACGGTCGAGGAGTTCGGCGGCGCCCCCGCCGTGCGGACCACCGCGGCCGGCCGGGTCAGCACCGCCGCACTGCCCATCGGCCAGGTCGACAGCCGGCAGGCCACCGCCCGGTCGACCGGCGTCGGCGAGCTGGACCGGGTGCTCGGCGGCGGTCTCGTGCCGGGTGCCGTCGTGCTGCTCGCGGGCGAGCCGGGCGTCGGGAAGTCGACGCTGCTGCTGGACGTGGCCGCGAAAGCGGCGAGCGACGACCACCGCACGCTCTATGTCACCGCCGAGGAGTCCGCGAGCCAGGTCCGCCTGCGCGCCGACCGGATCCGGGCGATCAACGACCATCTGTATCTCGCCGCGGAGACCGACCTGTCCGCGGTCCTCGGCCATCTGGACGCCGTCAAGCCGTCGCTCCTCATCCTCGACTCCGTACAGACGGTCGCCTCGCCCGAGATCGACGGGGCGCCCGGCGGCATGGCACAGGTCCGGGAGGTCGCCGGTGCCCTCATCCGGGCCTCCAAGGAACGCGGTATGTCCACGCTGCTGGTCGGCCATGTCACCAAGGACGGGGCGATCGCCGGGCCGCGGCTGCTGGAGCATCTCGTCGATGTGGTGCTGTCCTTCGAGGGCGACCGCCATGCCCGCCTGCGGCTCGTACGGGGCGTCAAGAACAGGTACGGCGCGACCGACGAGGTCGGCTGCTTCGAGCTGCACGACGAGGGCATCACCGGCCTCGCCGACCCGTCCGGGCTGTTCCTCACCCGCCGCGACGAGCCCGTGCCCGGCACCTGCCTGACCGTCACCCTGGAGGGCAAGCGGCCGCTCGTCGCCGAGGTGCAGGCGCTGACGGTCGATTCCCAGATCCCTTCGCCCCGGCGCACCACCTCGGGTCTGGAGACGTCCCGGGTGTCGATGATGCTGGCCGTTCTGGAGCAGCGCGGCCGGATCAGCTCGCTCGGCAAGCGGGACATCTACAGCGCGACGGTCGGCGGTGTGAAGCTCTCCGAGCCCGCCGCGGACCTCGCGGTCGCACTGGCGCTGGCCAGTGCCGCGAGTGACACACCACTCCCCAAGAACCTGGTGGCGATCGGCGAAGTAGGTCTCGCGGGCGAGGTCAGAAGGGTTACGGGGGTCCAGCGCAGGCTGGCCGAGGCGTACCGTCTGGGCTTCACGCACGCACTGGTTCCGACCGACCCGGGGAAGGTCCCGGCCGGTATGAAGGTCACAGAAGTCGCCAACATGGGTGATGCACTGAGAGTGCTCCCGCGCCGGTCTCGCGAACAGGCCCCACAGGAGGAGAACGCGCGCCGGTAGACTTTGCCCTGGTCTCGCCCGTCCGTACGAACGGTATGAGGGACGTAAGGGCACCGCAAACCTGTGACCGGAGGAGTGCAGTGGCAGCCAGCGACCGGGCAGCATCGCCCGGAAAGTCCGGCCAAGGCACCGGTAACGAGGCGCTGATGCGCGCCTCGTTGACCGCCGTCGCGCCCGGAATGGCCCTGCGGGACGGCCTGGAGCGCATCCTCCGTGGCAACACCGGCGGGCTGATCGTCCTGGGCATGGACAGAACCGTCGAGTCGATGTGCACCGGCGGATTCGTGCTGGACGTGGAGTTCACCGCGACGCGCCTGCGCGAGCTGGCCAAGCTCGACGGGGCGCTGATCCTCGACAAGGACATGACCAAGATCCTGCGGGCCGGTGTGCAGCTGGTCCCGGACGCCTCCATCCCCACCGAGGAGACCGGCACCCGCCACCGCACGGCGGACCGGGTCTCCAAGCAGTGCAACTTCCCGGTCGTCTCGGTCTCGCAGTCGATGCATCTCATCGCGCTGTACGTGGACGGGGAGCGCCGGGTCCTGGAGGAGTCCGCCGCGATCCTCTCCCGCGCCAATCAGGCACTCGCCACCCTGGAGCGGTACAAGCTCCGGCTCGACGAGGTCGCGGGCACCCTCTCGGCGCTGGAGATCGAGGACCTGGTGACGGTCCGGGATGTGACGGCCGTCGCACAGCGGCTGGAGATGGTCCGCCGGATCGCGACCGAGATCGCGGAGTACGTGGTGGAGCTGGGCACGGACGGCCGGCTCCTCTCGCTCCAGCTCGACGAGTTGATCGCGGGCGTCGAGCCGGAGCGAGAGCTGGTCGTGCGCGACTATGTACCGGAGCCGACCGCGAAGCGGTCCCGTACGGTCGCCGAAGCACTGACCGAACTCGACGCGCTCTCCCACACCGAACTGCTCGAACTCCCCGTCGTGGCAAGGGCGCTGGGGTACAGCGGCTCGCCGGAGACGCTGGATTCGGCGGTCTCGCCGCGCGGCTTCCGGCTGCTGGCGAAGGTACCGCGGCTGCCCGGGGCGATCATCGAACGGCTGGTGGAGCACTTCGGCGGTCTGCAGAAGCTCCTTGCCGCCAGCGTGGACGACCTCCAGACGGTGGACGGAGTCGGCGAGGCGCGGGCGAGGAGCGTGCGCGAGGGGCTGTCGCGACTGGCCGAGTCGTCGATTCTCGAGCGGTACGTGTAGCGGTACGCGCAACAGACACAGGCGGTGCCGGGGCCCGGGAGACCGGGCCCCGAAGTATTTTCCCGGGCCCGGTCCCGCAGGTTCCCAGCCCTCTTCTCAGTCCTTCGCGAGTACGAACGAGGCGCGCTGCAGCGGCTCGCCCGGCGCCTTCGCCTCGACCAGGTACGTACCGGGCCCCGCGGTTTCCGCGGGCGGCGTCGCGCACTGCGGAGTGCTCTTCCTGCGGTCCCACTCCACGGTGTGGACGACGGTCGAGCCCGCCGGGACCTTCAGCAGCAGGCTGCCCGCGTTGCGTGGGCAGTCCTTGGAGGACCACACCTGGCTGTCGTCGCCACCGGCCTCGGTGATGGTGAGCACCGCGCTCTTCGGCCCGAAGTCGGCCTTGCAGGTGGTGGACGAGGTGTTCTTGGCGATCAACCGGAACTTCGGCTTCTCACCGGGGCTGTAGTTGAGTTCGGTGCTCAGGCTCAACTGCAGTGTGCCGGCAGCGCAGTCGGGGAGCGAGGAGTCTGCCGGGACCTGCTCTCCGGTCGTCGCGCCGCCTCCGCTCACGCCGCCGGTTCCGGTGTCCGATCCGCTGCCGGTGTCCGTGCCGCCCTCACCGTCACCGCCGTCGCTCGCGCCGCCGTCGGAGCCCGCGCCCGTACCGCTGTTGTCTCCGCCGCCGCTGTCCGAGTCGCCCGACTCGTCGCGCCCGCCCGGCTGTTGACTGATGGCCGGACCCGACTGGGAGGGGCCGGGAGTGATCGAGCGTGCGGGACCCGATCCGCCGGGCCGGGAGTCGTCCGTGTTCCCCTTGCCGCCACCGGAGGTGACGGCCCACACGATCAGCAACGCGAGCAGCGCAACCAGCGTCGCCGCTACGGCCCTCCGTCGCCAGTAGATGGTGGAGGGAAGCGGCCCGATCGGATTACGCAAAGATCCCACGGCGCAAACTGTACGAGAGATCGGCGCCAACTCCCGCCCCACCCGCCGCCCGGCACTGAAGTTTTGCGGATCATCATCTCGGGGCGGCCCGCTCCGGCCCCGTACTTCCGCCGAGTTGGGCCCCGGGGAACGCCCAAGGTGACCACCCGGTTCTGTTGACTACCCTCTGTCACATGGATAGTTCATCTACTGCCCCGCTCTACCGGGACATCACCGACTTCGCGCATGACATGCCGTCATGGGTGCAACACCTGGCCGAGATATGGACGGAACTCGGACTCCTGGTCTTCGGCGTCCTGTTCATCACCGGGTGGTGGCGTGCCCGACGGGCGGACGACGGCGCCCTGGCGCTGGCGGCGCTCGCACCCATTGCGACGGCCTTCGCCTATGTGGGCAGCGAGGTGCTCAAGTCGATGGTGGACGAGGAACGCCCGTGCCGGGCGGTCGTCGGGGCGGCGGCCTCGCTGGTGCCGTGTCCGCCGACGGGCGACTGGTCGTTCCCCAGCAACCACTCCGCGATCGCCGGCGCGGCAGCCGTCGCCCTGGCGATCGCCCGGCCCCGGCTGGCCTGGCTCACTGCCCCGCTGGCTCTGCTGATGGCCTTCTCGCGGGTCTTCGTCGGGGTGCACTATCCGCATGACGTGGCGGTCGGTCTGCTGCTGGGTGCGGTGGTGGCCGCCGTGGCGGTCGCCGTGCTGTACCGGCCGGCACGGTCGCTCGTCCGGACGGTGCGGGGCAGCGGGGCGCCCCTGGCCGTCTGGGCATCGGGCCCGGGGGCGGCGGCCGGCCGGTCCAGGCGGCGGGGCAGACGGCACTGACGCCCCGGGGGAGTCTCCTTGGGCCGGTTGCCGGATATCGCGGGGACAGACGGGTGGCAATATCACCCCAAGGGCCCCCAGCAGGAGCGACACCACCGTGCCCGGAGCCATCGTCCGCCCTTCCGTGTCAGGATCGGTGATGCGATGACTGCCATGACTGCGACACAGACGCCCCCCGCCTCCCTCCACGCTCCCGTCATCGGGTGGTTCGAACAGCACGCCCGCGATCTGCCCTGGCGCCGCCCCGAAGCGGGCGCCTGGGGTGTGATGGTGAGCGAGTTCATGCTGCAGCAGACCCCCGTCAGCCGGGTCCTCCCGGTGTACGAACAGTGGCTGGCCCGCTGGCCGCGCCCGGCCGATCTGGCCGCCGAGCCGCCCGGCGAGGCGGTCCGCGCCTGGGGCCGGCTCGGCTACCCCCGCCGGGCGCTCCGCCTGCACGGGGCCGCGCAGGCAATAACTGAACGGCACGGCGGCGACGTACCGAGCGAGCACGGTCAGCTGCTCGCGCTGCCCGGGATCGGTGAGTACACCGCGGCGGCCGTGGCCTCGTTCGCGTACGGACAGCGGCATGCCGTACTCGACACGAACGTCCGCCGGGTGTTCGCCCGGGCCGCGACCGGCATCCAGTACCCGCCGAACGCGACCACCGCCGCCGAACGCAAGCTCGCCCGGGCCCTGCTCCCCGAGGAGGACGAACGGGCCGCCCGCTGGGCCGCCGCGACGATGGAGCTCGGTGCCCTCGTCTGCACCGCCAAGAACGAGGACTGCACACGGTGCCCGATCGCCGGACAGTGTGCCTGGCTGCTGGCCGGGAAGCCCGCCCACCAGGGGCCCCCGCGGCGCGGTCAGACCTACGCAGGCACGGACCGGCAGGTGCGCGGACGGCTGCTCGCCGTGCTGCGCGAGGCCGTGGCACCGGTGCCGCAGTCGGCACTGGACGCGGTGTGGGACGAACCGGTGCAGCGAGCCCGCGCGCTGGACGGCCTGGTCGCGGACGGCCTGGTCGAGCCGCTGGCCGGAGGCCAGTACCGGCTGCCGCTCAGCTGAAGGTCCCTGCTGCCCCTCCCCCGCTGTTACACAACCGATGGACAGCCGTGCGTCAGCGTATGGCTGCTCCGCACAGCCCCGTGACAACAGCTCCGTAGCGTCAGCGACGTCAGCCCGGCCGATCGATGGCTGACGGCGGTACTACGGGGATCTACGGGGACGGAGGCGGTTGGAATGGCGCAGGGCGAGGTGCTCGAATTCGAGGAGTACGTACGCACTCGGCAGGAGGCACTGCTGCGCAGTGCACGCCGGCTGGTCCCCGACCCCGTGGATGCGCAGGACCTGCTGCAGACCGCCCTGGTCCGTACGTACGGCCGCTGGGACGGCATCGCCGACAAGTCTCTCGCCGACGCATATCTGCGCCGCGTCATGATCAACACCCGTACCGAGTGGTGGCGGGCCCGCAAGCTGGACGAGGTTCCCACCGAACAGCTGCCCGACGCCAGCGTCGATGACGGCACCGAGCAGCGCGCCGACCGCGCCCTGCTGATGGATGTGCTGGGCGTACTGGCTCCCAAGCAGCGCAGCGTCGTCGTGCTGCGACACTGGGAGCAGATGAGTACGGAGGAGACGGCTGCGGCGCTCGGCATGTCGGCCGGTACGGTGAAGAGCACGCTGCACCGTGCGCTGGCACGACTGCGCCAGGAGCTGGAGAGCCGTGAGGCAGCGAGCAGGGAGGCCCGGCTCCGGGAGGAGCGGGGTCTGACGGCGGACGACCGTGCTCCGGCCGTCGGCGCCCCGGTCCGTGCGCGGGCAACGGCGCGGGTAGGGGCGCAGGCGGGCAGGCGTATGGACGAACGGGGGCGGGAGCGGTGCGCGGCCTGACAGCCAGCGGTGACAGCGGTAACGGCGACTGTGGCGGCGCAGGAGACGGCGGTGGCCACTGGGCCACCGGCAGTCGTGGCCGGGTCCTGACCGGCTGGGCGGCGAGCACCACGACTCTGGTCGGGCTCGCCGCTTTCGGGCTGCTCGCCGTCGGCTGCTCCACCGGCGGTACCGGCACCCGGGACGAGGGTCCGGCAGGCACCCAGCCGGTCGCCCAGGCCACGCCGAGCGCCGATCCGACGTCCACTGCGAAGCCCACGCCCCGGATCGATCCCGTGGCGCTGCTCAAGCAGGACCCCAAGGTCAGCGAGCGGGTCAGGATGGTTCTGAAGCCCTGCAGCGGCTCCGAGTACCCGGTGGACACCTCGTACGGCACCATGACCAACGGCCCCTCGGCCGATGTCGTGGTGAACGTGATGACCTGCGGCGATTCGGTGGGCGTCGGAACCTATGTGTACCGCCAGAAGGGCAACGGCACGTACGAGAACGTGTTCGCCATCGAGCAGCCCGCGGTGTACGGCACCATCGACCGCGGTGATCTGGTGGTGACGGCCCAGGTCTACGAGAAGAAGGACTCGGTCGCGTACCCCTCCGGCGAGGAAGTGATCACCTACCGCTGGGCGGACAACCGGTTCAACGAGCACGACCGGGTGCACAACGACTTCAACCGAGCCGTCGGCAATGGGGAAGCCGGTCTTCCGGAATCCGCCGAACCGGCGGGGAACTGAGAGCAGTCCGATGGCCGAGACCCACGTCCTGTTCGTCGAGGACGACGACGTCATCCGCGAGGCCACCCAGCTGGCGCTGGAGCGCGACGGCTTCGCGGTCACCGCGATGCCCGACGGACTGTCGGGTCTCGATGCGTTCCGGGCCGACCGTCCCGACATCGCCCTGCTCGATGTGATGGTGCCGGGGCTCGACGGGGTCAGCCTCTGCCGTCGTATCCGCGACGAGTCGACGGTCCCGGTGATCATGCTGTCGGCCCGGGCCGACTCGATCGATGTGGTGCTCGGCCTGGAGGCCGGCGCCGACGACTACGTCACCAAGCCCTTCGACGGGGCGGTCCTGGTCGCCCGGATCCGTGCCGTGCTGCGCCGCTTCGGTCATGCGTCGGGCGGGCAGCCGGGCAGCGGGGAGCCGGAGTCGCAGCCCGTCGGCGGGGTGCTGGTCTTCGGCGATCTGGAGATCGACACCGAGGGCATGGAGGTCCGCCGGGGCGGCCGGCAGGTGGCACTGACCCCGACCGAGATGCGACTGCTGCTGGAGTTCTCCGCCGCGCCCGGCACGGTGCTCTCCCGCGACAAGCTCCTGGAGCGGGTCTGGGACTACGGGTGGGGCGGTGACACCCGGGTCGTGGATGTCCATGTGCAGCGGCTGCGCACAAAGATCGGCCAGGACCGGATCGAGACGGTCCGCGGCTTCGGCTACAAACTCCGGCCATGAAGCGGCTCGCCCTGCGGACGGGTGTCCGCTGGAAGATCAGCATCGCGATCGCGGCGGTCGGCGCGCTGACCGCGGTCGCGCTCAGCTTCGTCGTCCACAACGCCGCCCGGGTCTCGATGCTGGAGAACGCGCGCGAGGTCCAGCTGGAGCGGCTGACCTACGCGCAGCTGCTGTACGAGGCGAAGAAGACGCAGAAGGCCGACCCCCGGTTCGGAGCCAAGCTCAACGACCCGACGATGCCGCGCAGCCTGCGCGCGGAGACCAACAGGAACCGGCGCGCCACGCACGTCGAGGAGACCAGGAACGGGGTGCCCGATGTGTGGGCGGCCGTGCCGGTCGGCAACGGCGATGTGCTCTCGCTGCACACCCGTTTCGCCGACCGCAGCGCCACGATCATGGGCGATCTCGACCGGGCGCTGATCATCGGCTCGGTCTCGGTGGTGTTCGGCGGCTGCGCGCTGGGCGTGCTGATCGGCGGGCAGCTGTCGCGCCGGCTGCGCAAGGCGGCGGCCGCGGCGGGCAGAGTCGCGCAGGGCAATACGGATGTACGTGTCAGGGAGGCCGTCGGCGGTGTCGTCCAGGACGAGACCGATGAGCTGGCCCGCGCGGTGGACGCGCTGACGGACGCGTTGAACGAACGCATCGAGGCGGAGCGCCGGGTCACCGCGGACATCGCACACGAGCTGCGTACCCCGGTGACCGGTCTGCTGACGGCGGCCGAGCTGCTGCCGCCGGGCCGCCCCACCGAGCTCGTACGGGACCGGGCGCAGGCGATGCGCACCCTGGTCGAGGATGTGCTGGAGGTGGCTCGGCTGGACAGTGCGTCGGAGCGGGCCGAACTGCAGGAGATCGCGCTGGGTGAGTTCGTCAGCCGGCGGATCGCGCTGCTGGACCCGGATGTGCAGGTGCAGGTCGTCCACGAGTCCTGGGTCAGCACCGATCCGCGCCGGCTTGAGCGGATCCTCGGCAATCTGCTGGGGAACGCCGCCAAGCACGGTGCCACTCCGGTGGAGGTCACGGTCGAGGGCCGGGTGGTGCGGATCCGCGATCACGGTGCCGGGTTCCCGGCGGCGCTGCTGCGTGAGGGTCCGAGCCGGTTCCGTACCGGAAGCAGCGACCGGGCCGGACACGGACACGGTCTGGGGCTGACGATCGCGGCCGGTCAGGCGCGGGTCCTCGGGGCCCGGCTGACCTTCCGCAACGCGGCGCCGGAAGGGGCGGCGAAGGGCGCGGGCGGGGCGATCGCCGTGCTGTGGCTGCCCGAGCACGCGCCGACCAACACCGGCAGCTTCCCGATCCTGCGCCTGTCCGAACAGCGCACGCCGGGCAGCGGCGACGGGCAGAGCGCGGAGTCCGGCCGCAGGCAGTCCGGCGGCTGAGCCGGATACGGGAGGAGGCTCCCGGGGCGCGCCCCGGGAGCCTCCTCGTACACCGCTCGTACACCGCTCGTGCAGCGCGAGGGCTCAGACGGCCTCGGGCTGCTTGTCGCCTGCGACCGCGGCCGACTCCTGCGCACTGTCCGACGACACGGTTTCCGGGCCCGCTCCCCGCAGCGGGACCTCCTTGACGAACACCGACGCGAGCAGGGCGATCACTCCGACCGAGGCGCCCACCAGGAACGCGATGTGGGTGCCGGACGACACCGCGAACTGATACGCCTCACGCATCGCATCCGGCAGCTTCGCCAGGCTCGCCGCGTCCAGCTGTGCGGACTTCGCCGTGGCTCCCCCGCCGCCGCGGGCCGCCATCTCGTCCTGCACCCGCCCGGTGAACAGCGCGCCCATGATCGCGACACCGAAGGAGCTGCCGAGCGTACGGAAGAGGGTGGTCGCGGAGGAGGCGACTCCCATGTCCTTCATCTCGACGCTGTTCTGCGCGACGAGCATGGTGATCTGCATCAAAAAGCCCATGCCCGCACCGAGCACCGCCATGTAGATGCCGGAGGTGAACCGCGTGGTTCCGGTGTCCATCTGCGAGAGCAGGAACAGACCGGTCACCATCAGGACCGAACCCACCACGGGGAAGATCTTGTACTTGCCGGTGCTGGTGGTGACCCGTCCCGCGATCAGCGAGACAACCATCATCGACAGCAGCATCGGCAGGAGCAGCAGACCCGAGTTGGTCGCCGACGCGCCCTGGACGGACTGCTGGAACAGCGGCAGGAAGAGCACCGCACCGAACATCACGAAGCCCGACATGAAGCCGACGACGGACATCAGGGTGAAGTTGCGGTTGCGGAAGATGTGGAGCGGAATGATCGGTTCTGCAGCCTTCGTCTCGACGAAGAGGAAGCCGACGAGCGAGGCGACACCGATCGCTATGAGCTCCATGATCACAGCGGAGTTCCAGTCGTACTCCGAACCGCCCCAGGTGGTGACCAGCACGATCGCGGTGATGCCGAGGGTCAGCAGACCCGCGCCGAGGTAGTCGACCTTCGCCTCGGTGCGCTCCCGCTTGGGCAGATGAAGCACGGCGGTCACCATGGTGAGGGCGACCGCGCCCAGCGGCAGGTTGATGTAGAAGCTCCAGCGCCAGCCGAGGTGGTCGGTTATGGTGCCGCCGACCAGCGGACCGCCGATCATGGCGATCGCCATCACACCGGCCATCATCCCCTGGTACTTGCCTCGCTCGCGGGGCGGCACCAGGTCACCGATGATCGCCATGACGCCGACCATCAAGCCGCCCGCGCCGAGTCCCTGGACCGCCCGGAAGCCGATCAGCTGACCCATGTCCTGGGCCATTCCGCTCAGTACCGAGCCGATCAGGAAGATCACGATGGACGTGAGGAAGATGCCCTTGCGCCCGTACATGTCGCCGAGCTTGCCCCAGATGGGGGTGGAGGCCGCGGTGGCCAGGGTGTACGCGGTGACGACCCAGGACAGATGCTCCAGGCCGCCGAGGTCACCGACGATGGTCGGCATGGCAGTGCCGACGATCAGATTGTCCAGCATGGCGAGCAGCATCGTGATCATCAGGGCGAGCATCACCACCTGGACGCTGCGCTGCCGCTTCTCGGGTTTCTCGGCAGGCCGGCCGTCCGCCTTTCCGCCCGCCGCCTTCTTCAGGTCCGACATGGTCCCCACTCCCCTGATCCCCTGTGCGTGCCGGGCACTTACTTGCCGCCCGGCTAGTTGACTACACTGGGGAAAGTAGACCCGTAACTAGCCGGGCGTCAAGTAAGTATCGAGGGAGAGCGCCATGGGCAGCACACCGCAGCCGCGCCGGGGCAACACGCGCCAGCGCATTCAGGACGTCGCCCTGGAACTCTTCGCCGAACAGGGCTACGAGAAGACCTCACTGCGCGAGATCTCCGAGCGGCTGGATGTCACCAAGGCCGCGCTGTACTACCACTTCAAGACCAAGGAAGACATCCTGACCAGCATCTTCGACGACCTGAACCAGCCGGTCGAGGAGCTGATCGAGTGGGGCAGGGGCCAGCCCCCCAGCCTGGAGACGAAGAAGGAGATCCTGCGCCGCTACAGCGAGGCGCTGACCGCCGCCGCCCCGCTCTTCCGGTTCATGCAGGAGAACCAGGCGACTGTACGGGAGCTCAGCATCGGGAAGACCATCAAGGACCGCGTCATCGGCCTGGTCGATCTGATCAAGGAACCGGACGCTTCGCTGACCGACCAGGTGCGCTGCTTCACCGCGCTCTTCACGATGCACGCGGGCATGTTCGCCCTCAAAGACTTCGAAGGCGACCCCGAGGAGAAGCGCAAGGCCGTCCTCGAAGTCGCCTTCGATCTGGTCACCCGGGCACACAGCCCGGGGTCCGTCGAGTAGGGCCGGACAGGCCCTGAGGGGTGCGTCCCGGTCGGGTCAGACCATGACGCCTTCCTTGTGCAGGAACGAGACCGGGTTGATCGCGGAACCATAGTTCGGCGTGGTCCGGATCTCGAAGTGCACGTGCGGACCGCTGGAGTTTCCGGTGTTGCCGGAGAGGGCGATCTTCTCGCCCGTCTTCACGGTCTGGCCGATGTGCACATCGATCCGCGACAGGTGGGCGTACTGCGAGTACACACCGTTGCCGTGGCTGATCACGATGGCATTGCCGTACGCGGGGCCGTCACCGCCGCCGTTCGGACCGGCCTTCACGACCGTGCCACTGTGCGCGGCCTGCACCTTGGTGCCGATCGGCACGGCGAAGTCCTGGCCGGAGTGCTTGTGGGCCCAGCGGGCGCCGTCGTTGCCGAAGCACGCGCTCAGCACGTAGTGGCGCACCGGGGTCTCCCAGGCGGCAACCTTCTTCACGGCCGCCTTCTTGACCGCCGCGCGTTCGGCCTTGGCCGCCTTGGCCGCCTTGCCCTGCACGGCCGCCTGCTTGGCGACCGAGTCGGCCGCACTGGTGTTGATCAGGTTCGCGGCGTCGGGGGCACCCGCCGTGCCGGCCGCGAACGCAGCGCCCACACCGAGAACCATCGACGTCCCCAGGCCGGCTGCCACGACGGCGCCACGGACACGGGACAGGGACGGGCGACGGGAGTGGAACGAAACGCGCTTCGACATAAGCGGAGAACCTCCGGAGATGACTGGACCCGACGCTTCCGCCGGGCTTGCCATCCCTTGGTAACCCGCATCCCCACCAATGCTCAAACACCCCATCTACGAACAAAAGCCGTAGCAGGAGCCTCGGGAATTCACCGGCGCAGGTTTCGCGGGCCCCATTTCCGAACTCATCGAAACTCTTGTTTCGGACAGGTTTAGCCCCAGCCCCAAACAGCCCTAATCGGACTAAACATAGCGATCCGGGCTTCTCTCCTTCCGCCCCGAAGACCCCTCCCCACGCAGGGGCAGAGGCCTCCGTCGCAGCCGCGGCGCCTGCCCCTATCACCCCTAGTAGGCCCGGAACGGGCTGTGCGCCTTGTCACTGGCGGTGGGACCTGAGGCCGTCCGATTCGGGACCTTCGGCCTGCAACCCGACTACGCCGACACGGCGACCGGCTCAGCTCCCGGGGGCAGGCCATGGCCGGTGACGCCGCAGGCCGGGGACATGGACGGTACAGAGCTCGCCGACGCCGTCGAGTCGGTCCGCAACCAGCTCATCGACGCCGCGGGCCGCGCCATCGGCCGCCCCGTGTCCTTCGAGGCCGGACGGATCGGCCACGAGGACGAGGGCAGCACGGCGCGCTTCGGCCGCAGGGCGGCGCAGCCGTGAGCAGTGCGCCGCCCACGGCCCCCGAGTCGCCCACTGCGCGTACGGTCGTCGTCCTCGGCCCCGGGGCGCCGTCCAGGGCAGCGGCGCCCTGCTCACCGACCGTCTCGTACTGACCTGCGCCCATGTGTGTGAAGGGAAGCCGGGCCACCGTCATCGGCAACCACGAGCTGACCCGGCGGCGAAGGACTCGATGTACGCCACTGACGGCAGCAGGCACGGCGGCACGGCGGCACGGCACAGCAAAAGGGGCTGCCCCGGACCGTTCTCACGGTTCCGGGGCAGCCCCTTCGGATGCTCAGGCGCTCGGGGGCGTCCTTACACGTCCTTCGACATGTTCGGGCCCGCGCCGCCTGCCGCCTGCTCGATCGGGGGGACGTCGGGCAGAGCCGACTTCTCCTCGCCGCGGAAGGTGAACTTCTTCTCCTCACCCTCGCCCTCGGTGCCGACGACCACGATGTGACCGGGGCGCAGCTCACCGAAGAGGATCTTCTCGGAGAGGATGTCCTCGATCTCGCGCTGGATCGTCCGGCGCAGCGGCCGGGCGCCCATCACGGGGTCGTAGCCCTTCTTCGCCAGGAGCGACTTGGCTTCCGAGCTCAGCTCGATGCCCATGTCGCGGTCCTTCAGGCGCTCGTCCACCTTGGCCAGCATGAGGTCGACGATCTGGATGATGTCTTCCTCGGTGAGCTGGTGGAAGACGACCGTGTCGTCGACACGGTTGAGGAACTCGGGCCGGAAGTGCTGCTTGAGCTCTTCGTTGACCTTGACCTTCATCCGCTCGTAGTTCGTCTTGACGTCACCCTGGGCGGCGAAGCCCAGGTTGAAGCCCTTCGAGATGTCCCGGGTCCCGAGGTTGGTCGTCATGATGATGACCGTGTTCTTGAAGTCCACGACCCGGCCCTGGGAGTCGGTCAGGCGACCGTCTTCCAGAATCTGGAGCAGGGAATTGAAGATATCGGGGTGGGCCTTCTCGACCTCGTCGAAGAGGACGACGGAGAACGGCT
Source organism: Streptomyces sp. NPDC058239 (assembly GCF_042882185.1). Classification (NCBI taxonomy): domain Bacteria; kingdom Bacillati; phylum Actinomycetota; class Actinomycetes; order Kitasatosporales; family Streptomycetaceae; genus Streptomyces; species Streptomyces sp. NPDC058239. The sequence goes on from NZ_JBHVWS010000018.1 coordinate 30,783, forward strand.
TGCGGCGCACCTTCTCGGTGAGCTGACCGCCCTCTTCGTAACCCACGTAGCCGGGGGGAGAACCGAAGAGGCGGGAAACCGTGTGCTTCTCGCTGAACTCCGACATGTCGAGAGCGATCAGCGCGTCCTCGTCGCCGAAGAGGAATTCGGCGAGCGTCTTGGAGAGCTCCGTCTTACCGACACCGGACGGGCCGGCGAAGATGAACGAGCCACCGGGGCGCTTCGGGTCCTTCAGACCGGCTCGCGTACGGCGGATCGCCTGCGAGAGGGCCTTGATGGCGTCCTTCTGGCCGATGACGCGCTTGTGGAGCTCGTCCTCCATGCGCAGCAGACGGGAGGACTCCTCCTCCGTCAGCTTGAAGACCGGAATACCGGTCGCGGTGGCCAGGACTTCGGCGATCAGCTCGCCGTCGACCTCGGCCACGACGTCCATGTCGCCGGCCTTCCATTCCTTCTCGCGCTTGGTCTTCGCGGCGAGAAGCTGCTTCTCCTTGTCACGCAGGGACGCGGCCTTCTCGAAGTCCTGCGAGTCGATCGCGGACTCCTTGTCGCGGCGGACGCCCGCGATCTTCTCGTCGAACTCGCGGAGGTCCGGCGGCGCGGTCATCCGGCGGATGCGCATCCGGGAACCGGCCTCGTCGATCAGGTCGATCGCCTTGTCCGGCAGGAAGCGGTCCGAGATGTACCGGTCGGCCAGCGTCGCGGCCTGGACCAGCGCCTCGTCCGTGATGGAGACGCGGTGGTGGGCCTCGTAGCGGTCGCGCAGGCCCTTGAGGATCTCGATGGTGTGCGGCAGCGACGGCTCCGCGACCTGGATGGGCTGGAAGCGGCGCTCGAGAGCGGCGTCCTTCTCCAGGTGCTTGCGGTACTCGTCGAGCGTCGTGGCACCGATGGTCTGCAGCTCGCCGCGGGCCAGCATGGGCTTGAGGATGCTGGCGGCGTCGATCGCGCCCTCGGCGGCGCCCGCACCCACCAGGGTGTGGAGCTCGTCGATGAACAGGATGATGTCGCCGCGGGTGCGGATCTCCTTGAGGACCTTCTTCAGGCGCTCCTCGAAGTCACCGCGGTAGCGGGAGCCGGCGACCAGCGCACCGAGGTCGAGGGTGTAGAGGTGCTTGTCCTTGAGGGTCTCGGGCACCTCGCCCTTGACGATGGCCTGCGCCAGTCCTTCGACGACCGCCGTCTTGCCGACGCCGGGCTCGCCGATGAGAACCGGGTTGTTCTTGGTACGGCGGGACAGCACCTGCATGACCCGCTCGATCTCCTTCTCGCGCCCGATGACCGGGTCGAGCTTGGATTCGCGAGCGGCCTGGGTGAGATTCCGGCCGAACTGGTCGAGCACCAGGGACGTGGAGGGCGTGCCTTCCGCGGGGCCGCCCGCGGTCGCCGCCTCCTTGCCACCCGAGTAGCCGGAGAGCAGCTGGATGACCTGCTGCCGCACCCGGTTCAGGTCGGCGCCCAGCTTCACGAGGACCTGGGCTGCGACGCCCTCGCCCTCGCGGATCAGGCCGAGCAGGATGTGCTCGGTGCCGATGTAGTTGTGGCCGAGCTGGAGGGCCTCGCGGAGCGACAGCTCCAGGACCTTCTTGGCCCGGGGCGTGAAGGGGATGTGCCCGGACGGGGCCTGCTGGCCCTGGCCGATGATCTCCTCCACCTGCTGGCGGACCGCCTCGAGCGAAATCCCGAGGCTCTCCAGGGCCTTAGCGGCGACACCCTCACCCTCGTGGATAAGGCCCAGGAGGATGTGCTCGGTGCCGATGTAGTTGTGGTTGAGCATCCGGGCTTCTTCCTGAGCCAGGACGACAACCCGCCGCGCGCGGTCGGTGAACCTCTCGAACATCGTTAATCGCTCCTCAGAGCGGTCAGGCAGTAAGGGGTCGGTCCCCTCCCTGTCCTTCCGCAGCTTAGTCCCGCAAGCGGGGACCGCTCATTCCAACTGCCGACACCGTCCTTGGCCTCCTGCCCCGAACGCCGACATCTGCTCCAACCCGATGGTGCGAGACGATGTTCCCGCAGGCCAGGCAGATACCCCTTTCACCAGTACGCCGATGGCGAACGTGAGATGCCCGAGCCTGCGTGTCGCCCCTTCCCACTAGGGATGTCTTACCCGCAATTACAGACAGTCCATGCGGCGCACGCCGGTTCCCTCCGCTACGGGCGAACATCTTCGCGCTCCCGAATACGTCCCTACGCCCCCAACTCGGACACACTGAGCACTCGACTGCAGACTCTGCGTAACCCCTGGGGTGACTCGGCCGTTCTCCCGGCATGGCCATCACCGTCCCGTCCACCCTGCTGTCGCTCGCCGACGAGCGGGAGGGCCACACCGAGTGCGCACGGTGGGCGCAGTGGTACGAGCGCGAGCTCGGCTGGGCAACGGAGGGCACCACACCGGTGCGGTTGCTGACCGGACTGCGGTTCGACGTCCTGGAGGTGCCTGCGGCCGCCGGCCATGCGGCGCTGCGGCGGGTGGGCCGCACCGGACCTGTGGCGCTGACGGGCTCGCGGATGAGCCTGCTGGTGGCAGCGGGAAGCGCCGACGAGCTGCCGGGGCTGCTCGACTGGCTGGAGTGGGGCGGGGTCGCCCTCTCGCTGACCGCCATCGGTACGGGCGGTCGGATCACTGCGCCGACGCCGCCCGGCCGGGTGGCGGGCCGGTCGGGGGCCGCCGCATGGCTGCGGCCCCCCGGGCTGCGGCACGATGGAGAACCGGAGTTCCCGGCCCTCGTCGGCCTCGGGAGCAGGGGTGGGGATGCTCCCGATCTCGTACGGCTCGTGGACGCGGTGGCGACGGAATGCCACCGGGTCCGGTTGATGCGCGCCCGAACGGGGCGGTCGACCGATGAGTCGACAGCTCAGCCGTTGGCCTTCTCGTAAGCCTCACGGATCTCCGCGGGAACACGGCCGCGGTCATTCACATTGTGGCCGTTCTCGCGCGCCCACTTACGGATCTCCGCGGTGTCCTTGTTGCCACCCGTAACGGCACGGCCCTTGCCACGGCCGGCCGCTGCACGGCCACCCGTACGCCGGCCACCCTTGGTGTACGGCTCAAGAAGACCACGGAGCTTGTCCGCGTTGCTCGTGGTGAGGTCAATCTCGTACGTCTTGCCATCCAGAGCGAACGTGACTGTCTCGTCCGCCTCGCCACCGTCGAGGTCATCGACAAGAAGGACCTGAACCTTCTGTGCCACCGGATTTCCTTTCATCGAAAATGCAGTACGCGGAAAGGAAACCGCTTTTCCCCGGAAAACACAAACCCCCGGGAGAGGTTCAGGATCCCGAGAAGACGGGAAACATGCGCGATTCGGACATAGGGCTACGGCTTCTTGTGGCGGTCACAGGTGCAGAAGCATCCGACTGTTGCCCAAGGTGTTCGGCTTCACTCGTTCGAGACCCAGGAACTCTGCTACACCCTCGTCATAGGAACGCAGCAGCTCGCTGTAGACATCTCCGTCGACCGGTGTCTCACCGATCTCCACGAAGCCGTGCTTCGCGAAGAAGTCGACTTCGAAGGTGAGACAGAAAACCCGCCGTACGCCCAGCCAACGGGCGGTCTGCAACAACTTGTCCAGTACTTGATGCCCGACTCCGGCGCCCCTGATGCTGTGATCGACCGCGAGAGTACGCACTTCGGCGAGGTCTTCCCACATCACATGCAGTGCACCGCAGCCGATGACCCGGGCGTCCTCGTCGCGTTCTGCGATCCAGAACTCCTGGATGTCCTCGTAAAGCGTCACCGTTGCTTTGTCGAGCAGGATGCCTTCGCGTACGTACCCGTCGAGGAGACGGCGGACCGATGCCACATCGCTGGTCCTGGCACGGCGGACTGTGATGGCCACGTTTATAACCGACGGTTCGGTACGGAAATCGGTATGCGGAAGCTCTGAGGACATACCCAGACGCTATCGCCCGGTCTCCGTGTCCGCGTCATCGGCCGGATCTTCGGTCGCTTCTCCGGCAGGTTCATCAGTCGGTTCATCGACCTCTTCACGGGTCGCTTCATCCGCCGCTTCATCGGACGGCAGCTCGGCGGCCCCCAGCAGGTTGGGCAGAACGATCCGCATGGCGTCCTTGAGGGCCTCGCGCTGCTCGGCGGACATCATGCCGAAGAAGGCGACGAGAGCGGCGGCGGGGTTGTCACTGTGCGACCATGCTTCGTTCATCAGTGCGGCCGAGTAGGCGGCGCGGGTGGAGACCGCCGTATATCGATATGCGCGGCCGTCGACTTCCCTGCGCACCCAGCCCTTCTGATGGAGATTGTCCATTACCGTCATGACGGTGGTGTAGGCGATGGAGCGTTCCTGCTGAAGGTCCTCAAGGACTTCCCGCACGGTGACCGGACGGTTCCATTGCCAGACCCGTGTCATCACGGCGTCTTCCAGATCTCCCAATTGGCGGGGCACAATGTCACTTTAGTGCCAGATGCCGGGAATGCTCGGCTATTTACGCAGCGAAAGGGCGCACGACTCTTGACAAGTCGTGCGCCCTTCACGTGCTGCGAGGTCCGGGGAAGTCAGACGCCGTCGGTACGCGGCGTCTGCTGGACCGAATCGGCGCGGCTGATCGCCATGTCCACGGCCGCGTCCTCCTTGGCCTTGTTGGGACCGCCCTGGCTCTTGACGATCGTCACGACGAGGCCGATGAAGAAGGCGGCCATCACCACGGGGGGCACGAGCGCGGATACGTAGTCCATGGCATCCAGAGTAGCGAGGCCGGCACCGACTTCCGCGCGCCCCCTCCGCGTTGCGGCGCGGCTATCCCGCGGCCCACTGCTGCGGTGGCGGGACCGGACGGCGGGGCGGGAAGACCTCCGAGGGCTTCGGCGCCGGGCGCTCGGACGGCGGGGCCGGCCGGGGCGGGGCCGCCGGGGTCTTCGGCCGTTCGGGTTCGGCGTCGGCGACCCGGCCGCCGGGCAGGGCAAGGAGCCGGCTGCGGGGTGCGGGGGCCGCCGACGGTGCGGAACGTCCGGCGAGGCGGGCCCGTACCGATCGCTCCGCGAGCGCCTGGCAGCGCTCCAGTAGCGCGGCGGCCACGGGTCTGTGGCGCAGGGCGCGCAGCGCGGCGAGGTCATCGGGACGGGGGTCGTATCCGCCCGCCAGGGCGTCCTGGAGAAGCTCCAGATAGCCGCTGACGGAGCCGGGGAGGGCGTCGCGGTAGCGGACGAGGTCGGCGAGGAGGAACGTGCGCAGCCGTCCCGCCTCGCCGACCGCCTCGTCCACGGCGCCTGCCAGCCGCAGGCAGTCCTGGACGTCCTCGTCGGGCAGGGGCGTGGGGTGAAGGGCGATGGCGAGGGCGCGTCGGAGCACACGCAGCTCGTCCGCGCTGAACGCCATACCGCCGCGTGATCCGTAAGGCGTGGGCATGACGCGACAATACGTGCTAAATGGACAAAATCGGCTTAACTGGCCGTTGACGGCGCGGCGGCGGCCCCCGTTCCGCCGAACCGTTCCCGCAGGTACGCCCCGCACCCGCTACATCCGGGACACGTTCCGCTCGTACACCAGACGCAGACCGATGAGGGTGAGCCAGGGCTCGTGCTCGTCGATGACGGAGGACTCGCCCAACACCATCGGCGCAAGGCCGCCCGTCGCGATGACGGTGACGTCGTCGGGGTCGGCCGCCAGCTCCTTCTTCATCCGTGCGACAACACCGTCGACCTGGCCCGCGAAGCCGTAGATGATGCCCGACTGCATCGCCTCGACCGTGTTCTTGCCGATCACGCTGCGCGGCCGGGCCAGCTCGATCTTGCGGAGCTGGGCACCCTTGACGCCCAGTGCCTCGACCGAGATCTCGATGCCGGGGGCGATGACACCGCCGGTGTACTCGCCGCGGGCGGAGACCGCGTCGAAGGTGGTGGCCGTGCCGAAGTCGACGACGATCGCCGGACCGCCGTACAGGTCGACGGCGGCGACCGCGTTGATGATGCGGTCCGCGCCGACCTCCTTCGGGTTGTCCATCAGGATCGGCACCCCGGTCTTGATGCCCGGCTCTACGAGGACCGCGGGGACGTCGCCGTAGTAACGGCGGGTCACCTCGCGCAGCTCGTGCAGGACGGCCGGGACCGTGGAACAGATCGCGATGCCCTCGATGCCGTCGCCCAGTTCCTCGCCGAGCAGCGGGTGCATGCCCATCAGGCCCTGGAGCAGCACCGCGAGCTCGTCCGCGGTGCGGCGGGCGTCGGTGGAGATCCGCCAGTGCTCGACGATCTCCTCACCGTCGAACAGGCCGAGGACGGTGTGGGTGTTGCCGACGTCGATGGTGAGCAGCATCAGACGCCGGCCCCGTCGGTGTCGCGGAAGTCCAGGCCGATGTCGAGGATCGGCGAGGAGTGGGTGAGCGCGCCGACCGCCAGGTAGTCGACGCCCGCTTCCGCGTAGGCGCGTGCGGTGTCGAGGGAGAGCCGGCCGGAGGACTCCAGGACCGCGCGGCCGCCGACCAGGGCAACCGCCTCGGCCGTCTGCAGCGGGGTGAAGTTGTCCAGCAGGATCAGGTCGGCGCCCGCGTCGAGGACCTCTCGGACCTGCTGCAGGGTGTCGACCTCGACCTCGATCGGTACGTCCGGGAACTCATCGTGTACGCGCTTGAAGGCTTCGGCCACGCCGCCCGCCGCGACGACGTGGTTGTCCTTGACCAGCGCCGCGTCCGACAGCGACATGCGGTGGTTGACACCGCCGCCGCAGCGCACCGCGTACTTCTCCATGGCGCGCAGGCCCGGGGTGGTCTTGCGGGTGTCGCGGACCTTGGCCTTCGTGCCTTCGAGCACATCGGCCCAGGCACGGGTGGCGGTCGCGATGCCGGAGAGCCTGCACAGCAGGTTGAGCGCGCTGCGCTCGCCGGTGAGCAGGTCACGGGTGCGGGTGGTGACGGTCAGCAGCTTCTGGCCGGGGGCGACGCGGTCGCCGTCCTCGACATGGCGCTCGACCGCGAACTCGTCCGTGCAGACGATCGACAGAACGGCCTCGGCGACGCGCAGACCGGCCACGACGCCCGCCTCACGGGCGGTGAAGTCGCCGGTGGCCACGGCGTCCTCGGAAACGGTCGCGACGGTGGTGACGTCGACACCGCCGTCGAGGTCCTCCTCGATGGCGACGTGCGCGACGTCCTCGACCTGGACCGGGTCCAGGCCCGCGTCGGCGAGGAGCTGGGCGAGGTCGGGGTCGAGGCCGCACTCCAGGGGGTCGAGCTCGTAGAACTCGTCCCCGCCGCAGCCGCAGCCGTCCCCGCAGCCGCCCGCGGACGGTGCGGGCGCGCCGATCTGGATCAGCGGTACGTCCACGGGTGTGGGGCGCGGATTCTCTTCGGGCGTGCTCACGGTTACGGCTCCTCGGTGACATCGGCGGGGTGAATCAGTGGTGCTGCTGCTGCGCAGTCTGGTGCCTGCGTCGGGCGTACGGGCCCGAATGCCTCGGTCTCCGTCCGACGGAGGACCGGTTGACGCTCCGGGGTGAGCCGGACGACGAGGTGGCGGCGCCAGTTCTCGTCGTCGCGCTCGGGCCGGTCCTCGCGCCAGTGGCAGCCGCGGGTCTCCTCGCGCCGGCGGGCGGCGGCGACCAGGACGCGTGAGACGAGGAGCAGGTTGGTGGCCTCCCACGCCTCGACACCGGGCACCGCGACCTTGGGCTCGGCAGCCCCGGCGGCCTCGGCGGCGCTGTTGTGCAGGGCCTCCAGCTCCTCGGCGGCGGCGGCCAGGCTCTCGGCGGAGCGGAGGACTCCGGCGCCCCGGGTCATGATCCGCTGGATCGTGGCGCGTGCCTCGGGGGCGAGCAGCGGCGAGGGGGCGGGAAGGGTGCCGGTGGTCGCGGCGCCCGCGCTGGGCCGGTCCTCGACGATGTCCGCCGCGATGCGCTCGGCGAAGACGAGGCCCTCCAGGAGGGAGTTGGACGCCAGCCGGTTCGCGCCGTGCACGCCGGTGCAGGCGACCTCGCCGCAGGCGTACAGGCCGGGCACGGTCGTACGTCCCCGCAGGTCGGTGCGGATGCCGCCGGAGGCGTAGTGCGCGGCGGGGGCGACCGGGACGGGTTCGGTGACCGGGTCGATGCCGTGGGCGCGGCAGGCCGCCAGGATGGTGGGGAAGCGCTGTTCCCACATCCGGGCGCCGAAGTGGCGGGCGTCGAGATACATGTGCTCGGTGCCGTGCAGCTGCATCTGGCGCGTGATGGCCTTGGCGACGATGTCGCGCGGGGCCAGTTCCGCCAGTTCGTGCTGCCCGGCCATGAAGCGCGTACCGGACGCGTCGACGAGATGGGCGCCCTCGCCCCGTACCGCCTCCGACACCAGGGGCTGCTGGCCCTCGGAGCCGGCGCCGAGGAAGAGGACCGTCGGGTGGAACTGGACGAATTCGAGGTCGGAGACCTCCGCACCGGCCCGCAGCGCCAGGGCCACGCCGTCGCCCGTGGAGACCGCCGGGTTGGTGGTGGCGGAGAAGACCTGGCCCATGCCGCCGGTGGCGAGGACCACCGCGGGGGCGCGGACCGCGCCGACACCGTCGTGCTGGCCCTCGCCCATGACGTGCAGGGTGACGCCCGCCGTACGGCCTTCGGCATCCGTCAGGAGGTCCAGGACCAGGGCGTTCTCGACGGTGTGCAGGGCGGCTTCGCGGACCGCTTCGACCAGGGCGCGGGAGATCTCGGCACCCGTCGCGTCACCGCCCGCGTGGGCGATACGGCGGCGGTGGTGGCCGCCCTCGCGGGCCAGCGCGATGTCGCCGCTGTCCGTGGTGTCGAAGTGGGCGCCGGTATCGATCAGCCGGCGCACGGCGTCGGGGCCCTCGGTGACCAGGGTCCGTACCGCGGCCTCGTCGCACAGGCCCGCGCCCGCGACCAGGGTGTCGTCCAGATGCTGCTCGGGGGTGTCGCCGTCGCCTAGGGCAGCCGCGATGCCGCCCTGCGCCCAGCGGGTGGAGCCGTCGTCGAGTCGGGCCTTGGTGACCACGACGGTGGCAAGGCCCGCGGCTGCGCAGCGCAGCGCGGTGGTGAGACCGGCCACGCCGGAGCCGACCACCACGACGTCGGCGTCGATGGACCAGCCGGGGGCGGGGGCGGTCAGCCGTATTCCGGTCACGTGGTGGCTCCGAAGGTCAGCGGGATGTTGTCGATGAGGCGGGTCTTGCCGACCTTCGCGGCGATGGCGAGGATCGCGTCACCGGTGGTGCGGTCGTCGGGGATCTCGGTGAAGTCGGCCGGGTCCACGAGCGCGAGGTAGTCCAGGGCGAGCGGCGGCTGTTCGGCGGCCGCGTCGTCGAGGATCAACTGCGCCGCGGCGCGTACCGCCGCGGGTCCGTCCACGGGGCGGGCCAGCGCCACCGCCTGGGTGTCGGCGGCCGCCCGGGTCTCACCGAGCGCGGTGAGCGCGGCGGCCCTGCCGGTGGTCGCCGCGGTGGTCTGCGCGCGGGCGTGCAGCGCCTGCTGGGCGGCGAGCCTGTCCCGCGCGGCGAACAGGGCCCGGGACAGGGCGAGGGCGGTGTGCCGTTCCTCGGCGTCCAGGAAGCGGTTGCGGCTGGAGAGCGCGAGGCCGTCCGGTTCGCGGACCGTCTCCACGCCGACGATCTCCACGGGGAAGTTCAGATCGCGCACCATGCGATGGATCAGTGCCAGCTGCTGGGCGTCCTTCTGCCCGAAGAACGCGGCATCGGGGCGGGTGAGGTGCAGCATCTTGGCGACGACGGTGAGCATCCCGTCGAAGTGCCCGGGGCGGGAGACGCCTTCGAGCCGCTCGCCCATGGGGCCCGCCGAGATCCGGACCTGCGGTTCGCCGCCGGGGTAGACCTCGTCGACGGACGGTGCGAAGACCGCGTCCGCCCCGGCGGCGCCGGCCACGGCGAGATCGGCGTCGAGGGTACGGGGGTAACGCTCCAGGTCGGCGGCCTCGCCGAACTGGAGCGGGTTGACGAAGACGGTGACGACGACCTGGCCGTCCGTGCCCGCGGCCGCACGTGCGGTACGGATCAGGGTGGCGTGGCCCTCGTGCAGGGCGCCCATGGTCATGACGACAGCCCGCTGCCCCTTGAGGGGGGCGAACGCGGCGAGTTCGGCGGCCGTACGGAGAAGGGTGGCCGCGGGGGCGGTGCCGGGTGTGCGGGGCGGGGCGGCGGTGTGGGACGTACCGGACGCGCCGGGCCTGCCGGTCCTGCCGGTCCTGTTTGTCATCGGGACTCCTGTGATCCGGTGCCGCCCGTGGTGCCGGCGCCGTCGGCCAGGACTCCGAGCAGGTCCTCGGCCAGCTCCGGCTTGAGCATGCCGTGGGCGAGTGCACGGTCGGCGGTGGCGCGGGCCATCGCGACATAGCCGGCCACGGCCTGCGGAGCGTGCCTGCGCAGCTCGCCGATGTGCGCGGCGACCGTGCCGGCGTCGCCGCGGGCCACGGGGCCGGTCAGCGCGGCATCGCCGGAGCGCAGGGCGTTGTCGAGCGCGGCGCCCAGGAGCGGGCCGAGCATCCGGTCGGGGGCGGCGACCCCGGCCGTACGCAACAGCTCCATCGACTGGGCGACCAGGGTGACCAGGTGGTTCGCGCCGAGGGCGAGCGCCGCGTGGTAGAGCGGGCGGGACTCCTCCGCGATCCATTCGGGCTCGCCGCCCATCTCGATGACCAGCGCCTCGGCCGCGAGTCGCAGTTCCTCGGGGGCGGTCACGCCGAAGGAGCAGCCGGCCAGCCGCTGGACGTCGACCGAGGTGCCGGTGAACGTCATCGCCGGGTGCAGGGCGAGCGGCAGGGCGCCGGCCCGCAGAGCCGGGTCCAGCACCTTCGTCCCGTAACGCCCCGATGTGTGGACGATCAGCTGCCCCGGCCGCACGGCGCCGGTCTCGGCGAGGCCCTCGACCAGGCCGGGCAGGGCGTCGTCGGGAACGGTCAGCAGCACCAGCTCGGCGCGTGCGAGGACTTCGGCGGGCGGCACCAGCGGTACGTCGGGGAGCAGGGCGGCAGCCCTGCGCACGGACGCGTCGGAGACGCCCGACACGGCTACCGGCCGATGCCCGGCGAGCTGCAGGGACGCGGCGAGAGCGGGGCCGACGCGGCCCGCGCCCACGACGCCGACCGTGAGGCGGGCGGGGCGGTCCCTCGCGTCGAGGGGCTCCTTGGGGGCTGTTGCATTCACGCGGCGGTGGCCTTCCGTTCCAGTCCGCGGGGGGTACCGGACGATTTCTCTGCATGCTACGCCAGCGTTTCGTCCTGACTCCTGGCTGTCCACAGCCTGTGGGAAAAGTCTGGGCGGGGGCGCGGCCCGAGGCCCGGGTGAACCCGGAAATCGTTCGGGCCCGAGCTGCGCTCTGCGTGATGATCGTCCCATGACAGACATGGCAGAAACGGACGAGCAGGCACGACAGCAGCAGGCGCAGGACGGGGCGCGGAGCGACGCTCAGGAGCCGGAGCGGTCGAAGGAGGACGTGCAGTCGAAGGAGGACGCGCAGTCGAAGGAGGACGCGCAGCGGCTGCGCAGGACAAATGCCTGGCGCGCGGCCGAGCGGGTCCTGATCACGCCGCCCGTGTACCGCTCGCTCGGTGAACGGCTGGCCGCGCTTGCGGCGGGGGCCGGATCGGTCACCGATCCGGACCTCCCGGTGGACATCTACGGCGATGGCGTCGTCGCCGAGCTGGAGGGGCGCATCGCGGGGCTGCTGGGCATGGAGGCCGCCGCGTTCTTCCCGACGGGGACGATGGCCCAGCAGGTCGCGCTGCGGTGCTGGGCCGGGCGGACCGGCAATTCCACGGTGGCGCTGCATCCCCTGGCGCACCCCGAGGTGCACGAGCGCGGCGCGCTCGGGGCGGTGAGCGGGCTGCGTACCGTCCATCCGACATCCGAGCCCCGGCTGCCCACGGCGCAGGAGATCCGTGACTTCGCCGAGCCGTTCGGCACGATGATGCTGGAGCTGCCGTTGCGCGATGCCGGTTTCGTCCTGCCGGCATGGGAGGAGCTGGAGGCCGTGGTGGCGTCCGCGCGGGAACGCGATGCAGTGGTGCACTTCGACGGCGCGCGACTGTGGGAGTGCGCCCCCCATTTCGGGCGGGAGCTGTCGGAGATCGCGGCGCTCGCGGACAGTGTGTACGTGTCGTTCTACAAGACCCTCGGCGGAATCTCCGGGGCCGCGCTGGCCGGTCCCGAGTCGCTGATCGAGGAGGCCCGCACCTGGCGTCACCGGTACGGCGGGCAGCTCTTCCAGCAGTTCCCTGCGGCACTCGCCGCCCTGATCGGCCTGGAGCAGGAGCTGCCGCAGCTGCCGTCGTACGTGGCACAGGCGAAGGTGGTGGCCGGGGCGATGGCCGAGGGCTTCTCGGCGGCGGGCGTCGGGTGGTTCCGGGTGCATCCGGAGCCGCCGCACACGCACCAGTTCCAGGTGTGGCTGCCGTACGAGGCGGAAGTCCTGGCGGAGGCGTCGGTGCGGCAGGCGGAGGAGACGGGCGTGGCGCTCTTCCGCGTCTGGCACCCCGCAGCTGCCGGACCGCCCGGAGTGTCGTTCACCGAGGTCACAGTGGGACGGGAAGGGCTGGAGTGGACGGCGGGGGATGTACGGGCGGCGGTGGGGGAGTTCGTGAAGCGGCTGGCTTGGTATTGGGCTTAGCGGGGGTTGGCCGGGCCGGCCGGGGGGTGCCGGACACGTGCCCCCGGAGTTCCGCCCGGACGGTTCCGTCCTCACACACCGGACGGGCTGGAGTTGCCGCATCGGCTGGGGACGCCGGGCCGGGCGGTGCGGTGGCGTCGGGTGAACAGGGCCCGTAGCGCCGTCCGCCAGCGGCGGCGCGCCGGGCGGCCCGCGATCACCGCGTCGAAGCGGCGCCGGTCGCGTGCCTCGCGCACCACCCCCCAGTCGTGCCGACCCGGCAGTGGGGGCGGCAGTTCCCCGTGCTGAGCTGCGCGGTAGCTGTCGATCATGTGCTGCTGAATGGCGTCCATGGCCTCAGCGTGAGCCTGTCCCGGCCGACCCGGCCCGTCGATTGACGACCACCGTCAAACGGCGCGTGGCCTGCTGCGCGCACCCCGCACTATGGAGGGGTGAGCGTGCACATCGACATCGCGGGGCTGGCGCCCGAGCGCATCGTTTTCGAGACCTCCCCCCTCGCCGAGCTGGGGCTGGCCCTGCACGCCCTCTCCGAGCCGGGGCACCACCCGGGCCTGCACGGCTGGGCGACGGCGACCGCCAGCGCGCTGGAGCCCGATCTCGCCGACCGGCTGCACGAGGCCGACTTCCTGTGGCGCCACACGTTCTCGGACGTCTTCATGCCGTTCGCCGGGGTCCGTGGCGGCAACGGCAGGACGGGAGCGAATCTCGCCGAGGACCTGGACATCCTCGACCGGCTCGACGACGAACGGTTCGTCTCCGCCGCCCTGGAATTCACCTGCCACAGCCTGTACGGGACGGGAGCACCCTCGCCGCTCAGCGACGCCACGATGCGCGCCCGCGCCCTGGACATGGCGGCGACGCGCGGCCCGCACCAGGTGGAGTTCACCAAGCAACTGCTGGCCGACCCCATCTCCGTACGCCGCTGGATCCGGCGCCTGTTCGAGGACTGCGACCAGGCGTTCTTCGCCGACACCTGGCGGCGGGTGCAGGTCCAGCTGGTCGCCGACGCCCGGCACAAGACGGATCTGCTGCGGCGCAAGGGGCTCGGCGAGGCGGTGGGCGCGGTGTCCCCGGCCCTGTCGCTCGACGAGGCCGGGACCCGGATCAGCGCCGACAAGCTGACCGAGGGCCGGACCGACGCGGCCGACCCCGCCGTGGGCCCCGGGCTCACCCTCATCCCGTCCACCTTCGGCTGGCCGCACCTGAATCTGCTGCACGCGCCGGGCTGGCGTCCGGTGATCCATTACCCGGTGCACCACCCCGAGCTGCCCTCCCCCGCCTCCGTGGAACTGCTCCAACTGCGCATGGAGGCGCTGGCCCACCCGATGCGGATGCGCCTGTGCCGCCACCTCGCCCGATCCGCGCACACGACCGGTGAACTCGCCGACACGCACGGCATCACGGCGCCCGAGGTCTCCCGGCATCTCGCGGTGCTGAAGAAGGCCGGCCTGGTCACCACGCGGCGGCGCGGCCGGTACGTGCTGCACCAGCTGAACCTGACCCTGGTGGCACGGCTCGGCAGCGACTTCCTGGAGGGCATCCTGCGCTGAGCCGTGGCCGGTTCAGTCGAAGCGGATGTGCTTGATCCCCGTCCAGGTACGCCGCACCCGGTGCCGCAGCGCGCTGTCCCTGTCCGGCAGCACGGTCAGCCCCGCCGATCCGGCGATCCTGTCGGCGACCTGCGGGATCGTCAGCCGGTCGGTGCGGAGGTGCTCGGCGAACTCCGGCTCCGCGAGCCGCTCCAGGCAGTGATCCAGCTTCCGCACGGCGAAACTCTCCCGCTTGAGCCCGCGCCCGAGCCCCCGTTCGCTCAGCCGGCGCAGCACCGTGGCCCGCTCGGCGAGCAGCGCGAAGTGGTGCACCGAGTGCCCGTCGTCGCGCAGTCGCCCGATGATCTCGGCGAAATAGCCGGGGTCGACGAGCGTCATCGGGACGATCACCGGCCCCGGATGACCCCGCAACGCCATTTCCAGTACCTCGCGAACGCCGTCGCGCCAGGCCGTCAGATCCTGGAAATCACCGCGCAGTGCGGGCGGCAGCATCCGGTGCAGCCCAAACCCGACGTGCTCGGGGTCGCAGACCACGCTGCCGGGCAGCCGCCGATTCAGCTCATACGCCGTTTGCGTCTTGCCGCCGCCGAACGGTCCGTTGATCCAGAGCAGCGCGCCCACGGGTCAGCCCACCCCGCCGCCGCCGGCCCGGACCAGCCCCGTCTCGTACGCGAGGACGACGACCTGCACCCGGTCGCGCAGGCTCAGCTTGGTGAGGATGCGGCCCACGTGCGTCTTCACGGTCGCCTCGGAGAGCACCAGGCGGGCCGCGATCTCGCCGTTCGACAGGCCCTGCGCGACCAGCAGCATCACTTCGCGTTCGCGTTCGGTGAGCTTGCCGATGCCCTTGTGCTGCGGTTCGCTGTTGCCGCTCGGCAGCATCGGTGAGAAGCGGTCGAGCAGCCGGCGGGTGGTGGACGGGGCGACGACGGCGTCGCCGCTGTGCACGGAGCGAATGGCGGCGAGCAGTTCGGCGGGCGGCACATCCTTGAGCATGAAGCCGCTGGCCCCGGCCTTCAGCCCGGAGAAGGCGTACTCGTCGAGGTCGAACGTGGTCAGGATGAGAACCTTGGGGGCTTCCGGCTGGGCACAGATGCGACTGGTGGCCTCGACGCCGTCCAGCCTCGGCATCCGGACATCCATCAGCACCACGTCGACGGCGGTGGCGCGCAGGATCTCGATCGCCTCCGCCCCGTCGCCGGCCTCGGCCACGACCTCCATGTCCGGCTGGGCGGCGAGCACCATCCGGAAGCCGGTGCGCAGCAGCACCTGATCGTCGACGAGCATCACGCGGATGGCCATGAGGTGTCCTGTCTCCTGTCTGTCCTGCAAAAAAATCCGAAGACCTAGTGGGCCGGCTTGAGCGGTAGCAGCGCGCTGATCCGGAACCCGCCGCCGGGCCGCGGCCCGGCGTCCAGCGTGCCGCCGACCATGCCGACCCGCTCGCGCATACCGATCATTCCGTGGCCCGCGCCGTCGGCGCCGCCGTCCTCGTACAGCTCGTGCGCCGCGCCCCGCCCGTCGTCCTCGACCAGCAGCCCGAGCCCGTCGTCGAAGTAGACCAGCCGCACACTGGCCCCGGCGTCCGGGCCACCGTGCTTGCGGGTGTTGGTCAGGGCCTCCTGCACGATGCGGTACGCGGTCAGCTCGACCCCGCTGGGCAGCGGGCGAGGCGTGCCTTCGATCTTGAAGTCGACGGTCAGTCCGGTCTGTCTGACCTGCTCGATCAGGACCTCGATCTGGTCCACATCGGGCTGCGGGACATACTCCCCGCTCTCCTTCGCGTCGCCGGTCCGCAGCACCCCGAGCAGCCGCCGCATCTCGGCGAGGGCCTGCCTGCCGGTGCTGGAGATGGTCTCCAGGGCCTGCCGGGTCTGGTCGGGGGCCGCGTCCATGACGTACGCCGCACCGTCGGCCTGCACCACCATCACGGAGACGTTGTGCGCGACGACATCGTGGAGTTCGCGGGCGATACGGGCCCGCTCGGCAGCCACCGCGACCTTCGACTGCGCCTCTCGCTCCCGCTCCAGCCGGGCTGCGCGCTCCTCCAGCTGGCTGAAGTAGGCGCGCCGGGTCCGCATCGAGTCGCCGAGCACCCAGGCGAGCACGAACGGCACGGTCATCACGACGACGACGAAGACCTGCTGGGGCCAGCTGTTCTGCGGTACGTCCTGCGGCCAGCGCAGCTGGGAGACCCCGGCCGCGCTCAGGCTGCAGACCAGTGCGAGCCGGGACGCCCAGCGTTCCCCCAGGGCGGCCACGGTGAAGACGATCACCAGCATCGCGAAGTTCGCGACGCCCGGCTTGACCCCGGACACCAACTGCGCGACGCCCATCGCGACGGCGAGCAGCAGCATCTTCTCCGGCGCGCGCCGGCGCAACGCGACGACGGTGCAGAGGCCGACGACGATCAGCAGGGCAGCGAGCCGCTCACCGGTGCTGTCCGCATGCGCCACCATGGACAGGCCGGAGAGCCCGAGGAGGAAGACAGCCCAGAAGCTGTCGACGCCCGTCGGGTGTCTGCGGATGAAGTCGTAGAGGCGCTGCACGTAACCCAGCGTAGGGACAGGCGGGAGGTGCATGGGTCAGCCGAAGGGCCGATCCAGCTGCTGGGACCGTACTCCCCAAGGTGGAGACTTGGAAACGTGACGGATGAGTGGCGTGGGTGGCAGGAGGCGGCAGAGACCGCTTTGTACGGAGACGGGGGGTTCTACCGGAGCCCCGAGGGACCGGCGGGCCACTTCCGTACCTCCGTCCACGCATCCCCGCTGTTCGCCTCCGCCGTCGCCCGGCTGCTGGTCGGGACGGCACGGGAGCTGGGCACGGACTCGGTCGACCTGGTGGACCTGGGGGCGGGGCGGGGCGAACTGCTGACGGGGGTGCTGGCGGCGCTGCCGGCCGTGGGCGCCGACGGCCTCGCCGTACGGGCGTACGCCGTGGAGATCGCCGCCCGCCCGGCCGGTCTGGACACCAGGGTCGAGTGGTGCGCCGAACCGCCGCAGAGGACGCACGGTCTGCTGTTCGCCAACGAGTGGCTGGACAACGTCCCGACCGACGTCGCCGAGACCGACGCGGACGGTGTCGACCGGTATGTCCTCGTCCGGACGGCGGACGGTACGGAACGGCTGGGCGAGCCGGTGACCGGGGCGGACGCCGAGTGGCTGCGCCGCTGGTGGCCGTCGGCCGGACCGGGCAGCCGCGCGGAGATCGGCCGGCCGCGCGACGAGGCCTGGGCACGGGCGGTGTCCACGCTGTCCGGGGGACTCGCGGTGGCGGTGGACTACGCCCACGTAAGGGAGGCCAGGCCTCCCTTCGGCACGCTGACCGGCTTCCGGTCCGGCCGCGAGGTGCGGCCGGTGCCGGACGGCAGCTGCGACCTCACCTCGCACGTGGCGCTGGACGCGTGCGCGGCGGCGGTGGACGCCGGGGCCGGCGCGCCGCCCGAGGTACTGACGCAACGCGAGGCGCTGCACCACCTCGGCATCAACGGCGAGCGCCCACCACTGACCCTGGCGTCGACCGACCCGGCCGGATACGTACGGGCCCTCGCCTCGGCGGGCGAGGCAGCGGAACTGACGGCCCGGGGCGGCCTGGGCGACTTCGGCTGGCTGATGCAGCGGCGGGGCTGAGGACCCAGCCCCGCCGGCGCATGAGGCGCGGACTCCGGAGGCCGAGCGAAATCCGGCCCCTCCGGCGATTGAGGCGCGGGGCCCGGGGCGGAGCCCCGGACGCTCAGGGAATACTGGCCGTATGACGGAGACGACAGTCGGCATCGGCGGCGCAGCGGAGAGCACCGACATGGTGCTCAACATCGGCCCCCAGCACCCCTCCACCCATGGCGTGCTCCGTCTGCGTATCGTCCTCGACGGCGAACGCATCCAGCACGCCGAACCGGTCATCGGTTACATGCACCGCGGCGCGGAGAAGCTGTTCGAGGCCCGCGACTACCGGCAGATCGTGATGCTCGCCAACCGCCACGACTGGCTGTCGGCGTTCTCCAACGAGCTGGGCGTCGTGATGGCCGTCGAGCGCATGCTCGGCATGGAGGTCCCGGAACGCGCGGTCTGGACGCGCACCCTGCTCGCCGAGCTGAACCGGGTCCTGAACCATCTGATGTTCCTCGGTTCGTACCCGCTCGAACTCGGCGGGATCACCCCGGTGTTCTACGCCTTCCGCGAGCGCGAGGAACTCCAGGCCGTGATGGAAGAGGTCTCCGGCGGCCGGATGCACTACATGTTCAACCGGGTCGGCGGCCTCAAGGAGGACCTCCCGGCGGGCTGGCTCGGCCGCGCCCGGGACGCCGTCGCCTCGGTCCGGTCCCGGATGGACGTGTACGACGACCTGGTGCTCGGCAACGAGATCTTCCGGGGCCGTACCCGAGGTGTCGGCGTGCTGTCCGCCGACACCGTGCACGCGTACGGGGTGTCCGGGCCGATCGCCCGTGCCTCGGGGGTCGACTTCGATCTGCGCCGCGACGAGCCGTATCTCGCGTACGGGGAGCTCCAGGACACACTCAAGGTCGTCACCCGCACCGAGGGCGATTGCCTCGCCCGCTTCGAGTGCCTGCTGGAGCAGACGCACAACGCTCTGGATCTGGCGGACGCCTGCCTGGACCGGATGGCCGGCCTCGCGCCCGGCCCCATCAACCAGCGGCTGCCAAAGGTGCTGAAGGCCCCCGAGGGTCACACCTACGCCTGGACCGAGAACCCGCTCGGCATCAACGGCTACTACCTGGTGTCCAAGGGCGAGAAGACCCCGTACCGGCTGAAGCTCCGATCTGCCTCGTACAACAACATCCAGGCGCTCACCGAGCTCCTGCCGGGCACGCTGGTCGCCGACATGGTGGCGATCCTGGGCTCGCTCTTCTTCGTCGTCGGCGACATCGACAAGTAGGCCGGCACCCGGACCGACCCGCGCAGCGCCTGCGCGCCTACGAGATCGCGCTGCGCAGCTCCGCCACGTCCAGCTGCTCGGTCTCGTCGTGCGCGGTCAGGTCGATGACCTTGCCGACGGCCCGGTTCTCGGCCGTGCCCGTGCGGTGCGCGGCCAGTGCCTCCTCGCCCACCACGTCCGCGAGGTCCTCGTTCTGCACCGACTCGATCGCGGCGCGCGCCTTCTGCGTACCGAAGAAGTCGAAGCTGCCCTGCGGCACCAGATGGCGGCGGGACGCCGCGTACGGAGCGATGGCGCTGGCGGCCGGCACGGTGCGCGCCGCGGGCAGCGCGGCGGCCGGCCGGGTCGCGGGAAGGGCGGTCGGCGGGCGGAGGTGCTGCGCCCCGGACGCGTCCGCGGCCGCCGCGTGCTTCCCCTGCCGCTCCTCCGCCTCCCGGGCCCGCTCCGCGAGATCCCGCTTCCTGGCCTGCTCGGCGGTACGGCGCGCCTCCTGGAGTGCCCCGTTGCGCGAGAGGTCCTCCAGCGCCTGGGCGGCACGCAGATAGGCGGCCGGTGTCGGTGTGCTGCGTGCGGCGGGCAGCTCCCGGGGCGCGGCGGCTTCGAGCGCGAGCTGCCTGCGGCCCTCCAGCGCGCTGGCCCGCTCGGTCTCGGCGTTGGCGTACCGCCGAAGCAGCGCGGCGTGCTCCCCGCGCAGACCGGCGAGCTCCACCCGCTTGCGGCGCAGCTTCGTCTCCAGCCGTACGCGCAGCTCCCGCGACTCCTCCAGGTCGGCCTCGAACTCGGCCATGCGCTCTTCGGCCCGCCATTCGTCGCCGGCCCGGGCACGCGTCAGCTCCGCGACACGACGGCCCGCTTCCCGGTCCCAGCTGCGCATCAGATACGCACCGGTCACGGCAGCGGCCGCCGCGGCGGCCACCAGACCGCGCAGGACCAGGGGCTCGGCGAGCAGCCAGGCGCCCGCGGCACAGAGGACCGAGACTCCGACGACGGCCGAAGACGGAAGGATTCTGTGCAGAGGTGGCGAATGGCGATGACGTCCACGTGGCATGGCCTGAAATTTACAGTGCGTACGGGGTGCTTGGGGGGCCGCCCGCCAATCTGTTCCCTGCCGGTTACCTGACGGCCCCTTATCCCCCCCAATCCCTACTTCTTGATGAGGCCCTTCGACTGCAGATAGTCCTTGGCGACATCGGCGGGCTTTGCACGCTCGGCGTCGACCTTGCGGTTCAGTTCCGCCAGATCCTCGGTCGTGAGGGCCTTGGTGAGCTTGCCGAGTGCGTCGGCAATGTCCTGGGACCCCGCGTCCTTGGCATTGACGACCGGCAGAACGTTGTCCGCGTTCTGGAGCTTCTTGTCGTCCTCCAGGAACACCAGGCCGTAGCTGTCCAGGACCGCGTCCGTGGTGGTGGTGAGGACCAGCTGGTCCTTGCCGTCCTTCACGGCCTGCTTGGACTGCGGAGTACCGACTCCCTTGGGGTCGATACCGGTGACATCGATGCCGTACGTCTGCTTCAGACCCGGTGCGCAGAACGGCCGCACCTCGCACTCGTCACCCGCCGCGATCTTCACTTCGGCCTTCGACCTGCCGAGATCCGAAAGGGTCTTGAGCTTGTTCTCGGCGGCGAATTCCTTGGTCACCGCGAAGGCGTTCTGGTCGACGGCCTCGCCGACCGGGAGCACCTTCAGCCCGCGCGGGGTGGCGAGCTTCTCCAGCGCCGCGACCGTGGCGGCCGCATCACCGGAGGCGACCGGCTTCTTCTCTGCCTCCTTCGCTCCGTTCACCTTGGCGTTGAGGAATTCGGCGATCGTCGCGGCATATTCGGGGACGACATCGATCTCGCCCTTCTCCAGGGACGGTTCGTACAGTTCCCTATTGGCCACCGTGGTGACCGAGGTGCTGTATCCGGCATCGCCCAGGATCTGCGCGTACAGCTCCGCGAGCACCTTGGACTCGGTGAAGGAGGCCGCGCCGACGACGAGCGAGCCCTTCTTGCCGGAGCCGCCGGAAGATGCCGATCCCCCCTTGTCCTTCTCCAGGCTGTCGCCACCGCAGGCGGCGAGCGAGCCGGCCAGCGCGACCATGCCGATGACCGCGCCCGCTATTCGCGAGGTCTTGCTCATGAGTTGTTCTCCGTCCACAGCGACAGGGTCTGTTTGAGATGGGGTCCGGGATCGAGGGGTGCGATGAAGTGGGCCCGACGGGCGGTCGTGCCGCGTCGTCATGCCGTCCTGCGGCGGCGCAGCGGTGAAAGCACCCGGTCCAGGCCCACCAGCACCGCCTCCACCAGCAGGGCGAGCACGGCGACCAGCAGCGCCCCCGCGACCACCTGCGGCGTGTTGTACGTGTTGAACCCGGCGGTGATGATCCGGCCGAGTCCGCCCTGGCCGACCATCGCGGCGATCGTCGCCGTGGCGACCACCTGGACCGCGGCCGAGCGCAGCCCGGTCATGATCATCGGGTAGGCCAGCGGGAGTTCGACCCGTACGAAGAGCTGGCCCCCGGACATTCCCATGCCCCGCGCCGCCTCGGTCACCGACCGGTCGACCTCCGTCATCCCGACATAGGCGTTGGTGAGCAGCGGCGGCACGGCGAACAGCACCAGCGCGATGATCGTCGGCACATACCCGGCGTTGCGCAGCGGCGAGACCATGAAGAGGGCCAGCACCGCGAAGACCGGGATCGCCCGCCCCACATTGGAGATGTTGACGGCCAGCGCGCCCCCCTTCCCGATGTGTCCGAGGCAGAGCGCGATCGGCAGGGCCAGGGCGCAGGCCAGGGCGAGCGCGACGCCGCTGACGTACAGATGCTCACCGAGCCGGTGGGCCGCCCCGTTCTCCCCCGACCAGTTGGCGCCGGTGGTGAGCCAGGTCCAGGCCTCGCCGAGAACTCCCATGGTCAGACCACCTTTGCCGTGGCGCCCGCGACCGCATCCGCGCCTGCTGTGCGTATTCGGGTCCAGGGGGTCAACATCCGCTGGAGGCCCAGCAGCAGCAGATCGGCGACGACCGCGAGCAGTACGCACAGGACCGAGGCGGCGAGCACTTGGGCCTTGAAGAAGCTGGGCAGCGCGTCCCCTATGAGGTTGCCGAGGCCGCCTCTGCCGATGATCGATCCGACCGTGGTCAGCGCGATCGTCGAGACCGTCGCGATCCGCACCCCGGCCATCAACGCGGGCATGGCAAGGGGGAGTTCGACCTCCCACAGCAGCCGGACCGGCCCGTACCCCATCCCCTTGGCGGCTTCCTTCGCCTCCTGCGGGACCGCTTCGAGGCCCGCCAGGATGTTCCGCACGAGGATGGTCAGCGAATACAGCACCAGGCCGGTGACGACCAGCGCCGCGGAAAGTCCGAACAGTGGCAGCAGCAGCGAGAACATGGCGAGCGAAGGCACGGTGTAGAGGACCGTCGTCAGCCCGAGGACCGGTCCGGCGAAGCGGCGGCTGCGGCGGGCGAGCAGCGCCAGCGGAAAGGCCACCAGGAGTCCGATCAGCACCGATAGCGCGGTGATCCAGATGTGCTGGACCGTCGCATCGGTCAACTCCTGACTGCGGGAACGGAGATACTCCCCACAGATCCAGTCGTTCGTCACCATGCAGTTCTGTGCGGCAGCCATCCGTCCCCCCTCCGATTACCGCCTCGTACCGATGTTCTGGTGACCCTATCCTCGACCACTGACAATCGCCGAGGCCGTTGTATTCCAGCAACATGTCCTTCACAGAACACGCGCGACAATGGGGAACCATGATCCGTTTCGAGCATGTCACCAAGCGGTACGCGGACGGCACCACCGCCGTCGACGACCTTTCCTTCGAGGTCGCCGAGGGTGAACTCGTCACGCTCGTCGGACCGTCGGGCTGCGGCAAGACGACCACCATGAAGATGGTGAACCGGTTGATCGAACCGACCGAGGGCCGGATATTCCTCGACGGGGACGACATATCCGCCATCGACCCCGTCCGGCTGCGCCGTCGTATCGGCTATGTGATCCAGCAGGTGGGGCTCTTCCCGCACCGCACGGTCCTGGAGAACACGGCGACCGTTCCTCATCTCCTCGGCTGGAAACGGGGAAAGGGCCGTGAGCGCGCGGCGGAACTCCTCGACCTTGTCGGACTCGATCCTTCCGTTTATGGCGACCGCTATCCGGAACAGCTCTCCGGCGGTCAGCGTCAACGCGTGGGCGTGGCAAGGGCACTGGCCGCGGATCCGCCGGTGCTCCTGATGGACGAACCTTTCGGTGCGGTCGACCCGGTCGTCCGGGAACGGCTGCAGAACGAATTCCTGAAACTCCAGGCACAGGTCCGCAAAACCGTGCTGTTCGTCACGCACGACATCGAGGAAGCGGTCCGGCTCGGTGACCGTATCGCCGTCTACGGACAGGGCTCCATCGAGCAGTTCGACTCCCCGGCGACCGTGCTCGGCGCCCCCGCCACCCCCTATGTCGCAGACTTCGTCGGCGCCGACCGCGGCCTCAAGCGGCTCTCCGTGACCCCCATCGAGGAGGGCGACCTCGACCAGCCGCCGGTCGTCCACCTCGACGACTCCCTGGCGAGGGCTACCGAGCGGCTACGGGCCGAAGGTGCGCGCTGGGCCGTCGTGCTGGACGGCGAGGACAATCTGCACGGCTGGATCCCGGCCGACGGCTTCACCACCGGGACCAAGGAC
Organism: Streptomyces sp. NPDC058239; assembly: GCF_042882185.1. Taxonomy (NCBI): domain Bacteria; kingdom Bacillati; phylum Actinomycetota; class Actinomycetes; order Kitasatosporales; family Streptomycetaceae; genus Streptomyces; species Streptomyces sp. NPDC058239. Next base: position 54,442 of record NZ_JBHVWS010000018.1, read on the forward strand.
ACCGTGCGCGCCCACGCCCGCAGGATGGAGGCGTGGCTGCCCGTCGGCGCCCCGCTCAAGCAGGCGTTCGCCACCATGCTCCAGCACGACGCGGGCTGGATCGCCGTCATCGACAAGGAGAGCAACGGCCGCTTCCTCGGCGTACTCACCCCGGCCCGGCTCCATGAGGCGCTGCGCCGCTCGATCGACGCGGACGCCCAGGACGTCCCGCGTGCCGAGGTGGCCGTCGAGACGGTGGAGAGCGTCATCAAGACCACCGCACGGTGAGCCGGTGGACGGAAACCGGGAAGCGGGCCCCGAACCGGGCCCGTCTCAGTTCTCGCTCAGCCGGCTGCTCATCCAGTCCAGCGCCGAAGGGATCTCCCGCCGCCAGGTGTTGAAGTTGTGCCCGCCGCTGTCGAGCACGATCGACGAGACCTGGGCGGGCGGCTTCACCTTGGCGATGAACTGCCGCGTGGTGCGGTAGTTCCCCTCGCCGTGCCTGGAGGTCGTGACGAGGAAGGACGAGTCGGGCTGCGGCAGATTGTCCAGGCTCCACATCAGATCGGAACGGTCGCGCGCCCCCTGGTCGCCGTGGAAGAGGTCGCCGGTCGTCGGGTCCTCGGCCGCCTTGTAGTACGCGGAGAGCCCGGCGCTCGCGGCGAACCGGTCCGGATGGTGGAGCCCGATCTTCAGCGCACAGTAACCGCCGGTCGAATTGCCCATTATGCCCCAGTTGCGGGCCAACTTGCCGACCCGGTAGGTATCGGATACCGCCCGCGGCAGATCCTCGGCGAAGAACGTCTCGGCCTTCGGTCCACCCTTTATGTCCACACACTCGGTGTCCCGCGGCGGCGCCACCGTCGGCCGCAGCATCACCAGGATCATCGGCTGCGACCGGCCGGCCTTCACCCGCTCGTGCGCCGTCCGCGGGTACTGAAGGCCCTTCAGCAGGTTCTCCGCGACACCCGGGTAGCCGGTGAGGACGGCGACCGCGGGGAACTTCCGGCGGGCGAACGCCGCCTGGAAGTACTCCGGCGGGAGGTACACATACGCCGAACTCTCGATCTTCGACTTCCGCCCCGCTATCACGACCTTGTCGATCCGGCCGCCCATCGTGGGCCGCGAACCGCCCGGCACGTCCGGCCGCTGTATCCCGACCCGCACGATGTTTTTGGATGCCGGCGTTCCGGCCGCGTGGTCCGTGACCACACCCAGATCCTGCTTCTGGCCGAACAGATCGGCCCAGGAACCGTAGAAGAGGAACGAGTTGTTGGCCACCAGCCCGACGGAGACGAAGACCGTCACCTGAGTCGCCAGCAGCAGGCCGACCCTGCCGAACACCGCGGACACGCTGCGCCGGGCCAACCGCGGCCAGAGCCAGACCGTGGCGGCGAAGAACACAACGGCCAGCACAATGGCCGCGGCCAGAAATGTCTTGCTGGTAAGACCCATGGGAGGTGAGCTTTCTTGTCGGGAATTTTCCGGCCGGCGGGTGAACCCTCGCCCCGGAAGCCTCGTCCTACAGATCGCACATCGTCCGGAAGGCCTCAGCCGAAGGACTCAAGAATCTCTCGCGGAACCACGGGAAGCGATGTCTGTCACGCTAGATGGGGATAAATCAGGATCGGTTCCGAGTCCTGTACGCAAGTTCGTACGCGGCCCGCGTCCCGAATCCGTACCGACGCTGGTCGGTACCGCCTGCACCGTCGTCGGCCTGATCGATGTCGCCGCAGGCGTCTTCCCGCGCTTTCGGCACAGCCGGATGCACACTCTCGCCGAGGTGCTCCCCGGTGCCCTCGGGCCGTTCGCCGCCGCCCTCTCCCTGAGCGCGGGCGTCCTGCTGCTGCTTCTCGCCCACGGACTCAAGCGGCACAAGCGGCGGGCCTGGCGGGCGGCCGTCGTGCTCCTGCCCGCCGGTGCGCTGGCGCAGTTCGTCTACCGGCACTCGGTCATCGGCACGCTCGTCTCGCTGGTGCTCTGCCTGCTGCTGGTTCGCCATCGCGGTGAATTCGCCGCGCTCCCCGACCCCAGGAGCCGCTGGTGGGCCCTGGCCAACTTCGTCCTCCTCGGCGCGGGTTCGCTGGGTCTGGGTCTGATCATCGTCAGCGTCCACCCCGGCCGGGTCATGGGGAGCCCCAGCATCGCCGACCGACTCCAGCACGTGCTGTACGGGCTGTTCGGCTTCGAGGGCCCTGTCGAGTACGCCGGAGTCACCTCCTGGACCGTGGCGTTCTCGCTCGGCGCCCTCGGTCTGCTGACCGCCGTCACCACCATCTACCTCGCCTTCCGGCCCGAGCACCCGGCCGCCCGCCTCACCGAGGACGACGAGGCCCGGCTGCGTGCCCTGCTGGAGAAGCACGGCGGCCGCGACTCGCTCGGCCACTTCGCGCTCCGCCGCGACAAGGGCGTCGTCTTCTCCCCCAGTGGCAAGGCCGCCGTCTGCTACCGCGTCGTGTCCGGGGTGATGCTGGCGAGCGGTGACCCGATAGGCGACGTGGAGGCCTGGCCCGGCGCCATCGAGCGCTTCATGGACGAGGCCAAGGCCCACTCCTGGACCCCCGCCGTGATGGGCTGCAGCGAGACCGGCGGCGAGGTCTGGACCCGCGAGACCGGACTCGACGCACTGGAACTCGGCGACGAGGCGGTGGTGGATGTCGCGGATTTCTCGCTCGCCGGGCGCGCGATGCGCAACGTACGCCAGATGGTGAAGCGCATTGAACGTCTTGGCTACGAGACCCGGGTCCGGCGCATCCGCGACATCAACGAGGCCGAGCTGGCCCGCATCCGGCGGGCCGCCGCCGACTGGCGCGGCACCGACAACGAGCGCGGCTTCTCCATGGCGCTCGGCCGGATGGGCGACCCGGCCGACGGGGACTGCATCATCGCCACCGCCCACAAGGCCGACGAGCACACCGCCGACTCCCCGTACGGCGACCTGAAGGCCGTACTCCACTTCGTCCCGTGGGGCAGGGACGGCATGTCACTCGATCTGATGCGCCGCGACCGCTCCGCCGACCCGGGCATGAACGAGCTGCTGATCGTCGCCGCCCTGCAGGCCGCCTCCCGGCTCTCCGTCGAGCGCGTCTCGCTGAACTTCGCGATGTTCCGCTCGGCACTCGCCCGCGGCGAGAAGCTGGGCGCGGGACCGGTGCTGCGGACCTGGCGCGGACTGCTGATCTTTCTGTCGCGCTGGTTCCAGATCGAGTCGCTGTACAAGTTCAACGCCAAGTTCCGGCCCCGCTGGGAGCCCCGCTTCGTCGTCTACCGCGCCGCCCGTGACCTGCCTCGCATCTCCCTCGCGGCCATGCAGGCCGAGGGCTTCGTGAACTTCGCGCTGCCCCGCCCCCTCGCCCGCCGGTTCCCGGGACGTCGGCCGCGCCCCTGTGCCCACACCCGGGTGCCGGGCCAGGAGCACCACGCCCGCGCGGCGTAACGGCACTCCGTACGGGGCCTACGCTGGTCGCATGAGTACCTTGCGTGGACGAGGCACGGTCCAAGGCCTGCCGGAGTGGGACCGCTGTGCGGTCATGGGTGTCGTCAATGTGACCCCGGACTCCTTCTCCGACGGCGGCCGCTGGTTCGACACCACGGCCGCGATCAAACACGGCCTCGGCCTGGTCGCCGAGGGCGCCGACCTGATCGATGTCGGCGGCGAGTCGACCCGCCCCGGCGCCAGTCGGGTGGACGCGTCGGAGGAGTTGCGGCGCGTGGTCCCGGTGGTCAAGGGCCTGGCGTCCGAAGGGGTCACGGTCTCCGTGGACACCATGCGGGCCCGTGTCGCCGAGGAGTCGGTCGCGGCCGGAGCCGCCCTGGTCAACGATGTGAGCGGCGGCCTCGCCGACCCGGACATGGTCAGGGTCGTCGCCGCGGCCGGCACGCCGTTCGTCGTGATGCACTGGCGCGGCTTCAGCGAGTCCATGAACAGCCGGGCGGTGTACGAGGACGTCGTCGCCGAGGTCGTCGCGGAGTTGCGGGAGCGGATGGACGCCGTGATCGCGGGCGGTGTCGCCCCGGAACGGATCGTGATCGACCCCGGTCTCGGCTTCGCCAAGGACGCCGGCCACGATCTCTCCCTGGTCGCCCACCTCGACGAGCTGCGCACCCTGGGCCGCCCGCTGCTGGTTGCCGCCTCCCGCAAGCGCTTCCTCGGCCATGTGCTGGCCGGCGAGGGCGCCGCACCGCCGCCCGCCCGCGAACGCGACGCCGCCACTGCGGCGATCTCCGCGCTCTCCGCCCGCGCCGGCGCCTGGGCCGTCCGCGTCCACGAGGTACGGGCCACGGCCGACGCGGTACGGGTCGCCCGCGCCGTCGAGGGAGCCGCGTGAGCGGGCCCCGCGACGAGCACGCGGAGGCGGCTGCCGACATCGCGGCCGTCGAGCAGGCCAACACCGCCTTCTACGAGGCGATGGAGCGCGGCGACTTCGACGGGCTCTCCGGGCTCTGGCTGCCGGGCGAGGACCTCACCGTCTCCTGCGTCCACCCCGGCTGGCCGGTGCTCACCGGCCGCGGCGAGGTGTTGCGCAGTTACGCCCTGATCATGGCGAACACCGAGTACATCCAGTTCTTCCTGACCGATGTCGGGGTCTCGATGACCGGCGACACGGCCCTGGTGACCTGCACGGAGAACATCCTCAGCGGCGGCCCCGCGGAGGACGGCAACGCGCTCGGTCCCCTGGTCGGCCAACTCGTCGTGGCCACCAATGTGTTCCGGCGCACACCGGACGGCTGGAAGCTCTGGTCCCACCACGGCTCGCCCGTCCTCACCGAATCCGGTGAGGACGAGGACGAGGACACGTCCTCCTGACCGAGGCATCCGCCCGACAGGGGTTGGAATCCGGAACCGCGGGTAGAAGCGGCTACCAGCCCCGCAAGGCCCTGTCCATAGCCCCCGCGGGCGGGCACTGTCGGTGGTCGCAGGTAGATTCGAAAGAGAGCACCCAGCCGTCCGCACACGGCCCCCGTGTCTCTACGCCCAACGACAGCAGGAGTGATTCGCGTGGATCGTGTCGCGCTGCGCGGCCTCAAGGCCCGTGGACACCATGGCGTCTTCCCCCGAGAACGGGAAGAGGGTCAGACGTTCATCGTGGACCTGGTGCTCGGCCTCGACACCCGCCCCGCGGCAGCCGCCGACGACCTGACGAAGACCGTGCACTACGGCATCGTCGCTGAGGAAGTCGTCGACGTGGTGCAGGGGGAACCGGTCGATCTGATCGAAACGCTCGCGGAGCGCATCGCCCAGAAGTGCCTCAAGCACGAAGGAGTCGAGGAGGTGGAGGTGGTGGTGCACAAGCCGGATGCACCGATCACCGTCCCCTTCGACGATGTGACCATCACCATCACCCGGAGCCGAGTATGACTGCATTTTCTACCGAGGGGCAGAGCGACCCGACCGTACAGCCGGTTCCCGCCTCCGTGGTCGAGCAGGTGGACGCCGCGGACATCACCCTCTCCAACCCCAAACGCGCCGTGATCTCCCTGGGCTCCAATCTGGGCAACCGTCTGGAGACCCTCCAGGGCGCCATAGACGCCCTGGAGGACACCCCCGGCCTGCGGGTCAAAGCGGTCTCCCCGGTGTACGAGACGGAGCCCTGGGGCGTAGCTCCCGGCTCCCAGCCCTCGTACTTCAACGCGGTGATCGTCGTGAAGACGACGCTCCCCCCGTCCTCCCTCCTGGAACGCGGCCAGGCCATCGAAGAGGCCTTCGACCGGGTCCGTGAGGAACGCTGGGGCCCGCGCACCATCGACGTCGACATCGTGGCGTACGCAGACGTCGTCTCCGACGACCCGGTGCTCACCCTCCCCCACCCCCGTGCCCATGAGCGCGCCTTCGTGCTCGCCCCTTGGCACGACGTCGACCCCGAGGCCCAACTGCCCGGCGCCGGCCCCGTCGCGGAGCTGCTGGCCGGTGTCGGCCGGGAGGGCGTACTGCCCCGGGCCGATCTGGAACTCCGTCTGCCCGAGTAGTCGTTAGGCTCAACGGAAACGGATCACCGGCGACACGGATCACCGGCGACACGAACCACTGGTGACACGCACCACTGGCAGCGAAGGGCGGATCACTCGGTGAAGCAACTACGGCTCGGGGTACTGGCCGGCCTCTTCGCCGCAGCCGGGGTGCTCTCCTGGGGCGGTGCCCGTCTCTGGGACTCCCTGGGCAGTCTGCCGAGCGTTCCCCTCGCCGCGCCGATCGTGCTCGCGGTGATCGCCGCCATCCTGCTCGCGACGGCGCTCTCCATCCGTTCCCGGCTGCGCGCCCAGCGTGAGCGCCGGCCGGGAGCCAAGGGCGTCGAGCCGCTGATGGCGGCCCGCGCAGTCGTCTTCGGCCAGGCCAGCGCGCTGGTCGTCTCCCTGGTCTCGGGCATGTACGGCGGCACGGGCGTCTTCCTGCTCGGCTCCCTCGACATCCCGGCCCGCCGCGACCAGGCGATCTACGCGGGCCTCGCGGTCCTGGCCGGCATCGCGGTGGTCGCAGCGGCCCTCTGGCTGGAGCGCATCTGCAAGCTCCCGGAGGACGAGGACAACGACAAGAGCTCGGCGGCCGCGTAGCGGTCACCGAGCTCTCCCCTCACAGCCGCTCCGGAGCTCAGCGCGCCATGATCAGGCTCATGGCCTCGGCGCGCGTCGCGGGGTCGCGGAGCTGGCCGCGTACCGCCGAGGTCAGCGTCTTCGCACCGGGCTTGCGGATACCGCGCATCGACATGCACATGTGCTCGCACTCCACGACGACAACGACCCCGCGCGGCTCCAGAATCTCCATGAGCGAATCGGCGATCTGCGTGGTGAGCCGCTCCTGGACCTGCGGGCGCCGGGCGAAGACATCGACGAGGCGGGCCAGCTTCGACAGACCGGTGATCTTGCCGCTGGTCGCCGGGATGTACCCGACATGCGCGACACCCCGGAACGGCACCAGATGGTGTTCACAGGTGGAGAACACCTCGATGTCCTTGACCAGCACCATCTCGTCGTGGCCGAGGTCGAACGTGGTCGTCAGAACGTCCTCGGGCTCCTGGTAGAGGCCCGCGAATATCTCCTTGTACGCCCGTGCCACCCGCCCCGGCGTCTCTCGCAGTCCCTCACGGTCCGGGTCCTCGCCCACGGCGAAGAGAAGTTCGCGTACGGCCGCCTCGGCCCGCTTCTCGTCGAACTCACCGATCGAACCCTGGCCGTCCAACGTCACCGGGTCGGTCATCTGTGCCTCGTTCCTCTGAGCTGTCACCCGCACATACCTCCGCACGGGCGTACGAAAAAGCCGCGCCCCCACAGGCTAGAACCTGCGGGGGCACGGCATCCATTCCGGGCCCGGTGCGACTCCCGTGACAGGGGCCACACCGGGGTCGCGGGACCTCAGCTCTCGGAGCGGTCCTCCGGGAGCACCTCGGTGGCCGGGACGGTGTCCGTGGGGACGACCGAGCCGTTCGCCGTGGTGGCGCCGTTGGTGAGGGCGAGCTCCTTCGGCGAGAGCACCGGCGGCCGCGTCGACGGGGTGCGTCGGGCGGAACCGGTCCATGCCGGACGGGACGGGCGCTTCACGATCGGGGCGAAGATCTCGGCGATCTCCTCCTTGCCGAGCGTCTCCTTCTCGAGGAGCTGGAGAACCAGAGCGTCCAGCACGTCGCGGTTCTCGACGAGGATCTCCCACGCGTCGTTGTGCGCGGTCTCGATGAGCTTCTTGACCTCTTCGTCGACGAGGGCCGCGACCTCTTCCGAGTAGTCGCGCTGGTGGCCCATCTCCCGGCCCACGAAGGGCTCGGTGTTGTCGCCGCCGAACTTGATCGCGCCGAGCCGCTCCGTCATGCCGTACTGCGTGACCATCGCGCGGGCCGTTGCGGTGGCCTTCTCGATGTCGTTCGCAGCGCCGGTGGTCGGGTCGTGGAAGACCAGCTCCTCGGCCGCGCGCCCGCCCAGCATGTAGGCCAGCTGGTCGAGCATCTCGTTGCGCGTCGTGGAGTACTTGTCCTCCTCCGGGAGCACCATCGTGTAGCCGAGGGCGCGGCCGCGGGAGAGGATCGTGATCTTGTGGACCGGGTCCGACTGGGGGGAAGCCGCCGCGACCAGGGCGTGTCCGCCCTCGTGGTACGCGGTGATCTTCTTCTCCTTCTCGGACATGATCCGGGTCCGCTTCTGCGGACCCGCCACGACGCGGTCGATGGCCTCGTCGAGCATCTTGTTGTCGATCAGCTTCAGATTGCCGCGCGCCGTGAGGAGCGCCGCTTCGTTCAGCACGTTCGACAGGTCGGCACCGGTGAAGCCGGGCGTACGACGGGCAACGGCGCCGAGGTCGACGTCCTTTGCGATCGGCTTGCCCTTCTGGTGCACCTTGAGAATCTCGAGACGGCCCTGCATGTCCGGCCGGTCGACCGCGATCTGCCGGTCGAAACGGCCCGGTCGCAGCAGCGCCGGGTCGAGGATGTCCGGCCGGTTCGTGGCGGCGATCAGGATGACGCCGCCCTTCACGTCGAAGCCGTCCATCTCGACGAGCAGCTGGTTCAGCGTCTGCTCGCGCTCGTCGTGACCGCCGCCCATTCCGGCACCGCGGTGCCGGCCGACGGCGTCGATCTCGTCGACGAAAACGATCGCCGGAGCGTTCGCCTTGGCCTGCTCGAAGAGGTCACGGACCCGGCTGGCACCGACACCGACGAACATCTCGACGAAGTCGGAACCGGAGATCGAGTAGAACGGGACGCCCGCCTCGCCCGCGACGGCGCGTGCGAGCAGCGTCTTGCCCGTACCGGGAGGCCCGTAGAGCAGGACACCCTTCGGGATCTTGGCGCCGACTGCCTGGAACTTCGCCGGCTCCTGGAGGAACTCCTTGATCTCCTGGAGCTCCTCGACGGCCTCGTCCGACCCCGCCACATCGGCGAACGTCGTCTTCGGGGTGTCCTTGGTGATCAGCTTCGCCTTGGACTTCCCGAACTGCATGACCCGGGAGCCGCCGCCCTGCATCTGATTCATCAGGAACAGGAAGACGACCACGATCAGGACGAAGGGCAGCAGCGAGAGGAGGATCGAGATGAACGGGGACTGCTTCGACGGCGAGACAGTGTAGCCCTTGTCGATCTTGCCGCTCTCGAACTTCTGCTGCAGCGTGTCGGCCAGCTGGACACCCTGGTTGCCGATGTAGTTCGCCTGGAACTTGCTGCCGGACTCGCCCGAGAGCTTCTGGCCCTTGTTCAACTCGATCTTGATGATCTGTTCGTCACCGGTGGTCAGCTTGGCCTGCGCCACCTGGTCCTTGCTGATCGCCTGGATCACCTTGCCGGTGTCCACCGATTTGTAGCCGCCCGACGAGCCGACGACCTGCATCAACACGACCACGGCGAGGACGGCCAGCACGATCCACATGACCGGCCCACGGAAGTATCGCTTCACGTCCATCCATACGGGGCGATGACGCCCCGTCCCTCCTGCCCGTAGGTAAATGCTGCTGTGAGAAAAGACTGTTCTTCGGACGGTACCCCAGCATTGCCGCCTGCGGCTGCCGAGGACGTCTGTCAAAACCCGCCTTCAAAGGCTCAACGGCGGGAATCCGGTGAAAGGTTCCCGTCGTCCGCCCCGGACGGGCCGGGCGCCCCGGCTGGGCAAGAGGTGCCGGGAGGCGGTCAGCCCCCGTAGACGTGCGGAGCGAGCGTGCCGACGAAGGGAAGATTGCGGTACTTCTCCGCGTAATCCAGCCCGTATCCGACGACGAACTCGTTGGGGATGTCGAAGCCGACCCACTTGCAGTCGAGCGCGACCTTGGCCGCGTCCGGCTTGCGCAGCAGGGTGCAGATCTCCAGGGACGCCGGCTCACGCGATCCGAGGTTCGACATCAGCCAGGACAGCGTCAGGCCCGAGTCGATGATGTCCTCGACGATCAGGACGTGCTTGCCCTTGATGTCGGTGTCCAGGTCCTTGAGGATCCGGACCACTCCGGAGGACTGGGTGCCCGCGCCGTACGACGAGACGGCCATCCAGTCCATGGTGACGGGGGTGGACAGCGCGCGCGCCAGGTCCGCCATCACCATCACTGCGCCCTTGAGGACGCCGACGATGAGCAGGTCCTTGCCCGCGTACTCCGCGTCGATCTTCGCGGCCAGCTCGACGAGCTTCGCGTCGATCTCTTCCTTGGTGAGGAGCACCGACTGAAGGTCGGTGCCCATGTCCTTCTCGTTCACCCGCGTCTCTTTCTTTGCCTGCCGGATCCGGGGTATTGGCCCGGACCTGCGCGGCCGCTCGCCTGCATGTCAGCCGCTCGTGCTTCAGCTCTGCCGAATCACCAGTCTGCCACCCTGCCGCATGGCTTCGACCCGGCCGGGCAGGTTGATGGCCCGCTGGCCGCGCCAGCCGGTGATCAGACGGTCGACTTCCTCGATGTGCCGGGCGAAGAGCGAACCGGCCGGGGAGCCCGCCTCCATGGCGGCCCGGCGCAGTACGCGCCGGCGCACGGCGGGCGGCAGCGCGTACAACTTGGCGCATTCCAGCCGGCCCGCGTCGTCCCGTACGGCGCGGTCGGCCTCGGCGGCCCAGGTGTCCAGGGCGTCGGCATCGTCGCGGGAGAGCTGCGCCGTACGGGCCAGGGCCTCGACGACCCCTTTGCCCAGGGCCTTCTCCAGGGCGGGCAGGCCCTCGTGGCGCAGTCGGGACCGGGTGTAGGCGGGGTCGATGTTGTGCGGGTCGTCCCAGACGGGCAGCGACTGGACGAGGCAGGCCTTGCGGGCGGTCTGCCGGTCGAGCTGGAGGAAGGGGCGGCGGTAGCGGCCGGACGGGCCGGATGCGGCGGCCATGCCGGAGAGGGAGCGGATGCCGGAGCCGCGGGCGAGGCCCAGCAGCACCGTCTCCGCCTGGTCGTCACGGGTGTGGCCGAGCAGGACGGCGGCGGCGCCGTGCCGCTCGGCCGCTGCGTCCAGGGCGGCGTAGCGGGCGTCGCGGGCCGCGGCCTCGGGTCCGCCTTCCTGGCCGACCTGCACGGCGACGGACTCGACCGGGTCGAGGTGCATGGCGATGAGGCGGTCGACGACCTCGGCGGCCCGGGTGTCGGATCCGTCCTGGAGGCCGTGGTCGACGGTGATGCCGCCGGCCCGGACGTCGAGTTTGCGGGCCTCGAAGGCGAGGGCGGAGGCGAGTGCCATGGAATCGGCGCCGCCGGAGCATGCCACCAGCACCAGCGGGGTATCGGGGCGTTCGGGGAGTGCGGCGCGCTGCCTGCCCGCACCGGCTTCGGCGAGCTCGGGGTGCGGGGTGCGCCGGGCGTGCTCGGCGCTCCGGGCGTGTTCGGTGAGTACGTCGTGGAGTACGCGGCGGACCGCCAGGCGTATCGCCGCGACCGCAGGATGGGGACCCATGTCCGGTGCCCTTCGTGAAGTTTTGGGAGGTGCCTCGAGTGCCGGGACGGGAAAAGCGCCGTCACTCAGAGTGCGTCGATGGTGACAGAGGCAAGCCGTCCATCGAGCATTGCACGCCTTCCCATGCCTCTACGGTCCCTCGGATGGGTGAATACCGGCGCGTTCATGTCCTGTCGTCCGCCGTCGGGCCCGTCGTGATCAGGACTCTGCCTTACGGTGCACCCTCGCGATCCAGTCCGCCGGTTTCGCGATCTCCGCCTTGGTCGGGAGGGTGTTCGGCGAGGTCCAGACCCGGTTGAAGCCGTCCATGCCGACCTCGTCGACCACGGCACGGACGAATCGCTCGCCGTCGCGGTACTGGCGCAGTTTGGCGTCGAGTCCGAGAAGCTTGCGCAGCGCCTGGTCGAGTCGGCTCGCACCGCGCGCCCTGCGCTGCTGGAACTTCTCCCGGATCTCGCCGACGGAGGAGACGACCTCGGGGCCGACGCCGTCCATCACGTAGTCGGCATGGCCTTCGAGCAGGGACATCACGGCGGTGAGCCGACCGAGGATCTCGCGCTGGGCGGGTGTCTGGACCAGTTCGACGAGGCTGCGGCCGCCGTCCTCGCCGTCCTCGCCCTCGGGGCGGCCCCCGGCCAGGGACTGGGCGGCCTCGCGGAGCCGTTCCAGCACGGTCATCGGGTCGACGTCGGTCTCTTCGAGGAACGACTGGATCTCACCCTGCAGATGGTCGCGGAGCCAGGGCACACCGGTGAACTGGGTGCGATGGGTCTCCTCGTGGAGGGCGACCCAGAGCCGGAAGTCGTGCGGGTCGACCTCGAGTTCGCGCTCGACGTGGACGATGTTCGGGGCGACGAGCAGCAGCCTGCCGCCGCCGTCGGCCGAGGCCGGGAGCTCACGGGTGGCGGGGGCGAACGTCTCGTACTGGCCGAGGACCCGGGAGGCCAGGAACGACAGCAGCATCCCCACCTCGACGCCGGTCACCTTGCCGCCGACCGCACCGAGCACTGCGCCGCCCGGGCCGTTGCCGCGCCGGTCCTGCATCTTCCCCAGGAGCGGGCGGAGCAGTTCGCGGAAGCCCGCGACATTGGCCTTGATCCAGCCGGCCCGGTCCACGACCAGGACCGGGGTGTCCTCCGGCTCGGTCCCCTCGGGGATCATCCGGGTGAAGGAACGGACGTGCTCCTCCGCGGCCTTGGCATGCCGGCGCAGCTCCGCGACGACCTCGCGGGCGTCCTCGCGGCTGATCTCGGGCCCCGGCCGCACAAGTCGGGTCGCGGTCGCGACCGCGAGATTCCAGTCGACCATCTCGGCACCACCGATGCTCGTCATGCGTCAACCGTACGTGCTCGGGTGCGTCCGCGGTGTGGTGTTGACCGGCTCATCGGGTACGGGAGGCGAGGCTGGTGGCGAGGGCGTCGAGGGAGGACTGGGCCTCGGACGGGGATGTCGTACCGGATGCCAGGAAGGCGAACGCGAGCAGCCGGCCCTGCCTGTCGACGACCGTCCCGGCGAGGGTGTTCACGCCGGTGAGGGTGCCGGTCTTGGCGCGGATCAGGCCGGTGCCCGCGGACTTCTGGGTGTAGCGGCCGCTGAGCGTGCCGCTGAACCCGGCCACCGGGAGGCCGGTGAGGACGGGGCGCAGTTCGGGGTGGTCCGGGGCGGCGGCGCGGGCGAGGAGGCCGGCCAGCAGTCCGGCGGTGACCTTGTCCTTGCGGTTCAGCCCGCTGCCGTCGGCGAAGTTCGCACCTTTCAGCGGCAGGCGGAGCTTTTTGAGCTGTGCGGTGACGGCCCGTCGGCCGCCGTCGAAGTCGGCCCGTTCGCCCGCGGCCAGGGCGGTCTGCCGGGCGAGTGCCTCGGCGATGTCGTTGTCGCTGTTGGTCAGGGCCCGTTCGACCAGTGCGGAGAGCGGGACGGAGAGGTGTTCGGCGATCTGCCGGGACTTGGCGGCCGGACGGCCGGGCGCCGGGCCGGACCGGGTGGCGATCCCGGCATCGTCGAGCAGCTTGCCGAAGGTCCGGGCTGCGTCACCTGCCGGGTCGGCGCTGCGCGGGGCGGGTCCGCTGCTGGATTTGTCGAGCCTGCCCTCGTCGATCATCAGGGCGCTGACGGGCGCGATGTTCTCGTTGGGGCCGATCGGGTGCCGGGCCGGGCCGGAGTAGCGGGAGGTGTCGTACGTGAGGCGGACCGTTTTGACACCCCGGTCCTTCAGGGTGCGGGCGGTGCCGGCGGCCAGTGCGCGCAGGGCGGCCTTGTCGAGGGTGGGGTCGCCGCCGCCGACCAGGGCAATGCTGCGGGAGTCGGGGGACGCCCGGACCGTCGTGGCAATGCGGTGGTCGGGGCCGAGGGTGCTCAGGGCGGCGACCGCGGTGGCGATCTTGACGGTGGAGGCGGGTGTCATGGGCGTGTCGGCGCCCTGGCCGTACAGCCGCTCGTCGGTGGCGGTGTCGATGACGACGGCGGTACGCACGGTGCCCAGGGCGGGGACCTTCAGCAGCGGGCCCAGGGTGGCACGGAGGGCGGCCGCGGCGCCGTCCGGCGCGTCCCGGGCGTCCGGGGCGGCGTTGTCGACGACGGAGGACAGGGGGGTGAGGACGGCCGGGGCGCTGGGTGCGGGCTCCGGTCCGGACGGTGCGCCGGGTTCGTGATGTACGCCACCTGTGCGGCTCCTGGCGGCGGCCCAGTCCTGCTCGGCCTTACGCTGACCCGAGTCCCAGGGGCCGGCGGCAAGGACGACGCCGGCTGCGAGCGCCAGGCCGAGGCCGGCGGAGACAGCCGTGAACTGCCGATCGTTCAGTCCCCTCAACCTGATCATGCTGGCCTGCCGGGTGAGCCTGCTCAGCTTGTCGAGCGGATTGACCGACGGTCTTTTCACCGGCTCGTCCACCGTTGACCAGCCCCTTTCGCGAGCACACATCTGCGTGGGGGACACTTAATCACCAGTCGTATGTCTTGATCATGGAGGAGCCACCCGTGGAGTTCGACGTCACCATCGAGATCCCGAAGGGTTCGCGGAACAAGTACGAGGTGGACCACGAGACCGGTCGGATCCGCCTGGACCGTCGACTCTTCACCTCGACCAGCTACCCGGCGGACTACGGCTTCGTCGAGAACACCCTCGGCGAGGACGGTGACCCGCTGGACGCGCTGGTCATCCTGGACGAGCCGACCTTCCCCGGCTGCCTCATCAAGTGCCGCGCCATCGGCATGTTCCGGATGACGGACGAGGCCGGCGGCGACGACAAGCTGCTGTGCGTGCCGGCCTCCGACCCCCGGGTGGAGCACCTGCGCGACATCCACCACGTGTCGGAGTTCGACCGCCTGGAGATCCAGCACTTCTTCGAGGTCTACAAGGACCTGGAGCCCGGCAAGTCCGTCGAGGGCGCCGACTGGGTCGGCCGCGCCGAGGCCGAGGCCGAGATCGAGGCCTCCTACAAGCGCCTTGAGGCACAGGGCGGCGCACACTGACCCAAGGGTCGCGGCCGGATTCCGGCCGGGGTACATCGCACGGTTCCGTTTACGGTTCCGTGCCGGAGCCGGGCGGCATTCCTTCCCACGGGGTGCCGCCCGTTTCGTATGCCCGTCCGCGTATCCGTCCGGTCCGTGGTTCCGCCCGCCTCGCATCCGGACCCTTGCCCGTGGCCATACTGGGCAGAAGCGCAACCGAAGACGCGCAGCCGATGAGGAGCGAGGTCGAGTGGTGGCGGAACCGGGCGGTTCGGAGGACCAGAAGCCCCAGTCCGACGAGGCGCGCAGCGCCTTCGTCCCGCCAGCCGGGGTGGGGAGGCCCGCGTCTGCCTCCGACGACGACCACCCGACGTCGGAATTCGCCATTCCGACCGGTCTGACGACCGAGCTCCAGGGGTCGGGGACAGGTTCCGCTTCGGGCTCCGGATCCGGTTCCGGTCCGGCCTCCGGCTCGGACACGATCGGCTCCGCCTTCGCCCCGCCGCGCAGCTACAGCGACCGGCATCCGCCACCCGCGTTCACTCCGGCGCACGGCAGCCCGATGATCCGGCTGACCAAGGAGGCCCCTTGGCAGGACCGGATGCGCACGATGCTGCGGATGCCGGTCGCCGAGCGCCCGGCACCCGAGCCGGTGCAGAAGTCCGACGAGGCGGGGCCCGCGGTGCCGCGCGTGCTCGACCTGACGCTGCGTATCGGGGAACTGCTGCTCGCCGGCGGTGAGGGTGCCGAGGACGTCGAGGCGGCGATGTTCGCGGTGACACGCAGCTACGGCCTGGACCGCTGCGAGCCCACGGTCACCTTCACCCTGCTGTCGATCTCGCACCAGCCGTCGCTGGTCGACGACCCGGTGACGGCGAGCCGTACCGTACGCCGTCGCGGCACCGACTACACCCGGCTGGCCGCCGTCTTCCGGCTCATCGACGACATCACCACCGAGGATGTCGAAGTCTCGCTGGAGGAGGCCTACCGGCGTCTGGCGGAGATCCGGCGCAACCGGCATCCGTACTCCGGCTGGGTGCTGACGCTGGCCGGCGGCGGTCTTGCGGGGGCGGCATCGGTGCTGGTCGGCGGTGGTCCGCTGGTGTTCCTGGTGGCGGCGATCGGCGCGATGCTCGGCGACCGGCTCGCCTGGCTCTTTGCCGGGCGAGGGCTGCCGGAGTTCTACCAGTTCGTGGTGGCCGCGATGCCGCCCGCCGCGATGGGCGTGGCACTGACCCTCACCCACTGGTCGGACGTACGGCCGTCCGCAGTCATCACCGGTGGGCTGTTCGCGCTGCTGCCGGGGCGGGCCCTGGTCGCCGGTGTGCAGGACGGGCTGACCGGTTACTACATCACCGCCGCCGCGCGTCTGCTCGAAGTCATGTACTTGTTCATCGGCATCGTCGTCGGTGTGCTGCTGGTCCTGTACCTGGGACTTCAGCTGGGCGCCCAGCTGAACCCCGAGGCCAGGTTCGTCGCCCCCGACCGGCCGGTGGTGCAGATCCTGGCATCTATGGCGCTCTGTTTCGCCTTCGCGATCCTGCTCCAGCAGGACCGGTCCACCGTGCTGGCGGTGACCCTCAACGGCGCAGTGGCCTGGGTGATCTACGGGGCGATGGCCAGGACCGGCGGCATCTCGCCGGTGGCGGCGACAGCGACGGCGGCCGGTCTGGTGGGCCTGTTCGGGCAGCTGCTCTCGCGCTACCGGTACACCTCGTCGCTGCCGTTCATCACGGCGGCGATCGGCCCGCTGCTGCCCGGCTCCGCCACGTACTTCGGTCTGCTCGGCATGGCACAGGGCAACGTGAACACCGGGCTCGCCTCGCTGTCGACCGCGGTGGCGACGGCGCTGGCCATCGCGATCGGGGTGAATCTGGGAAGCGAGATCTCCCGGCTGTTCATGCGGGTGCCGGGGGCGGTCGGCGGGGCGAACCGCCGCGCGGCCAAGCGGACGCGCGGCTTCTGAGGCTGCCGCCGGTACGGCTCCGGGTCAGCGCTTGGCGTGGCGGCCGCGCTGGCCGGAGGCCGGGCTGCCGCCGGCGGACGGGCCATGGCCCTCGCCGCCACCGGCCGCCGCTTCCTTCTTCGACTTGGAACGAGCCCGCAGGAACTCGATCGCGATCGGCACCACCGAGATGAGCACGATCAGGATGAGCATCGCCTCGATGTTCTCGTGGACGAAGTCGATCTTGCCGAGGGCTGCGCCGAGCAGCGTGACCCCGACGCCCCAGAGCACACCGCCGATGATGTTGAACGTGATGAACGAGCGGTAGTTCATCCGGCTCACACCGGCGATGATCGGCGTGAACGTACGCACGATGGGCACGAAGCGGGCCAGGATCAGCGACTTCGGTCCGTACTTCTCGAAGAACTCGTGGGCCTTCTCGACGTTCTCCTGCTTGAAGAGGCGGGAGTCCGGGCGCTTGAAGAGCGACGGACCGACCTTGCGACCGAAGAGATAGCCCACCTGGTCGCCGATGATCGCCGCCAGCGCCACCAGGACGCAGACCAGCCAGAGCGGATACTTCAGCTGGCCCGTGGTCACCAGCAGACCCGTGGTGAACAGCAGAGAATCGCCGGGAAGGAAGAAGCCGATCAGCAGTCCGGACTCGGCGAACACGATGAGGAGGACGCCGGGAAGTCCGAAGGTGTTGATCAGATAGTCCGGGTCCAGCCAGCTCGGTCCGAGCGCAAGCGTATTCAAGGGTCCGGGCTCCTGGATCGATCGATGGCGGCTGCGTGGCCGCCCAAAGCTATCAACGCAGGATGACGCCCCCGGGTTCCAGTGGCCCCCGCGAGAACGCGCACGGGGCGAACCGGGACAAAGCCGCCCTCTGGAGGTGCCACGCGATGGGCATTGAGGATTACGGCGGCGGTCAGCACAGTCCAGGTTCTGGTCGTCACCACGAACGACGTCCCGGGCTACCAGGTGACCCAGGTGATCGGCGAGGTATTCGGCCTGACGGTACTTCCCCGAGCTCTCGACTGCGCTCAAGCGGGGAGACCCCGTTCGCCACCTCGGCAGCCGGATCGGCGCCGGGCTGAAGTCCATGATCGGCGGCGAGCCGAAGGGACTGACGAAGACCCTCGTCGCAACCCGCAACCAGGCGATGGAACGCCTCGTCGAGCACGCGCAGGCCCGGGGCGCCGACACGGCGCTGATGATGCGCTTCCATGTGACCGAGGCGGCCGACGTGCGCACGGAGGTGTGCGCGTACGGAACGGCCGCCGTGATCAGCAGGAGCTGAGCGACGCGGCCACGGGGGTGAGAGCGCCCCACCCCCGTGCCGATCACGCGAGGCGCTCCGCGTTGGCGTCGATCGCGTCCCGCAGGTGCTCGGACAGGCCCGGCCGCATCGACTCGTAGTACGCGCGGAACTGCGGGTCGGACACATACATCTCGCCGAGTCCCCGGTGGATCTCGGGAGTGCACTCGTAGAACCACTTGGTGATGTGGAGCCGATGGGCCTCGGCGAGCTCCATCGCCCGTTCCCCGGTGGCCGGTTCACCGGCCTCCATCAGCGCGTTGTAGGCGGCGCCCCAGTCGGCGACCTCCGCCTGCATCCGCTTCCAGTCGTCCTTGGTGTACCGGGCGACCCGGCGCTGCGACTCGGCGTACGTGGCAGTGCCGCCCCAGCGGCGTTCGGCCTCCTCCGCGTGCTCCTCGGGGTCCTTGCCCCCGAAGACCTCGAACTTCTCCTCGGGCGTGAGGTTGATGCCCATCTTCCGTGCCTCCATGGCTGTTTCGACGGCGGCGGCCATCTTTCGCAGTTCGGCGATCCGGTCGGACAGCAGCCGGTGCTGGCGCCGCAGATGCTCCTGCGGGTCCGCGTCCGGGTCGTCGAGCAGTACCGCGATCCCGTCGAGCGGGAAGCCGAGCTCCCGGTAGAACAGGATCTGCTGCAGCCGGTCGAGGTCACCGTCGTCGTAGCGGCGGTGACCCGAGTGGCTGCGCCCGCCGGGCGAGAGCAGTCCGATGCCGTCGTAGTGATGCAGGGTGCGCACCGTGACTCCGGCGAATCCGGCGACCTGTCCCATGGAGTAGTCCATGACCCCCGCTCCCTTCTCCGTTCCGGTACGTACGTACTGAGCCTGAGTCCTGACGCGACGTGAGGTGCAAGCCCGAAACGCCGCTGCCCCGGCGCCATTTGAGGGGTTATACGGCTTTTGCATCGTTATGGTGAGCCGATGGCCACAGATTCTCCCGATCCCGCCGGAACCGCTGCCGCCAAAACCGTTCCCGCCGAAACCACTCCCGTACGCCGGCTGCTGCCCGTCATCGTGCCCGCGCTGGCCGTCGGGATCGTCTCGGCCCTCGTCCTGCTCGGTATCAGCCTGCTCGCGGAGAAGCTGCAGGACGTGCTCTGGGGGACGCTCCCCGACACGCTCTCCATCGGCCGCTACTCCACGCTCTGGATGATCGTGATGCTCACCGCGAGCGGACTGGTGGTCGGGCTGCTCATCCGGGCCGTGCCCGGCCATGCCGGACCCGATCCGGCGACCACCGGGCTGGTCGATCCGCCATTGGCGCCGGGTGTGGTCCCGGGGCTGCTGCTCGTCACGGTCCTCACCCTGGCGGGCGGGATCAGCCTCGGTCCGGAGAATCCGATCACGGCCGCCAATATCGCGCTGACCTTCTGGCTCGGCCGACGGTTCGCGCCCGGCACACCGGCGGAGCTGTGGATCCCCCTCGCCGCGGCCGGCACCATCGGTGCGCTCTTCGGCACCCCGGTCGCCGCCGCGCTGATCCTTTCCGAGACTCTCGCCTCCCGCGCCCGACCCGGTGCGCTCTGGGACCGGCTCTTCGGCCCTCTCGCGGCGGGCACCGCCGGTGCGCTCACCATGACACTGCTGACCCACCCCGACTTCGACCTGTCGCTGCCGGCCTACACCAGCCCGCACTGGGGCGATCTGCTCTCCTCGGTCGTCATCGCCGTGGCGGGCGCGCTGCTCGGCCTGGCGGCGGTGTACGCCTTCCCATATGCGCACCGGGCCTTTTGGGCCTTGAAGCACCCGGTCCCGGCCCTGGCCCTCGGCGGGCTGCTGCTCGGCCTGCTGGGTGCGCTGGGCGGCCGTCTCACCCTCTTCAAGGGGCTCGACGAGGCGAAGGAGATCGCCGCCGATCCGAGCGGCTGGTCGGCCGGGCAGTTCGCGGTCATGGCCGTGGTGAAGACGGCCGCGCTGCTGATCGCGGCGACCTGCGGTTTCCGGGGCGGACGGATCTTCCCCGCCGTCTTCGTGGGTGTCGCGCTGGGGCTGTGCGCCCATGCCCTGGTCACGTCGGTGCCGGTGGCGCTGGCGGTGACCTGTGCGGTGCTGGGGGTGCTGCTGGCCGTCACCCGGCAGGGCTGGCTGAGCCTGTTCACCGCGGCGGTGCTGGTCGGTGACGCGGCCGTGCTCCCGATGCTGTGCATCGCCTCGCTGCCGGCCTGGCTGCTGGTGACCGGGCGGCCGCAGATGCAGCTGTACGAGGACGGTACGCCGCTGAGGTGAGCTCGGGGCCGTCTCGCCCGGCCCCTGCCCCCTCGCCGCCATTCGACGCGCCGGATGCCCCTGCTTTCCGTAATGTCGCACCCATATGGATACATATGGATACAGCCCGTAAGGTCCTGCCGGAGGTTTCCGCCATGCCCACGTCCGTCAACGTCGCCGTCATC
This sequence comes from Streptomyces sp. NPDC058239, assembly GCF_042882185.1. Taxonomy (NCBI): domain Bacteria; kingdom Bacillati; phylum Actinomycetota; class Actinomycetes; order Kitasatosporales; family Streptomycetaceae; genus Streptomyces; species Streptomyces sp. NPDC058239. Next base: position 74,849 of record NZ_JBHVWS010000018.1, read on the forward strand.
TATTACTCCTCGACCGGCACCGTCGCCGCGATGGCCAAGGCCATCGCACAGGACGCCGAGAAGGCCGGTGCGGAGGTACGGCTGCGCAAGGCCGGTGAGCTCGCCCCGCAGGCCGCCATCGACTCCAGCCCGGCCTGGGCCGCCAACGCGAAGGCGACCGCGGACATCGCCGAGGTGTCGAAGGACGACATGATCTGGGCGGACGCCGTGATCTTCGGTACGCCGACCCGGTTCGGCAATGTCGCCGCCCAGCTCAAGCAGTTCATCGACACCCTCGGCAGCCTCTGGCAGGCGGGCCGTCTCGCCGACAAGGTCTACAGCGGTTTCACCTCCACCAGCACCCCGCACGGCGGCCAGGAGTCCACGCTGCTCGCGCTCTACAACACGATCCACCACTTCGGCGGCATCCTCGTCGCCCCCGGCTACACGGACCCGTCGAAGTTCGTCGACGGCAATCCGTACGGCACTTCGCACGTCGCGGGGCAGGGCGACATCCCGGTCGGCGTGCAGACCCTGACCGCAGCACGGGTCCAGGCCGAACGGGTCGTGAAATTCACCCGGGCCATCAAGGACGGCCTCGCCGTCGAGAGCTGAACCACCGCACACCGACAGGACCGTCGCGGGTCACGATGCCCGCCGAGAGCCGGGAAGGACTGTCCGCCGATGCCTCTCCACAAAGGTTCGCCCCAAGGCCGGGAACCGTCGAAGGAACGCCGCAGGCTGGCCCTCAACCCGTTCTTCGGGGAGGCCGACCCGACCGCCGGGATGGAGTCGGCACCGCCCCGGCACCGGCTGCCCGACGGACCGATGCCGCCCTCGACCGCGTACGGCCTGGTCCACGACGAGCTGATGCTCGACGGCAACTCCCGGCTCAACCTCGCCACCTTCGTCACCACCTGGATGGAACCCCAGGCCGGGGTCCTGATGGGCGAGTGCCGCGACAAGAACATGATCGACAAGGACGAGTACCCACGCACCGCCGAGCTGGAACGGCGCTGTGTGGCGATGCTCGCCAACCTCTGGAACGCCCCCGACCCCTCGGCTGCCGTGGGCTGCTCGACCACGGGCTCCAGCGAGGCCTGCATGCTCTCGGGCCTGGCGCTGAAACGCCGGTGGGCGGCCAGGAACGCCGACCGCTACCCGGCGACCGCCCGGCCGAACCTCGTCATGGGCATCAATGTGCAGGTCTGCTGGGACAAGTTCTGCAACTTCTGGGAGGTCGAGCCGCGGCTGATCCCGATGGAGGGCGACCGCTTCCACCTGGACCCGCAGGACGCGGCCGACCTCTGCGACGAGAACACCATCGGCGTCGTCGGCATCCTCGGCTCCACCTTCGACGGCTCGTACGAGCCGATCGCGGAACTCTGCGCGGCGCTGGACGCCCTCCAGGAGCGCACCGGTCTCGACATCCCCGTCCATGTCGACGGGGCGTCCGGTGCGATGGTGGCGCCCTTCGTGGACGAGGACCTGGTGTGGGACTTCCGGCTGCCCCGGGTCTCCTCCATCAACACCTCCGGGCACAAGTACGGGCTGGTCTACCCGGGCGTCGGCTGGGCGCTGTGGCGTTCGCCCGCAGAGCTGCCCGAGGAACTGGTCTTCCGGGTCAACTACCTGGGCGGCGACATGCCGACCTTCGCACTGAACTTCTCCCGGCCCGGCGCACAGGTGGTGGCGCAGTACTACACCTTCCTGCGGCTGGGCCGGGACGGATACCGGGCCGTTCAGCAGGCGTCCCGGGACGTCGCCGGCGGGCTGGCGAAGCGGATCGAAGAGCTCGGGGACTTCCGGCTCCTCACCCACGGGGACCAGCTGCCCGTCTTCGCCCTGACGACCGCGCCGGATGTGCGGGCGTACGACGTCTTCGACGTGTCGAGGCGGCTGCGCGAGCACGGCTGGCTGGTACCCGCGTACACCTTCCCCGCCAACCGGGAGGATCTGTCGGTGCTCCGGGTGGTGTGCCGCAACGGCTTCACGTCGGACCTCTCCGAGCTGCTCCTCGAGGACCTGAAAATGATCCTGCCCGACCTGCGCCGCCAGCCGCACCCGATGAGCCACGACAAGCAGGCGGCGACGTCATTCCACCACTGAGGGCCGGGCCGCCTCTAACGGCCGATCCGGGCGAACCTCCTTACGGCCAGCGGGAAGAACACCGCGATCAGCACCAACGGCCAGGCCACCGCGAGCAGTTCGGCATGGCCGGACGCCCAGGTGCCACCGGGCCCGCCCGGGTTGCCGAACAGGCCGCGCACCGCCGTGGCCGTGGCCGACATCGGGTTCCATTCGACGACCGCGCCCAGCCGGCCCGGCATCGACTCGGGGGTGGCGAAGACGTTGGAGAGGAAGCCGACCGGCCAGACCAGGATCTGCACCGCCTGCACCAGCTCCGGCTTCCCGGCCACCAGCGCCAGCTGGATACCGATCCACAGCATCGCGAAGCGCAGCAGCAGAAGCAGCCCCAGCGCCCCCAGCGCCGCGGCGGGCCCGTGGTGCCAGCGCCAGCCGAGCGCGTAACCGACGCCGGTCATCACGGCGAGCGCGGCGGCCGACTGGAGCATGTCCGCGACGCTGCGGCCGACCAGCACCGAACCGGAGACCATCGGCATGGCACGGAACCGGTCGATGACGCCCTTGTTGAGGTCCTGGGTGATCGCCAGCATGGTCGACTCCAGGCCGAAGGCCATGGTGAGCACGAGCATGCCGGGCACCAGGAACTCGGTGTTGTCACCGTCGACGCCCCGCCCGCCGCCGACCAGATAGTTGAACATCAGCAGCAGCATCACGGGGAAGACCAGGCCGACGACGATCCGCGCCGGTTGCCGTGCCCAGTGCGCCAGTTCGCGTCGCGTCATCGTCCAGGAATCGGACACCGCCCAGCTCATCGCGCTCATGCCGTCACCTCCGCGCGCTCCGGCCTCCGGTCGGTCAGCGAGAGGAACACCTCGTCCAGCGTCGGGCGTCGCACCGCGATGTCCTCCGCCTCGATGCCCGCCTCCTCCAGCGCCCGCACGGTCCGGGTCAGGGTCGCCATCCGGTCCGGCGCCGGTGCCCCGATCAGCCGCCGGTCCGCGTCGACGACCGCACCTTCACCCAACAGCAGGGCAGCGGCCGCCAGTTGCGAACCGTCCCGGACCACGACATCGATGCGGTCCCCGGCCACCATTGCCTTCAGCTCGTCGACCGTCCCCTCGGCGGCCACCCGTCCGGCATCGATCACCGAGATCCGGTCCGCCAGCTGATCGGCCTCCTCCAGATACTGCGTGGTCAGCAGTACGGTCGTGCCGCCGCCCACCAGTGAGCGCACCGCCGACCACACCTCGGCCCGGCCGCGCGGGTCCAGTCCGGTGGTCGGCTCGTCCAGGAAGAGCACCTCCGGGTCGGTGATCAGCGAAGCGGCAAGATCGAGCCGTCGCCGCATGCCGCCGCTGTACTCCTTGACCGGCCCCCGGCCGGTGTCCGCGAGCCCGAAGCGGGCCAGCAGTTCGTCCGCCCGCGCACCCGCCCGGCGCACGCCCAGGTGGTACAGACGGCCGAACATCTCCAGGTTCTGCCGGCCGCCGAGCTCTTCGTCGACCGCCGCGTACTGCCCGAGCAGCCCGATGCGGCGCCGGACCTCGCCGGCCCGGTCCCGTACGTCGAACCCCGCCACCTCGACCCGCCCCTCGTCGTGCCGCAGCAGCGTCGACAGGATGCGTACGGCCGTGGTCTTGCCCGCGCCGTTGGGGCCGAGCACAGCATGGACGGTGGAACGGCGGACCGTGAGGTCCAGGCCGTCCAGGGCGCGCTTCTCCCCGTATCGCTTGTGCACACCTTCGACAACGATCGCGTCGGTCAAAATCGCCACACCCTCTCGTAGTCAAACTTGACTAGCGGGTCGAAGGTAACCGCACCGACTCCATTCGTCAAACTTGATTACTCGTCGTCGCCCGGATCGTGGACACCCGTCGCATACGGGTTCTCCTGCCCCTCGGCGAGCACACCGACGAAGGGTTCACCCTCCCCCGCGAAGGTGTACGCCCCGCCCTCGATGCGGGCGATCAGCCCACGCGTCCACTCGGCCCCGGCATCCGCCGAGTGGACCCACATGTTCATGATTTCGCCGATGTGACCGATCGACTCGGGCCCGGCCTCCGGCGTGTAGTACTCGGTGACCGAGGCCCGCCAGGCCGTGAGACCGGCCACCCGCTCCTTGAGCAGCGCGATCGCCTCGGACCGCTCCAGGTCGACGATGCCGCCGAGGCCGGCCGACAGCACATCCAGCTTCTGGTCGTACGAGGTCAGCGCCGCGCGCAGCAGAGTGAGGTACTCCTCGTTGCCCCGCTCGGTGATCTCGTACTCGGTACGGGGCGGGCCGCCCGCCGTACTCGGGGCGGTCTCATGGGCGACCAGCAGCCCCTGCTTCGCCATCTGCTTCAGTGCGTGGTACACCGACCCGGGTTTGGCGTTGGACCACTCGTGAGCGCCCCAGTACTCCAGGTCGTTGCGGACCTGATAGCCGTGCGCCCGGCCGTGCTGACGCACGGCACAGAGGACCAGCAGCCGGATCGCGGACATGTCACGCACCCTTTCTATTCAACTTTGATTAGAGTATCCCCCCGCCTCGGCGACCAGCTCGAACGCGGTTCGGCCGTCCAGGGACTCCCGGATGATGTCGGCGTGCCCGGCGTGCCGGGCGGTCTCCTCGACGAGATGAACCAGCAGCCAGCGCATCGAGCAGTTCTCGTCCTTCGGGAACCAGGGCGCCTCGGGCAGCGGGAACGTGTCGTTCATGCTCTCCACGGAGTGGATGAACTCCTCGGTCTCCGCCGCGACCTTCGCCCAGAACTCCAGCATCTGCGGGACGGTCTCGTCCCCGACAAGACGGAAGCTGTCCGCCCAGGTCTCCTCGGTGCGGGCCTTCTCGTTGGGGCGCTGCTGGGCGAGGCACAGCCAGTTCAGCTCGGTCTCGGCGACGTGCTTGAGCAGCCCGGAGAGGGAGAGTTCACTGGCGCTGGGCCGGCTCGCCGCCTGCTCCTCTGTCAGACCGATGAGCGAGCGCCGGATCGCGCCGCGCTGCGCCTCGACGAAGGAGAGGAGCGCGCCGCGCTCGTCGCCGGAGGCTTCTGCGGGAACGTGAGTGACCATGATGTCCGCCTTGGGGAACCGTGCCGGTTTCTTCCTGACACCGACCAAGCTACGGATCCTTGCGGTCAGCTCCTGTCCTCAACCCACCGGTGTCAGAAAGGGAATGCAGTCCGGCCGTGCTGAATGGACATCCACTTCTGGGTGGTGAAGGCGTCCACGGTCGCCTCGCCGTTCAGCCGGCCGATCCCGGAGGACTTCTCGCCCCCGAAGGCCACCAGCGGATCGTCCTGGACGGTGGAGTCGTTGACGTGGAACATCCCGCTGACGACGCGCTGCGCGAACCGCACCCCGCGTTCGGTGCTGCGGCTGTGCACAGCGCCGCTGAGTCCGTACGGGGTGTCGTTGACGATCCGTACGGCATCGTCCTCGCCGTCGAACGTCACCAGCAGTGCCACCGGACCGAATATCTCCTGGGACAGCAGCGGGGAGCCCTCGGGGAGCCCGGAGAGCACGGTCGGTTCGACGAGGTTGCCGCGGGTCCGGCCCCGTACGAGCGCGGTGGCCCCCTCGGCCAGTGCCTGGTCGACCAGGGCGGTCAGGGCGTCGGCCTGGAAGGTGTTGATGACCGGGCCGATCTGGGTCTCCGGGTCGCGCGGGTCACCGGTCCGCAGCGCGGCCACCCTGGCGGTGAACTTCTCGGTGAACTCCCGCTCGACGCGGCGGTCCACCAGGATGCGGTTGGCGGCCATACAGACCTGTCCCTGGTACACGAAGCGGCTGAAGACGGCCGCGTCGACCGCATAGTCGATGTCGGCGTCCTCCAGCACCACCAGGGCGCTGTTGCCGCTGAGTTCGAGGATCGTCCGCTTGAAGTGTCCGGCCGCGATCGCGCCGACGTGGCGGCCGACCCGGTCCGTACCCGCGAAGGAGATCACCTTGGGCACGGGGTGCTCGATGAACGCGTCCCCTATCTCGGCGACATCGGTGATCAGGATGTTGAGCAGTCCGGCGGGCAGCCCGGCATCCTCGAAGATCCTGGCGATCAGCCCGCCGCCGACGACCGGGGCGTTCTGATTGGGCTTGACGACGACCGCGTTGCCGAGCGCGAGGGCCGGTGCGACGGACTTCATCGTCACCAGAAAGGGGAAGTTGAAGGGGCTGATCACACCTATGACGCCGACGGGCTGCCGGTAGAGACGGTTCTCCTTGCCGTCCACCGGGGAGGGCAGGATGCGGCCCCGGTGACGCAGCGCCTGCTGGATCGCGTCGCGCAGGAACTCCTTGGCGACGCGCACCTCGTACTCCGCCTTGAGACGGGTGCCGCCCAGCTCGTCGACGATCGCCTCGACGATGTCGTCGTGCAGCTCCTCGGTGATGCGCAGGGCGCGTTCCAGGACGCTGCGGCGCTCGTACGGGCCGGTGGTGGCCCAGGACCGCTGGGCGCGTTCGGCGGCGCGGTAGGCCAGGTCGACCTCCTGCGCGGTCGCGATGGTGATCGCGGCGAGTTTCTCCCCGTTGTAGGGATTGAAATCGATGATGTCCCACGAGCCGGTGCCGGTCCGCCACTCACCGTCGATGTACTGGTCGGCCAGCTCGTAGAAGAAGGACATGCGATCCCTTAACTCAGGTGCAGACTCCCGTCGAACCGCCATCGTACTGATGAATCAGATGAGTTGGAGTAGACCACGGAGCAGATCGCGGCTCTCCTCGGGACCGGGACTGTCCTCGTGCAGCCGCACCATGGCCTTTTCGTACTGAGCGACTTCTTCGGCCTTGTCCAGATAGAGCGCACTTGTCAGCTGCTCCAAATAGACAATGTCCGACAGATCGGATTCCGGGAATCGGAGCATCGTAAAAGAACCGCCCTCCCCCGCATGCCCGCCAAAACTGAAGGGCATCACTTGAAGAGTGATGTTGGGCCGTTCCGACATCTCGATCAGATGCCGCAATTGTCCACGCATCACTTCACGGTCGCCGTACGGCCGGCGCAGCGCCGCCTCGTCCAGCACGGCGTGGAAACGGGGTGCACGTTCGGAGACGAGGGCCTTCTGACGCTCCAGCCGCAACGCAACCCGGCGGTCGATCTCGACGGCCGGGGCGTCGCCCATGCCCCGGGCGACGACCGCGTGCGCATAGGACTCGGTCTGCAACAGGCCATGGATGAACTGGACTTCGTACACCCGGATGAGCGATGCCGCTCCTTCCAGACCGATGTACGTCTGGAACCACCCGGGCAGCACATCTCCGTAACTGTGCCACCAGCCCGCCACATTGGCCTCGCGGGCCAGGCCGAGCAGGGCGTCGCGCTCCGCCTCGTCCGTGACGCCGTAGAGCGTGAGCAGGTCCTCGACATCCCTGGCCTTGAAGCTCACCCGTCCCAACTCCATGCGGCTGATCTTCGATTCGGAAGCCCGGATGGAGTAGCCGGCCGCCTCGCGGGTGATCCCGCGCGAGTCGCGCAGCCGCCTGAGCTGCGAGCCCAGCAGGATGCGCCGCACCACAGATCCACTCGACTCGCCTGCCGCCACTGGTCCGGTCCTCCCCATCGCTTCCTGGACACCGGGGCTCCCCCTGAACCCCAAGTGCCGGATTCTGCCATCAAAACGCTTCAGCCCGTACTCATTCGATTACGGAAATGAGAAGACTCCCAGAAAGCTACGAAAATACACGCAGGAAGAAATGACCAAGAACCGGCACGGGTTCGGACAGGTCAGGCGCGTGCACGTGCATCTGCCCTTGCATCTGCCCTGCGCATTCGGAACCATGGCCCTCGCGCACCTGCGTGCTCGTTCGTGTTGTGCCGCTGTACCCCGCAGTACCGATACAGCCACGAATCCTGGGAGTGCCTCGCATGGGGACGAATGGATCGACGATGCTCGAGCCGTTACGGCAGGGGCTTCCCCCAATCGATCCCTCAGCCGTCTCCGGATCGGCCACCTGCACCCTGCCCGCCCGCTACGAAGCCGTGGGCGGGGCACGGAGGTTCACCAGGACGACGCTGAACGGCTGGGGACTGGACGAGCGCTTCGACGATGTCGCACTGGTCGTCTCCGAACTCGTGACCAACGCTCTGCGGCACGCCCTGCCTGCGGACACCGCACCTGAGCCTCACGAACCTCCCGTACGGCTGCACTTGATGCGCTGGAGCTCGCGCCTGGTGTGCGCCGTGCGCGACCCCAGCCAGGAGAGCCCCATAGCCTCCGAGGCTCCCGACTCGGCGGAGTCGGGCCGCGGCCTCTTCCTGGTGGAGTCCTTCAGCGACTCCTGGGGCTGGCACCCCTCCCCCGCTCCGGGAGCGGACAACCCGAACATCGCGGCGACACCGCGCGGCAAGGTGGTCTGGGCACTGTTCCGGCTGTCCGACGACGTGTGACCCGCGCGGTGGCCGCGCGGGCTGCCGGCGGATGGCCGGACACCGCCCGGAGGGACGCGGTCAGCCGCCCGCTATGAGGTGGTCGAACTCCCCGTCCTTCACCCCGAGCAGCAGCGCCTCTATCTCGGCCGGCGTATAGACCAGGGCCGGCCCGTCGGGGTGGCGCGAATTCCTCATCGCCACATCCCCGTCGGGCAGTTTCGCGAACTCCACGCAGGATCCCTGGGAGTTGCTGTGTCTGCTCTTCTGCCAGACGACTCCGCGAAGCTCTGTGGCCGCCATGCCGTTGTACACGTGGTGCACAGGACGCTCCCCGAGTTGCAAGGTGCAAGTGTCAACTGTCTCGGATCATAGCTGTGTTCAATTTTCCATGCATGAGCAGATGCATGAGCTGATGCACGTGCACGCGGGGTGTTCTCACGATTACAGCTTTGGACGCAGAGATAGACGTACGGGACGCCTGTTTGGCTCCGTCTACCCCGAGTTGGACAGCTCATCCCGGTGGCACGCGCTGGTAGCTTGGCGCGGTCTTTTGTCAACAAGGGGGAATTCCACATGCGCGAAGTCGTACGTACCGGTGCCGTAATCATCGCCGGACTCGTCACCGCCGCAGCACTGACCGGCTGCAGCAGCGACGGCAGGAAGAGCGACCCGGACGGCGGCTCCGGCGCCGCGAAGTCCGGTCAGGCTCCCGGCGACAGCGACAGCGACTCCGGGGCCGACGCCGCGGCGCTGGAGGGCGGCTGGGCCGGAAAGACCGACGGCAAGGCCGTGGTCCTGTCCGTCGCGTCCGGGAAGGCCGTACTCGTCACCGAGCAGCGCGCCTGCACGGGCACCGTGAAGGACATGGGCAAGGTGATGCTGGCGCTGAAGTGCGCCGACGGCGACACCGACCGCACCATGGGGTCCATCGTGTCCAACGACGGCAAGACCGTCGTCGTGTCCTGGGACGGCGGGACGAAGGACACCCTGGCCAAGACCGAGCCGGGCGCGATCCCGTCGGGTCTGCCGGACCTGCCGACACCCTGACGGCCGGCCGCTCCGTCCCCTCAATCGGCTTGATCCGATGGAGGGTTCGGCTTCGACGCACCGTCCAGCCCCCGGGAGAACTCCTCCAGGGCTTCCAGGAGGAGGCCGGCCCCGTTCCGTACGAACGGGGCCGCCTCCCCTTCGCCCGTCCGCTGCGCGTCCCACTGCGCCAGCGCCTCGCGTACCTCCGCCCAGTCCGGTACGCGCCGCTCCCGCACCTCCTTCGCCCCCTGTTCGGTGGCCCGGCGCAGCGCTTGTGCCAGGCGCGCGGCGGCCGGTACGGGGGTGGCGCTGCCGCACGGGAGGTGGGCCTCCAGCAGCATCGCGACCCGGCCGAACTGGGCGAGGGCGTGCTGGGCGTCGTCGGCGGCGGCGCGGGAGAGGCCGCGGTTGCGCACCGGTTCGTGCTGGGCGGTGGCAAGCGCCTCCTGCCAGGCGACGCGGGCCTCGCGGGTGCCGAGCAGGGCGGAACGGACGTCGTCCCGGCCGCGCTCGGCCGGTTCGGCGTACTGGCCGACGACCGCGGCCGCGTACCGCCCGTCCGCCTGCAGCCAGTCGCCGAGCCTGCCGCGAAGCCTCGGGGTCTCCCACGCCGGGTAGACGGCGTACGAAATCATCGCGAGGAGGCCGCCGACAAGGGTGAGGAAGACTCGTTCGTGTACGGTCTGCGACCAGTTGCCGCCCGCCATGCCGAGCAGGAAGACGACATACGCGGAGACACACGCCTGGCCGACCACGTACCCGGTGTGCATCAGCAGATACATCAGCAGGGCGCAGAGCACGGAGAGCATCGCGGACCAGGTCACACCGGGGTCGGTGATCCGAGCGATCGCGGTGGCGAGCGAGACGCCGACGATCGTGCCGCCGAAGCGGGCCACGGCACGCCCGTACGTCTGGGAGAACTCCGGCCGCATCACCATGACGGCCGCCATGGGTGCCCAGTAGCCGTGACCGAACGGCAGCGCGGTACCGATGAGATAGCCGACGGCGACGACGACGGAGACCCTCACGGCGTGCCGCAGGATCGGTGAACCGGGGCGCAGTTCGGCGCGCACCGCCCTCCCGACGACGGGGACCAGCCGCAGGAGCGTGGGACGGCGGCGGTGCGGAGCGGCGGGGGTCCCGTCCCCGGTGGTCCTGATGGTCTCGGCGGCCTCCTCGGCCTCGGCCTGTTCCTCCTTCGTCCCCTCGCCCTCGGCCGTCTCGATGACATCGGAGAGCAGCGCGCCGAGCCGGGCGGCGGCGCGGCGGGACGGGCCGGTGAGGAGAGTGCCGGTGTCGGGGGTCTTGAGCGCGGCGACGGCGGGCGGGGAGAGCTTCACCGGGTCGCCGTTGCGGATCGCCCGGGCCGCCGAGTCGAGCACGGATCCGGCGGCCGTGAGGAGCTCGCGGACCCGGTCCCGCTCCGGCCCCTCGGACGGGACACCCATCGCCGGGTCCGCGAGCGAGGCGAGCACCGGTCTGATCCGTTCGGCGACACCGCGGGAGCCACGCAGCTCGGGCGGCCGGCGGCGGGCCTGCCGCGGGGTGACCGCGGCCGCGCTGCGGGCCGTCATCAGCGGCACCGGATCGAAGGCGGCGAGCGGGTCCTGGCGCAGCCGGCGGGCGTAGTCGGCCTCGGCGGCCAGGGCGTCGGCAAGGGCATCGCGCTGGGCGCCCCATCTCCGTACCGGGAACAGGACGATCAGCGCCGCCTGCACCACACCGCCGAACAGGATCATCACGACATGCACGGCCGAGTTCGCGACGGAGGTGGGCAGGGTGACCGTCACCAGCATGATCGCCACGTTGGACGACGCGATGAGGCCGCCTGTCGGTCCCGCCGCCCAGGCCAGGCCCGCGAGGAACGTCCAGAGCACCAGCAGGGCCACGAACAACGGCACTCTGGGACCGGCGAGATAGCCGAGGAATGTCGATACGGCGAGGCTCGCCCCGGAGACCAGGGCGAGGACGGGCCGGGGGCGCCAGCTGCGCTGGAACGTGGCGATGGCCGCCTGGAACGCACCGAACGCGGAGCTCGCGGCGACCACCGGCCCGAAGAGCGCGAGGCCGGCCCCGATGACGAGGGCGAGACCGGCCGCACCGCGGATCGCGATGAGCGGTTCGAGGCGCCGCCGCTCGATCGTCAGCCCCGAGCGGGCGGTCTCCTTCAGCGCCCGGAGCCAGCTCATGCCCAGAGCCTAGCCGGAATCACCGATAGGCCCGAGTTGCCGTAATTCAGACGGCATCTGAGGTTTCTACCGGTTTCCTCGCCTGCCGTGGATCTCCGGCCCGGCCCCGCCCATCCTCGCCCGGTCCGCGGCGGCCGTCCCATGGGTCCATCCGTCGAGGTCCGTGGCGCCCCTGACGCGCGTGGTCGTGGTCTCGGGGAACATCCGCTCGGCGGTGTCCGTGACGGCCATGTCTCGGGCGGCGAGGACCGGGAGCAGATGGGGTGCTGCCACCCCTGCGGTTTCGGATTCGGTCTCGGCCTCGGCGGCCGCCGTGACGCGGGCGGTGTCGGCGGCGAGCCGGCTGCCCAGTCGCTGGGCGTACGCCATCAGGAAGGACTGCCGGAACGTCTTGGTCCGCTTGCGTCCGCCGGCCCGCTGGCCCGCCTCCGCCTTCGTCATCGCCACCGTGCCCTGGACCAGCAGGGAGGTGTACAGCAGCTCCACGGCCTCCAGGTCCGGCTCGAAGCCGACCACCGTGGAGAAGCCGAGGTCACTGTTCCACACCGCACGGCAGCGGTTCGCGGAGGCGACCGCGTCGAGCAGGATCGCCTTCGCCGTCTCGTACGGGGCATCGACCCCGACCCGGCACGCTCCCGGCGCCTCCTTGCTGTGGGTACGGGCGGCGAGCAGGGCCTCGTCGATGGAGTGCCGGGCCATCAGCTCCTGCGCCTTGGTGGTGAGGGCCTCCGCCTCCTCGGGGAAGCCGGTCGCCTCCGCCTTGGCGAGCAGGGCACGGATCCGGGTCAGCATCCGGGGTTCGTCGTGCGCGGGCGGCAGGTTCAGCCCGTGCGGGGAGGTGCCGGGCGGCGGACCGGCCGGTTCGATGGCGGGGAGCCTGAGCAGCAGCCGGTACAGGCCGAGGAGAGCGCAGGCGCGGGAGAACCGGTCGGGCCGGTTCCGGGGCGGCGCGGCGGGGAGCCCGTCGAGCTGGGACCGCCAGCGGGGCGGCAGTTGCTCGTACCGTCCGGTCTCCGATGCGATCAGCCCGGCGGCGAGGCCGACCGCGGTCTCGTCGAGTTCGCGGCGGACGATGCGCACGACATCGGCGGGCTGCCAGCCGCGCTCCCAGGCACGGCGGACGAAATCCTCGCCGCGCCGGAACAGTTCCGCGTCGGCCGTCGGATCGGCGGCCAGGAGGGAGGCTCCGGTGTCGAGACCGGCGTCGCCCTCGGAGTAGAGGGCTGCCGCGAATGCCTGGTCGATCACCGGTTCCATGAGGCCAGGGTAGGCAGGGCGGTGCGGCCGGGTATGTCTGGCCCTACCCCGAGGACGGGCTCTGGTGGTCGTGATCGCGGAGCGCGGAAACGGTTCGATCGAGGACATGACTTCCCCGCATGCATCCGCCGCATCCGCGAGTGCCACCGATGCCGTACGGCTCCGTTCCGTACGCCGTACCTATGGAGAGGTCGACGCCCTCGACGGCATCGACCTCACCGTCCGCCCCGGTACCTTCACCGCCGTCATGGGCCCGTCCGGCTCCGGCAAGTCCACGCTGCTGCACTGCGCGGCCGGGCTGGACCGGCCGACGTCCGGCACCGTCGAGGTGGGCGGGGTGGAGCTGACCGGGCTGAGCGAGCGCCGGCTGACGCTGCTGCGCCGGGACCGGATCGGCTTCGTCTTCCAGGCGTTCAACCTGGTCCCTTCGCTGACCGCCGCACAGAATGTCGCGCTGCCGCTGCGGCTCGCGGGCCGCTGCCCGTCCCGTACCGAGGTGCGTGAATCCCTGGCCCGGGTCGGTCTCGCCGACCGGGCGGGGCACCGGCCGGCCGAAATGTCCGGCGGGCAGCAGCAGCGGGTGGCCCTGGCGCGGGCCCTGATCACCCGGCCCGCGGTGCTCTTCGGCGACGAGCCGACCGGTGCACTGGACACCGCGACGAGCCAGGAGGTGATGGCGATGCTGCGGGAGCTGGTGGACCGGGAGGGGCAGACGATCGTGATGGTCACCCATGACCCGATGGCCGCGGCCTGTGCGGACCGGGTGGTCTTCCTGGTCGACGGGCGGGTGGCTGACGATCTGACCGGCCTGCCGGCCGAGCGGATCGCGGCCTGGATGGCGGCGGGACGTACCGCGGCACGCCGCACGACTGCCGTCGTAGCGGGTGTCGCGGGTTGTGCGGGGGTGGCATCGTGCTGACCGTCGCCCTGGCCACCCTGCGTACCCGCTGGACCACGCTCATCGGCACCTTCGCCGCACTCGCGCTGGGCGTGGGGCTGATCGCGTCCATGGGCCTCGGCCTCGCCTCGACCTTCGACGCCCCGAACCGGGCGCCGCAGCGGTTCGCCGGATCGCCGGTGGTGGTGATGGGCGACGACACCCTGACCGTGAAGGTGCGGCGCGGGCCGTCCACAACGGAGGTCAGCCGCAAGCTCACTCATCCACAGCCTGTGGATATCGCACTCCTGCGCGACCTCCGGGCGCTCGGCCAGGTGACACGGGACGACAGAAACGGAGCGCACCGCGGGCCGGACGCCGTAGGCGTGGACGCGCCCGTCGCCGAGGTGCGCCGCGTCGTCGGCGACCGCGCCCTGGTCCTCACCGGCGACGGCCGCCGCCGCGCCGACCCGGCCACGGAGCGGGACGCCGAGGGGTTGCTGACCGTGAACGCCCTGCTCGGCACGGCGGGCGGCGTCACCGCCTTCGTCTCGGTCTTCGTCGTCGCATCGACGTTCGCCTTCGCGGTGGCGCTGCGCCGGCGCGAGTTCGGGCTGCTGCGTACGGCCGGCGCCACGCCGGGCCAGCTGCGGCGGCTGCTGCTGACCGAGGCGGCCGTGGTCGGCACGCTCGCCTCGGTTGCCGGGTGCGCGCTGGGCCGCTGGGCCGCGCCGCTGTCGGCCGGGCTGCTGGTCGACGAAGGGATGGCACCGCCCTGGTTCACCATCCGCCCGGTTGCCTGGCCGCTGCACGCCGCCTTCTGGACCGGCCTGGTCGTGGCGTTCGCGGGGGTCTGGGCGGCCTCGCGGCGGGCGGGCAGAACCGGCCCGGCCGAGGCGCTGCGCGAGGCCGATGTCGATACGGGCGTGCTGCCGCCGGCCCGTCGTCTGCTGGGCTTCGCCCTGCTCGCGGGAGCCGCGTTCCTCATGGCGAAGTCCCTCGCCACGGACCCGTCCGCGCTGCTGAAGCGGAAGACATACACCACTCAGCCGATGGTCCTGATCACGGCCGCTGCCCTGCTCGCGCCGCTGCTGGTACGCCCATTGGCCCGGCTGATCCGGCTGCCCGGGGCGACCGGAATGCTCGTGACCGCGAACACATCGGCGTCGCTGCGGCGTACGGCGGCGGTGGCCGCTCCGGTGCTGATCACCGTGGCGCTGGCTGGTTCGGTGGCCGGCTCCGCGATGACGGTGACGGCGGCGAAGGCGGCCGAGGCACGCGAGCACACCCGGGCCGATCTGGTCGTGACGGGCGAGGAGTTGAAGGTACGGCCGGTGCGTGGCGCAACGCTGTCCGCGTCCGCCTCGACAGCCGTCCACGTACGCGAGGAGGGCACCGCTCTCATCACTTCCCAGGCGCGGGCGGTGAACGACGCGAAGGCCCTCGCGACGGTCGAGCGGCTGCCGGTGGCGGCGGGCGACGTCCGGGATCTGGACGACCGCTCGATCGTGGTGAACGAGGAGTGGGAACAGCACACGGTGGGCTCGACGGTACGGGTGTGGCTCGGCGACGGACGGCCGGTCGCGCTGCGGATCGCGGCGGTGCTGGAGCGCGGGACGGGGAACAACGGGGCCTATGTCACGAAGGCGAACGCGCCGGCGGCTCCGGTGGACCGGATCGACGTACGCCTCTCGCCGGGCGCGAACCGGGCCGCTGTCGCAGCACAGTTGCGCGACACCGGCGGCGAGGTGCGGTCGACGGAGCAGTGGCTGGCCGCGACACACCCGCGTACGAGTCCGCAGACCCGGCTCGGCTTGATCGTGATCCTGGGGATCGCGCTGGTGTACACGGCGATCGCCCTCGCCAACACGATGCTGATGGCGGGGTCCGTACGGTCCTCGGAGCTGAGCGCGCTCCGGCTGGCCGGGGCCGCCCGGCCGCAGGTCCTCGCGGTGGTGGCCGGGGAGACGCTGTTCGCGGTCGGGCTCGGGGCGCTGCTCGGACTGGCCGTGACCGCGGTCAACCTGGCGGGCCTCGCCGCCGCGCTGGCCTCGCTGTCCGCACCGGTGACGATGTCGGTGCAGTGGCCGCTGATGGTCGGGGCGGCCGGGGTGTGCGCGGTGGTCGCGGTCGGAGCAGCGCTGTTGCCGAGGCCGGTGCGGCGCCGCTCGATGCCGGTGCACCGAAGGTCCGGATGGGCCGTACGGAACCGGGTCGGACAGCGCGCTTAGTCCATCCAGCCCCACCCACTGACGATGTATCCGCTTTCATCCTTTCGTCCATGTTTTGCATGGTTTCATCTCGCCATGGAGGCGAACAAGTGATGACTGGAGACCGACAGCAGGACACGAACACAAGGGCGATCACGTCGCGGCGACGCGTACTGGCCGCAGCCGCACTCGCACCGATGCTGACCGCCGCAGGACCGGCCGCCGCTCGCGCCCTGCCCGACGGGATGACCGGGCCGGGGCACGGCAGGCGGGTCAGGCCGGTGCCGACCGGCCTGGCGGACTGGGCCGGCGTGGCGAGAGCGCTGGGCCGCACCGGCAACATGCTGCGCGGAACGACCTACCACACGGGCTTCCCCCGGCGGGACCTTCATGTGGTCTCCGACGGCGTGGTCGTCACACCGGGGCTCGCGCTGGGCACGCATGTGGCCTTCGTCCGTTACGCCGACGGCAGCACGATGCTGATGGGCGACGTGGTGGTCACCGAGGACGAACTGCAGTGGGTGACCGATGCCTGGCAGGCACACGGAATCGAGCAGACCGCGCTCCACAAGCACCTGCTCGCCCAGACCCCCGACATCTGGTGGACCCACGTCCACGCACACGGTCACGACGCGGTCGCACTGGCGCGCGGTCTGCGCGCCGGATTCGACCGCACCGGAACCCCGCCCGCCCTGCCGCCGGGCAGACCGACCCGGGTCGACCTGGACATCGCCGGAATGGAGGCGGCGCTGGGCGCCAAGGGTTCCATCGAGGACGGGCTCTACAAGAACATCTTCGTACGCCGCGAGACCATCGCGGACGGCCATCTGATCCTGCCGCCCGGCCTGGGATCGACCAGCGCTTTCAACTTCCAGCCGCTCGGCGGCGGCAGGGCCGCACTCAGCGGTGACTGCGTCATGCTCGCCGGCGAGGTGCAGAACGTGCTGAAGGCGCTGCGGCGCGGCGGGATCAGGCTCGTCGAGCTGCACAACCATCACCTGGCGGAGGACCCCCGCCTGTTCTTCACCCACTTCTGGGCCGTGGGCGACGGCGTCGAGCTCGCCCGGGCGGTGCGCCGCGCGGTGGACGTCACCGACGTCGTACCTTCCGGCTGAGACCGGCCGTTCACTTCGATCCCGGCGAACGCGCCGAACCCGCCGTACCGGTCGGACGGGGGGGGGGGTGCCAGTTAGCCCCGCTCCCCGCCACCGCCCGGCGCAAGAAAGCTCAAACA
>NZ_JBHVWS010000018.1:92070-151217 GCF_042882185.1 Streptomyces sp. NPDC058239
CCGTCGGGCCCCCCCCGGCCTCTATCCCCCGCCCCGCGCCCCCCCCCCCCCCCCCCCCGCGGGGGGGGGGGGGGGGGGGGCCCCCCCCCCCCCCCCCCCCCCCCCCCGGCTGTCGAATCAGTTCTGCATATGGACCAATCGGCCCGGAGTGGCGCGTGCCTGTGCGGGTGACCGGGCACCCATGTCCCGTCCAGCCCGCAGATTCCTCGAACCACCCGTCAGATCCCCCCTCTGGAGCTCCGTATGGAACCAGTCGCCGGCGCACGGCACTGCCCGTTCGACTATGCCGAGGCCCTCGAATTCGACCCGGTGCTCAGGCACTTGATGACCGAAGAACCCGTCTCCCGCATCCGGCTGCCGCACGGCGACGGCGAGGCATGGCTCGTCACCGGCTACGACGACGTGCGCACGGTGACCACCGACCGGCGCTTCAGCCGGAGCGCCATCATCGGCCGGAACTTCCCGCGCATGACCCCCGAGCCGATCGTTCAGGACGAAGCGATCAACGTGATGGACCCGCCGGGCAGCAGCCGCCTGCGCAGCCTGATCTCCAAGGGCTTCGCGCCTCGTCACATGGAGCGCATGAAGGTCCGTACCCAGCATGTCGTGGACGAGCTGCTGGACCGGATGGAGGAGCACGGAGCCCCCGCCGATCTCTTCGAGCATCTGGCGGCCCCGCTGCCCCTGACCACCATCTGCGAGGTCCTCGACATTCCCGAGGCCGACCGCGCGCAGCTGCGCGCCCATGCCCGGACGATGATGGACACGACCGTCGAGAACCGGGACGACGCGGTACGGGCCAAGGCCGATCTCCGCGCCTACTTCCAGAAGCTGACGGCGCTGCGGCGCGGGAACCCGGGCGACGACCTGATCAGCGCGCTGGCCACGGCTCGCGACGGGGACGAGATCCTCAACGACCAGGAACTGACCGTGATGGCCATGGTGCTGCTCATCACGGGCCAGGACACCACCACGTACGAGATCGGGAACATCGCCTACACGCTGCTCACCAGGCCCGACGAGCTCGCGATGCTGCGCGACCGCCCCGACATGCTCCCGCAGGCCATCGAGGAGCTGCTGCGCTTCATTCCCTTCCGCAAGGGTGTCGGCATTCCCCGTGTCGCCACCGAGGACGTGGAACTGAGCGGCGTGGCGATCCGGGCGGGGGACATCGTGCATGTCTCCTATCTGACGGCCAACCGGGACGGCCGGAAGTTCGACCGGCCCGACGAGCTGGATCTGGAGCGCGAAAGTCCGTCCCATATGACCTTCGGCTGGGGCGGCCATCACTGTCTGGGTGCCCCGCTCGCGGCGACGGAGCTCCAGGTCGCCATCGGAACTCTGCTGGAGCGTTTCCCGGCTCTGAAGCTGGCGACGCCGGCCGAGGAAGTGCGCTGGAACAAGACCTCGATCTGGCGCTATCCCCTCGAACTGCCTGTCACCTGGTGACAGGGGAGGTCCGGCGACGCACCGGGCCTCTGTGTACGGACAGTGATGCTCATTGATGATGCGTCGCACCATGGCGCCCGGCAACCCGGAACAGTCCCGGGGCGCCGGGCGCCTTTCCACGCCCTGCTGCGCGCTGTGCGTCGGCTCGACATGCGGCCCCGATCCGCCTGCCGTAGCGTGATCCCGACGGCCACCCACCCAAGCCGTGGCGGATCAGTATCCGCCCATGAACGGCTAGAACTCAGTCTTCGACGGTCGGCCCGTCCGCGCCCGTATCAGGGGTTACCGAACCCGGCGCAGGAATCCACCAAAGCTCCGATTCGCGCGGCACCGCGCGTGCGGAGCCGTGGTGGCCACTCCCGCGTCGATGAACACCCCGTAACGTTCCGGGCCAGGCGGTGTGGACCAAAAGTCCGCTAGGAGGAGTTCCATGGCGGTTCTCTGCAAGCCGGCAATCGAGGTTCCCGAGTATGTCATCACCAACGAGGAAACCCTGGAGCTGGCTCAACGGTTGCACGGCGACCATCCGCAGATCGACCTGGTCCTTCGTCTGATCGAACATACCGGGGTGCGGAAACGGCACCTGATCCAACCGATCGAGAAGGTGCTGCAGCACCCGGGCTTCGACGCCCGCAGCATCACCTACGAACAACAGACCAAGGCCAGGGTGCCGGCGGTGGTACGCCGGGCACTCGATCAGGCCCAACTGGAGCCGCGGCAGATCGACTTGATCGTCTACGTCTCCTGCACCGGCTTCATGATGCCTCCGCCGACCGCGTGGCTCATCGGCAAGATGGGCTTCCGGCCGGAGACACGGCAGATGCCGATCGCCCAACTCGGCTGCGCCGCGGGCGGCGCAGCCGTCAACCGGGCCCACGACTTCTGCACGGCTTACCCCGACGCCAATGTGCTGATCGTCGCCTGCGAGTTCTGCTCGCTGTGCTACCAGCCCACCGATCTGGGTGTCGGATCCCTGCTGTCCAACGGCCTGTTCGGCGACGGCATAGCCGCCGTCGTGGTCCGAGGCAGCGGTGGCACCGGAGTCCGCCTGGAAAGCAACGGCTCGTACATCATCCCGGACACCGAGGACTGGATCTCCTACGCGGTCCGGTCCACCGGATTCCACTTCCAGCTCGACAAGCGTGTGCCAGGAACCATGGAGCCCCTCGCCCCGGCCCTGAACGCCGTCGCGGAGGAGCACGCGTGGAACGCCAGCAAGATGGACTTCTACATCATCCACGCGGGCGGCCCGCGCATCCTGGACGACCTGAGTCGCTTCCTCGACGTGCCGCCGGAAGCGTTCCGCTTCAGCCGCGCCACGCTCACCGAGTACGGCAACATAGCCAGCGCGGTGGTGCTCGACGCCCTTGGCCGCATGTTCGACGAGGCTTCGGCCCTTGACGGCCACCGCGGCCTGATGGCGGGCTTCGGCCCCGGCATCACCGCCGAGATCTCCCTGGGCACCTGGACGACGGACTCCGAGTAGGTTTCGGCCCGCCCGGCGCTTGTGGCCCCGGTCCTCCAGCCCGTCCGGCGCTCGAGGACCGGGGTCCGGGGCAGAGCCCCTGGTTCCGGAAAGGGACGGGGTTGGGGTGAAATCCCGCGCAGCGGCCCACCCCGCCCCGCGCCCCACGCCCCTGTCAGTGCCGGGTGCCAGACTCGACAGCATGACCGAACGTTGGGCTCTGGCCACCACGGAGACCGGCGGCGCCCTCCTCGCCCCGCTGGACTCCACCGGCCTGCCCACCGCCGCGGTCCTGACCGAACCCGACCTCGTGGAAGCGGTCCGCTCCCGCCCGGATGTCACCCGCTGGGTCTGGCGGTCCACCGCCGAGATCTACCCGCGCCTGCTCGCGGCCGGCGTCCCCGTGGCCCGTTGTTACGACATCGAGGTCGCCGAGTCCCTCCTCCTCGCCCACGAGGGCCGTCTGGGCGAACCCCGTTCCGCAGCCGCCGCCCACGCCCGCCTGCGCAACGCCCCCGTACCCCCCGATCCTCCGCCCCGCTCCGCCGAGCCCGGCTCGCAGTCCTCCCTCTTCGAGCCGCAGTCCGGCACGGATCTGCCCCTCGACGACCTGCTCCAGGTGTACGCCGACCAGCTCCGCCGCCACGACGCCACCGCACACCCGGGCAGGATGCGCCTGCTGACGGCCGCCGAATCGGCCGGCATGCTGGTCGCCACCGAAATGAACCGGTCAGGCCTCCCCTGGCGCGCCGACGTGCACCGGGACGTGCTCCACGAACTGCTCGGCGAGCGTTACGCGGGCGGCGGCGAGCCCCGCAGGCTGGCCGAGCTGGCCGACGAGGTGTCGGCCGCCTTCGGCAGACGGGTCCGCCCCGACCTCCCCGCCGACGTGGTGAAGGCGTTCGCACAGTCCGGCATCAAGGTGAAGTCCACCCGGCGCTGGGAGCTGGAGGAGCTGGACCATCCGGCGGTGGAACCCCTCATCCAGTACAAGAAGCTGTACCGGATCTGGACGGCGCACGGCTGGAGCTGGCTCCAGGACTGGGTGCGCGACGGCCGCTTCCGCCCCGAGTACCAGCCGGGCGGCACGGTCAGCGGCCGCTGGACGACCAACGGCGGAGGAGCGCTGCAGATCCCCAAGGTGATACGGCAGGCGGTCGTCGCCGACGAGGGCTGGCGCCTCGTCGTCGCGGACGCCGACCAGATGGAGCCCAGAGTGCTGGCTGCGATCTCCCGCGATCGCGGTCTGATGGAGGTGGCGGGCCATGACGGCGATCTCTATACGTCGCTGTCGGACCGGGCCTTCCACGGCGACCGGGACCACGCCAAGCTCGCCCTGCTGGGCGCGATCTACGGCCAGACCTCGGGCGACGGCCTGAAGAACCTGGCAGCCCTGCGCCGAAGATTTCCGCTGGCCGTGGCCTTCGTCGACGATGCGGCAAAAGCGGGCGAGGAAGGACGCCTCGTACGGACATGGCTGGGCCGGACCAGTCCGCCCGCGGCCGGGAGCGAGGAGAACGACGAGGCCGGCATCCCGCAGGAGAACACGGAACAGCCCTCCGCCGAGGGCGAATTCACCCCTGGTTACGCATCGTCGAACGCCCGCGCGCGAGGCCGCTTCACCCGTAACTTCGTGGTGCAGGGCAGTGCGGCGGACTGGGCGCTGCTGCTCCTGGCCGCCCTGCGCCAGTCGCTCGGCTCCGCCGGTCTGCGGGCCGAGTTGGTCTTCTTCCAGCATGACGAGGTGATCGTGCACTGTCCACAGGAGGAGGCAGAGGCGGTCGTGGAGGCGATCCGGGCAGCCGGCGACCTGGCCGGGCGGACCGCCTTCGGCGATACGCCGGTCCGTTTTCCGTTCACGACGGCGGTCGTGGAGCGCTACTCGGACGCGAAATAGCGCCACCTGCGGATCACCCGCCGGAGCCGGGCATACCCGGCCCCCGGGGCCCTCCGCTCCCCTGCTGTTCACCCGTGTCCCGCCCCGGGGCAGGTCCCGGAGCAGGTCGTGCGCCCGGTCCGTCGTCGAACCCGGCCAGCCCGTGATCGTAGTGCGCGGGACGCAGATGCTGATGCCGATGCCTGGCATTGAGCCTGTGGATGACGAACGCTGCGATCGCGATCATCGCGACGACGACCACGACGGTGACCAGAATGTCCATGCGGTACCGGCCCCCTTCGATGCGCAGGCCGACAAAGGCGGCTCACCGGGAGCCGTACACATCCAGGCTACTCCGCAGACCAGCACCCGCCCCCGGACAGCGGACCCACCGCGTGCGCCGTATCCACTTGCGTTCCCACAGCGCGGGGACGTTCGGCGGTTCCCAGCCGATGACGGCCGAGTGCGCCTGCAGACAGCGGTACGTGACCCCGCCGCACGTGACACGGTCTCCCGCGTTGCAGAGCGCCCGGCCGCCCAGGCGGATCCGTCGGGTCGGTGGGCGGGTCCGCCTGAGTGCCGCTGGTGACCAGGGTGAGCCCAGCGCCGGGTTCACCGGCTGGAAGTACGTCGTACCGCCCTGGGGGCAGTTGCCGGAACCGCCGGAGGTGACGCCCTGCGCCTGGCGGCCGGAGATGAACGAACCACCGCAGTCGCCCGGTTCGGCGCACACATGGGTGCGGGTGCCCCCGGAGACGATGCCCTCGGCCGAGGCGCGGGCGGCCTGCACGACCACGCGGTTGGTGGCCACGTCGACGTACCGGCCGGGTATGTCCCTGGGGGCCTTGCCCAGTGCCGGCCGGTCCAATGCGGCCTCGGCGGCGTCGAGTTCGGCCAGGCTGTGTCCGACGACGACAGGCCCGGCACCGGCCTTGCCGATCCGGGCGGCGTCCGTGGCATCGGTGGTGGCGACGGTCGCGATGGCGGTACACGCGGCCGGGGCGCGTCTGCGGAGGATGGATCTCTCCATGGAACTCTCCTTGATTTCGGGGGAATTGCCGCCCAGGTAGCCGCGTACACGTCAGCCTCAGGAGATCCCGCTCTCCCCCTCACCTCGCGTTATGGGGCACGTGACCGGCGGCGTCGGGGCCTTCCCGGCCCCGAGCCGCCGGACTGGCCCTAGGCTCCGCGCATGGCCACGCATGAACGCGAGATCACCGAGCCCGTCGACCTGTGCCTGCCGGACGGCCGGCTGAACCCTGCGGCCCGCGGATGGTCCAGGCAGCCGCTGCACCGGGCGAATCTCCGGGGCTGGGGCCGGACCAAGCGGTGGGAGTACTGGTGCGTGACCACACCGACCCACCTCGTCGCGCTGACCGTGAGCGACCTCGACTTCCTGGCCCTGAACACCGTGTACGTACTGGAGTACGGGTCGGGTGGCCGCGAGTTCGAACGCACCGCGATCGTCCCCGGCGGCCGCGGCGTCCATCTCCCGGAGACGATCGCAGGCGCGCCCGGCTCCCCCGCCGTGGTGGTCGGTCCGCAGCGACCGACCAGCGGCAAGGTCAGGATCGAGATCCGCGAGGAGAACGGGGGTACCCGCCTGCGGGCCCGCTGCCTGACCCCGTCCTCACCGCAGGAGCCCAAGGGGACGAGGAGGACCAGGGAGACCGTGGAGGTCGACCTTTTCGCCGCTCTGCCCGCCGGCCACGAAACGCTGTCCGTCGTCGTGCCGTGGAGCGAGCACCGCTTCCAGCACACGTCGAAGCACACGGCCCGCCCCGCCTCCGGCACGGTCCGGATCGGCGACAGGGTCCTGGAGTTCGGCGAGGACGCCTGGGCCGTACTCGACCACGGCCGGGGCCGCTGGCCGCGTTCGGTCGACTGGAACTGGGGCGCCGCATCGGGCCGTACGGGCGGTCACACGGTGGGGCTGCAGTTCGGCGGCCGCTGGACGCGCGGCACCGGCGCCACCGAGAACGCACTCTGCGTGGACGGCCGGATCACCAAGATCGGCCAGGAACTGGAGTGGCGCTGGTCGCCCGACGACTACATGGCCCCATGGACCATCAGATCGGCGGACGACCGGACCGTGGTGGACCTCACCTCCGCCCCTGACGACCGGCCCCTGGTGGACCTCACCTTCACCCCCTTCCACAACCGCTCCGCCCGCACCGACGCCGGCCTGATCGCCAACCGCACCGACCAGTGCTTCGGCCACTACACCGGCCGCATCCGGGACGACAAGGGCCGCGAGATCGCCGTGGACCGGCTACTCGGCTGGGCCGAGGACGTCCATATGCGCTGGTGATCTCCCCGTGCCGCCACCCGCACCCATAGGTTCGTCCCATGCGAATAGGTGAGTTGCTGGGTGCCGGACGATCCGCCGATGTGTACGCGCTCGACCAGAAGTGGGTCCTGCGCCGCTACCGCGACGGCATGGACGCCACCCACGAGTGGACGGTCATGTCCTACCTCAGCGCCCACGGCTACCCGGTCCCCCGCCTCGGCCCCCGCAACGCCGAGGCGGCACCCGGCGATCTGGTGCTGCAGCGCCTGACCGGCCCGACGATGCTGCAGTCCCTGCTGTCCGGCGATCTCTCTGCGGCCGAGGCCGGCACCATGCTGGCCGGCCTTCTCGCCGAACTGCACACCGTCCCCGCCCGGCTCTCCCCGCACCCCGAGGACCGGATCCTCCACCTCGACCTGCACCCGGACAATGTGATGCTGACGGACCGGGGCCCGGTGGTGATCGACTGGAGCAACACCGGGGAGGGCGTACCGGCCGCGGACCGGGCCATGTCGGCCCTGATCCTCGCCCAGGTCGCGGTCGACGTCCGTTCCCCCGTGTCGGCGGGCGCCCGTGCCCTGCTGGATGCCCTGTTGCCGCACTTCTCCGCCTCCGGCGGCATCCCCGACCGCCACCTCGCCGAAGCCGCCTCGCACCGCACGGCCAACCCGACGATGAGCCCGCACGAGGTGGCCCTCATCGGCCGCGCGACGTCACTGATCACCGAGTTGACGCACTGAGCGCCCGTACCGCCGACCGGCCCACCGGCTCGTTGTGGCCGATCCGGCCCGGCCCCGAGCGGGCGGCCCTCTTCCCCCTGCCACCGGGTCGCTGCATGTCAACCGGAGGCCCTTTGCGGCAGCGGTCGAACAAGCGCATAAGAAAAACCCCAGGTCACGGCGAGTGAGTCCTGGGGTAATTCCGAGCCGCCTTCGGGATTCGAACCCGAGACCTACGCATTACGAGTGCGTTGCTCTGGCCAACTGAGCTAAGGCGGCACGCTCTGTCGCACCATGGTGCGATCAGCAGCGTCGCCAAGTCTACACAGTTTCCGAGGGTGCTCCGTACCAGCCCGGCTTTGGCCCGTTTTCGCAGGTCAGCGGCAAGACGGATGCGATCAGGAGCACATCTTGCCCTCGGTCGGCGGGGTGCCGTCCAGGAGGTAGGTATTGATCGCCGTGTCGATGCAGTCGCTGCCGCGGCCGTACGCCGTGTGGCCGTCGCCACGGTAGGTGAGAAGAGTTCCGGAGGAGAGCTGGCCGGCCAGGGACTCGGCCCACTTGTACGGAGTGGCCGGGTCGCGGGTGGTGCCGACCACGAGGATCGGGTCGGCGCCCTTCGCCTCGATGCGGTGGGGGGTGCCGGTGGGCCGGACCGGCCAGTGGGCGCAGTTCAGGGCGGCCCAGGTGAAGGTCCTGCCGAAGACCGGGGATACCTTCTCGAAGCCGCTGAGTGCCTGGGCTGCGGCATTGGCGTCGGCGAAGGCGGGCGGCAGATCCAGGCAGTTCACGGCGGTGTTGGCGAACATCAGGTTCGCGTACGTGCCGTTCGGCTCGCGCTCGTAATAGCTGTCCGACAGGGAGAGCAGGCCGGAGCCGTCACCCTTCTCGGCCCCGGTGAGGGCATCGCGGAGCTGGGGCCAGGCCGACTCGTCGTACATGGCGGCGATGACTCCCGTGGTGGCGAGGGATTCGGTGAGCTCGCGGGAGGCGCCGGTGGGGATCGGCCTGGCGTCGAGGCGGGCGAAGAGCTGCTTCAGACGAGTGGCCGCATCGGCGGTGGAGGTGGTGCCGAGCGGGCAGTCCGCCTTCTTCACGCAGTCGGCGGCGAAGGACTTGAACGCGGTCTCGAAGCCCGCGGTCTGGTCGCGGTTCGCGTCAACTGCGGGGAGCGACGGGTCCATCGCGCCGTCCAGGACCAGGCGGCCGACCCGGGCGGGGAAGAGCTCGGCGTACGTCGCGCCGAGATAGGTGCCGTACGACGCCCCGACGTAGTGCAGCTTCTCGTCACCGAGCAGGGCCCGCAACATGTCCATGTCGCGGGCCGTCTCGGCCGTGGAGACATGCGGGAGGATCTCGCCCGAGCGCCGCTCGCAGCCGCTTGCGAACTCCTTGTAGGCGTCGCTCAGCCTGTTGACCTCGGTGGCGTCGTCCGGGGTCTGGTCGACCTGGGTGTAGGCATCCATCTGCGAACCGGTGAGGCATTCGACGGGCTCGCTGCGGGCCACTCCGCGCGGGTCGATGGCGACCATGTCGTAACGGGCCCGGACCTGGGCGGGATAGCCGATGGCCGCGTAACTCTGGAGGTAGCCAACGGCCGAACCGCCGGGGCCACCCGGATTCACCAGGAGGGAGCCGATCCGCTTGCCCGGTCCGGTGGCCTTCGCGCGGGAGACGGCCAGCTCGATGTCGCCGCCGTCCGGCATCGCGTAGTCCAGGGGCGCCTTCATCGTCGTGCACTGGAACCCCTCGACGCCGCAGTCCCGCCAATTCAGCTGCTGCGCGTAATACGGCGCGAGCGCGGCGGGGGCCGATGAGGCGGACGGCGAGGCGCTCGTCGAACTGCCACTGCTGCAGCCGGAGATGAGGAGGCCGGCAGTGCCGAGCGCGGTGGCAAGGATGCGGAGCGGGCGCCTGGTGTCCATCCCCGGAGCGTAGTCGCCGCGTGACGGCTCGCCCGCTTGTCTGCTCGTACGGGTGAAAAAGCAGTGATAAACGGTGATGAGCAGCGGCGATGAGTGACGAGTGGTGTCAGCCCGCGCGCAGCGCCATCGTCATCGCCTCCACCGCGAGCAGCGGCGCCACATTGCGGTCCAGCGCCCGGCGGCAGGCGAGCACCGCCTCTATCCGGCGCAGGGTTCGCTCGGGCGTGGAGGAGCGGGCGATGCGGTCGATGGCGTCCTGTGCGTCCGCATTGGCGATGGCGATCCGCGAGCCCAGCTGGATGGCCAGTACATCGCGGTAGAAGCCGGTCAGATCGGTGAGGGCGAGATCGAGGCTGTCGCGCTGGGTACGGGTCTTGCGGCGCTTCTGTCTGTCCTCCAGCTCCTTCATCACCCCCGCCGTGCCGCGCGGCATCCGCCCCCCGGCCGCAGCGCCGAGCGCGGCCTTCATCTCCTCCGTCTCCTTGGCGTCGACCTCCTCCGAGACCTGCTTGGCGTCATCGGTGGCGGTGTCGATCAGCTCCTGGGCGGCCTTGAGGCAGCCTCCGATGTCCTCGACCCGCAGCGGGAGCTTGAGCACGGCGGCACGACGGGAACGGGCTTTCTCGTCGGTGGCGAGGCGGCGGGCCCTGCCGATGTGGCCCTGGGTGGCACGGGCGGCGGACGCGGCCCGCTCCGGATCGATGCCGTCGCGCCGGATCAGGACGTCGGCGACGGCGTCGACCGGGGGCGTGCGCAGCGTGAGGTGGCGGCAGCGGGAACGGATGGTGGGCAGCACATCTTCGAGGGAGGGTGCGCAGAGCAGCCACACCGTGCGCGGCGCGGGCTCCTCGACGGCCTTCAGCAGGACGTTCCCCGCGCCTTCGGTGAGCCGGTCGGCGTCCTCCAGAACAATGACCTGCCAGCGACCGACGGCCGGTGAGAGCTGGGCGCGGCGGACCAGCTCGCGGGTCTCCTTCACACCGATGGAGAGCAGATCGGTACGGACCACGTCTACGTCGGCGTGCGTACCGATGAGGCTGGTGTGACAGCCGTCGCAGAAGCCGCAGCCCGGTGCGCCGCCCAGGGCGCGGTCGGGGCTGGTGCACTGGAGGGCGGCGGCGAAGGCCCGGGCGGCGGTGGAACGGCCGGAGCCCGGCGGTCCTGTGAACAGCCAGGCGTGGGTCATCTTCGACCCCGGAGGCACCGGCTCCCCCGCGGAGTGGGCGGTGACCAGCGCATCGGCGTCCCGGGCGGCGGCACCGAGCTGCTCCTGCACCCGGTCCTGACCGACCAGGTCGTCCCATACGGTCATGGGTCACCGCCCTTCCGGTGGTGTGCGGCTGCGCGGCTGTCCTGCGATGCGGCCGCGCAGCTGTGATGTCACTGCTTGTCGATCCGGCTTCCCCGATCCGACTCCCATTGTGGGGGACGGGTCTGACAATCCCGGCAGCACCGCAGTCCGGCTGCCGGGCAGACCCGCCCGGCAGCCTCCGCGGATCAGCGGCGGGGGCGCCGTCCCCGGCCCGAGGGACCTGAGTCCTCGTCGTCGCGGTGGTCGCCCAGCAGTTCGTCCGCCAGCGTCGGAAGATCGTCCAGCGGGGTCTCCTCGGCCCAGTCGGGACGAGGGCGCCGGCCCCGGCGCTCCTGGTGTTCCTGACCGTCCCAGTGGTCCTGAACCGGCTGCGGGGCGACCGCATGCGGGTCGCTGACCTGCGGGAGCTCGCGCGTGCGCTCGTTCTCGTTCTCCCGGGCGGAGTCCGCCGGGCGCTCGTCACGGAAGATGCCCCGCGGAACCCGGTCTGCCGGGTTCGCCTCCCGGGCGTCACGAGCAGCCCGGGCGTCGCGTACGTCCTGTACCGGGGGAAGAACCGTCGTCTCATCCGCGGCACCCGCCGCGCCAGGGCGCTCGGACCGGTCGTGGATCTTCGGAATCATTGCCGTCTCGGCCTCGTCGGAGGGCGAGGGCGGGGTGACCGGCGAAGGCACCGGCTGCGTCACATCGTTCGGGTTGACGATCGGTGTCGGCACCGTGATCTCGCTGTCCGGCACCGCCGCAGCCGTCTCGGCCTCGGCCTGCCGGCGGGCTTCCTCGGCCCGCAACAACGCCTCTTCGGCCTTGCGCTGCTTCTCCAACCGCCGCGCCTCGGCCTCCTTGCGCAGCCGGGCCTCCTCCTCGGCCTGCCTGCGCAGCCGGGCCTGCTCGGCCTCGCGGGCCGCTTCCTCGGCCGCCAGCCTGGCCCTCTCCTCCTCGGCCAGACGCCGGGCTTCCTCGGCCCGCTGCCGGGCCTCCTCCGCCTGGCGTTCGGCCTCGCGCTGGCGTGCCTCCTCCAGCTCGCGGCGCTTGCGCTCCTCCTCCTCGGCCCGGAGCTTGGCGAGCTGTTCCTGCCGCTCGCGCTCCAGCCGCTCCTCCTCGGCCTTGCGGGCCGCCTCTTCCTCGGCCTTGCGCCTGGCCTCTTCCTCGGCGGCCTTGCGTGCCTCCTCCTGGGCCTTGATCTCGGCCTCGGAGAGCGGGAGGAGCTGGTCGAGCCGGTGGCGCACGACCGTGGTGATCGATTCCGGATCCTGGCCCGCGTCCACCACCAGGTAGCGGGTCGGGTCGGCCGCGGCCAGCGTCAGGAAGCCGGACCGCACCCGGGCGTGGAACTCGGGCGGCTCGGACTCCAGCCGGTCGGGCGCCTCGGTGAACCGTTCCCGCGCGGTCTCCGGGTCGACGTCCAGCAACACCGTCAGATGCGGTACGAGTCCACTCGTCGCCCAGCGCGAGATCCGGGCGATCTCGGTCGGGGAGAGGTCACGGCCCGCGCCCTGGTAGGCAACGGACGAGTCGATGTAGCGGTCGGAGATGACGATCGCGCCCCGCTCCAGCGCCGGACGGACGACCGAGTCGACGTGCTCGGCGCGGTCGGCCGCGTACAGCAGTGCCTCGGCCCGGTTGGAGAGCCCGGCCGACGACACATCGAGCAGGATCGAGCGCAGCCGCTTGCCGACCGGGGTCGCGCCCGGTTCGCGGGTGACGACGACCTCGTGGCCCTTGGCGCGGATCCACTCGGCGAGCGCCTCGACCTGGGTGGACTTGCCGGCGCCGTCGCCGCCCTCCAGGACGAGGAAGAAACCGGTCGCGGCGGGGGCGACGGCCGGTTCGCCGCCGCGCAGTGCCTCGCGCAGATCACGGCGCAACGGCACTCCGGAGCGGTCGTCCGTCTTGGCGAGGACGATCACGGATGCGGGCAGCAGCAGTGCGCCGATCAGCATCAGCGCGAAGGCCGCTCCACCGTGGGCGAAGACGAAGTCACCGGAGGTCAGCCGGTGCTCGCCGATCGCGGCGGCCAGCAGCGGGCCCGCGAGCGCGCCGAGCGCGACGAGGACCCGTACGACGGCCTGGAGGTGTTCGGTGGTCCTGGCCCGGCGGAACTCCTCGGTCTCCTGGTCGACCAGGACATGGCCGGTGCCGGCCGCGACACCCGCCGCGTATCCGGCGAGCACCGCGATCATGAGCACGGTCGCCGTGTCCGGCACGAGTCCCATGGCAAGGAGTGCGATGCCCGTGACGGCCGTGGCCAGCGCGAGCAGCCGGCGCCGCGACAGCGCGGGCAGCACCTTCCCCGCGGTTCGGATGCCGACACCCGTGGCTCCGGTCAGGCCGAGGATCAGCAGGGCGAAGGTGGCGGGGCCGCCGCCCAGGTCGGCGGCGTGCAGTACGGCGACGGCGGCAGCGGCGGCAATGGCTCCGGCGACTGCGGCACAGACACCGACGATCAGCGGCACGGATCCGGTGCGGCCCTTGTCGGGTCCGCTGCCCGTCGAGGGCCGACGCAGGCCCTCCAGCGGCGAGCGCGGGCGGGGCGTCTGCGAACCGGGCAGTTCCAGGAAGTACAGGGTGGAGATCGAGGCCGAGAAGAGCCCGGCCGCGACGTACGAGCCGAGGGCCGCCTGGTGGAGCGAGAACCACTCCAGGCCCGAGCCCAGCAGGTTGCCGATGAGCGTGGCGATCAGCAGGACGGCCGCGGCGGCCGGAATGGCGGCGAAGTCGGTACGGATGGAGAGCCGACGCAGTGCGTCGAGGTGGTCGGGCAGCGGACGTACAGCGGCGCCTTCGGGGGGCGGGGCGGGCAGCAGCGCGGGAGCGGCACCGTCCTTGGAAACCGTCCACAGGCGTTCGGCTGCGCCGATGACGAAGACGGTGATGAGGATCATCATGAGCGCCTTGTCGGGCATCCAGTCGATCCACAGCGGTGCGACGACCAGCAGCGCGAGCCGCAGACCGTCCGTCCCGATCATCAGCCACCGCCGGTCCAGCGGTCCTCCTGGCGCGGTGAGCGTCGTCAGCGGCCCCAGGAGTACGGCTCCGAAGAGCAGGGTGGCAAGGATCCGGGCACCGAACACCGCGGCGACGGCGAACGCCGCCCCTCGGTACCCGGCTCCGAATGAGCCCTCAAGGACCGCCGCTTGCAGCGACATCAGCACCAGCACGAGAAGGGCGAGTGCATCGCCGATACTGCCGACGAGCTGGGCGCTCCACAACCGCTTCAGCGGGGGAACACGCAACAGGGCTCGTACGGCGCGCTCGCGTGAGTCTGCGGCAAGTGTGTCGGAGGTGGGGCTCACGACCGTTGGCTGCTCGGCTCGCGTCATCCGCCCAGCCTATCCGGAGCTGCGGGGTCCCCGGAGGCCCCGCCCGAACATATGGGCGTCCGGGGGCCGGCGTCTGCGGCCCGACGCCTGCGATCGGGGGCATTCCCAGCCCTCCGGCGCCTGAGGAGCCGGGTCCGGGGCAGAGCCCCGGTTTCGAGAGGGAGCGGGTAGCGGACTGCCCCTCCACAGGCGCCCCGCCCTCGCCCCATCCCTCTCGCTCACCCGGCCCCGGTACGCAAACGCCGGAGGGGCTGGAAAGCCCAGCCCCTCCGGCGATCGGTCGTACGGTCAGTCCTCCGCAGACGCCGCCGTCGTCTTCTTCGCCGCAGTCGCCTTCTTCGCGGTCGTCGTCTTCTTCGCCGCGGTCTTCTTGGCTGCCGCAGTCGTCTTCTTGGCCGCCGTCTTCTTCGCGGTCGCCTTCTTGGCCGGGGCCTTCTTCGCCGGAGCCTTCTTCGCCGTCTTCTTCTTGGCGGGCCCCTTGGCGCGCTTCTCGGCGAGCAGCTCGTAGCCGCGCTCCGGCGTGATGGTCTCGACGCTGTCGTCGGTCCGCAGCGTCGCGTTGGTCTCGCCGTCGGTGACGTACGCACCGAAGCGCCCGTCCTTGACCACGACCGGTGCCCCGCTCACCGGGTCGGTGCCCAGTTCCTTCAGCGGCGGCTTGGCGGCGGCGCGGCCGCGCTGCTTGGGCTGGGCGTAGATCGCGAGAGCCTCTTCGAGGGTGATGTCGAAGAGCTGTTCCTCGGAGGTCAGCGACCGCGAGTCCGTGCCCTTCTTCAGATACGGGCCGTAGCGGCCGTTCTGCGCGGTGATCTCGACGCCGTCGGCGTCCTCGCCGACGACACGCGGCAGCGACATCAGCCTGAGTGCGTCGGCCAGCGTCACCGTGTCCAGCGACATGGACTTGAAGAGCGAGGCCGTCCGCGGCTTGACCGCGTTCTTGCCGGTCTTCGGGGTGCCCTCGGGCAGCACCTCGGTGACGTACGGGCCGTAACGCCCGTCCTTGGCGATGATCTGGTGCCCGGTGACCGGGTCCGCACCGAGCTCGAAGTCGCCGCTCGGCTTGGCCAGCAGCTCCTCCGCGTACTCGACGGACAGCTCGTCAGGCGCCAGGTCCTCCGGCACGTCCGCGCGCTGGTGGCCCTCGGAGTCCTTCTCGCCGCGCTCGATGTACGGGCCGTACCGGCCGACCCGGAGCTTGATGTCGTTGCCGACGGCGAAGGAGGAGATCTCGCGCGCGTCGATCGCGCCGAGGTCGGTGACGAGCTCCTTCAGACCGCCGAGGTGGTCGCCATCGCCGTTGCCCGCGTCGGAGGCCGCCCCCGCTCCGGCCGTGTCGCCGGCGCCCGCACCGAAGTAGAAGCGCTTCAGCCACGGCACGGACTGGGCCTCGCCGCGCGCGATGCGGTCGAGGTCGTCCTCCATCTTCGCGGTGAAGTCGTAGTCGACGAGCCGGCCGAAGTGCTTCTCCAGCAGGTTGACCACGGCGAAGGAGAGGAAGGACGGGACGAGCGCCGTGCCCTTCTTGAAGACGTAGCCGCGGTCCAGGATCGTGCCGATGATCGAGGCGTACGTCGACGGGCGGCCGATCTCGCGCTCTTCGAGCTCCTTGACCAGCGAGGCCTCGGTGTAGCGGGCCGGCGGCTTGGTGGCGTGGCCGTCGACCGAGATCTCCTCGGCGGACAGCGCATCGCCCTCGGCGACCTGCGGGAGGCGCCGCTCACGGTCGTCGAGCTCGGCGTTCGGGTCGTCGGCGCCTTCGACGTACGCCTTCATGAAGCCGTGGAAGGTGATCGTCTTGCCGGACGCGGAGAACTCGGCGTCCCGGCCGTCGCTCGCCCGGCCGCCGATCTTGACGGTGACGGAGTTGCCGACCGCGTCCTTCATCTGGGAGGCGACGGTCCGCTTCCAGATCAGCTCGTAGAGCCGGAACTGGTCGCCGGTGAGGCCGGTCTCGGCAGGGGTGCGGAAGCGGTCGCCGGAGGGGCGGATCGCCTCGTGCGCCTCCTGCGCGTTCTTGACCTTCCCGGCGTACGTGCGCGGCTTGTCCGGCAGGTAGTCGGCGCCGTACAACTGCGTGACCTGCGCCCTCGCCGCGGAGATCGCGGTGTCGGAGAGGGTCGTGGAGTCGGTACGCATGTAGGTGATGAAGCCGTTCTCGTACAGCTTCTGCGCGACCTGCATGGTGGCCTTGGCCCCGAAGCCCAGCTTCCGGCTCGCCTCCTGCTGGAGGGTCGTCGTGCGGAACGGCGCGTACGGGGAGCGACGGTACGGCTTCGACTCGACGGACCGTACGGCGAACGTGGCGTCGGCGAGCGCGGCGGCCAGGGCGCGGGCGTTCGTCTCGTCCAGGTGCAGCACCTGACCGGAGCCGGACTTCAGCTGCCCGTCCGGACCGAAGTCACGGCCCTGGGCGATGCGGCGGCCGTCGACCGCGCTGAGGCGGGCGGCGAGGGTCGACGGGTCGGAGGCGTCACCGGTGCGGCCGGTGG
This sequence comes from Streptomyces sp. NPDC058239, assembly GCF_042882185.1. Lineage (NCBI taxonomy): Bacteria > Bacillati > Actinomycetota > Actinomycetes > Kitasatosporales > Streptomycetaceae > Streptomyces > Streptomyces sp. NPDC058239. The sequence continues at coordinate 108,916 of NZ_JBHVWS010000018.1, forward strand.
CGAAAGTGCCGGTCAGGTCCCAGTACTCGGCGGAACGGAAGGCGATGCGCTCGCGCTCCCGCTCGACGACGAGACGGGTCGCCACGGACTGGACGCGGCCGGCCGACAGGCGCGGCATGACCTTCTTCCACAGGACCGGCGAGACCTCGTAGCCGTAGAGACGGTCGAGGATTCGGCGGGTCTCCTGGGCGTCGACCATGCGCTGGTTGAGCTCACGCGGGTTGGCGACGGCCTCCCGGATCGCATCCTTGGTGATCTCGTGGAAGACCATCCGGTGGACCGGGACCTTGGGCTTCAGGACTTCCTGCAGGTGCCACGCGATGGCTTCGCCCTCGCGGTCCTCATCGGTGGCGAGGAAGAGTTCGTCGGACTCGGCCAGCAGCTGCTTGAGCTTCCTGACCTGCGCCTTCTTGTCCGCGTTGACGACATAGATGGGCTGGAAGTCATGCTCGACGTCGACGCCGAGCCGACGGACCTCGCCGGTGTACTCGTCCGGGACCTCTGCGGCGCCGTTCGGCAGGTCGCGGATGTGCCCGACGCTCGCCTCGACGACGTATCCGGGGCCGAGGTAGCCCTTGATCGTCTTCGCCTTGGCAGGCGACTCGACGATGACGAGTCGGCGGCCGCCCTGTGCGGTCTCGCTGGTCGGGGACAACTTCGCTCTTCTCTCCGGTCGACACTCAGTGGGCATCCGGGCAGCGCGATGACGCTGCCGATGGTGCTGTCGCTGCGGAGTGTGACGGTACAACCCGCCCCCGTGTCAAACGGCAAAAGCCCGCAACGGCCACTCGAACGGTAACCCGACTTCCGCCATTCCTGCCGCCCGGACTGCCCGGTCCATCGTGTGCACGGCCGCTGCCTGCGGGTTTCTGGTTGCTGTGGCGGCGCTGCCGGCACCGGCGGTGAGAGGCGGACGGGCCGGGCGTGTTCCCTGCCACTGACCGCCTTGACCTGCGGTTCCCGGCCCGGTCCGGCGGGGAGTGGATCAGATGCGGGTGAAGCACCACACACCGAGGGCGAGAAAAAGTACGCCGAACACAGTGGCGAGAGCGGCGGAGGCGACGGGGCTCACACCGTGCGCCACCGGCGCACGGTGCAGCACGCGCGCCCCCGTCCACAGCAGCAGCGCGGCGCCGAACAGTGCGAATGCTGTTCCGGCGAAGACCGCAGGTCCGCTCTCCATGCCCGTACGCCTCCCTGTCCCTGCTCGGCCGGGGCCCGTGCCGTCCGGTCGGGGGAAGGCTGCCACCCCAGGACGTCGTGCACGCGAACCCCCGGTGAATGGCCGGATTCACACATCCCGGGAGCGCGGGACCGAGGCCCCGGGGGCAACACCGGTCCGCGAGCCAACCGGAATCCACAGCCCCCGCGGCGGACCGTCGGCGGTGAGCGTGAAGACGCTGATGACGAGCCCGTTCATTAGATACGGCAGCACGCGCCCGGACCGGAACGGAGCCCGGTACCGGAGACAGCCGCGGTGCCGGAGCCGACAGCCGCCCCACCCCGGGACCAGGGCCGGGCTGGGGCCGGGCCCAGAGCAACGCCATCAGCCCGCCGGCGGCACCGGCTCCAGGAAGCCCTCCTCCACCAGCAGCCGGATCGCCTGCGGGGTGCGGTCGCGCAGCAGCACGGGGTCCTCGTTCATCAACTGGGCGATCGCGTCCAGGATCCGGCCCGCGGGCAGCGTTCCGTCGCACACGCCCGCGAAGCCCGCGCCGACGGCGTCGACCTTCGTCGCACGCCGCATGCCGCGGTTCTGACGGAGCACCACATGCTCGGGGTCCTCCGCGCCCGGCAGTCCGACCTGCTCCTGCACGACCTCGGCGGCGAGTGCGAAATGGCCGGCCAGGAGCGCCGCGTCGTCCTGTTCGCGGAGGTAGTCCTGGCGGGCGAAGTGGGCCTGGACGGCCGGTCCGAGCGGCTGCTCCACCGCGTGCGGCCACTCCTCGATCACGACGGACGGGTTCCCGGCAGCAGCCGCGACGGACTTCCGCAGGGTGATCCAGCCGAAGCCGACGCCCTTGGTCTTGCGGGCCTCGAACTCGTCCAGCCAGGCGTCGTACCGTGCGGCGTACTCCGCGGGGTCCGTGCGGTGGTCGCCGCTGTCGCGCAGCCACAGCTCCGCGTACTGCGTGACGTCCTGGACCTCGCGCTGCACGATCCAGGCGTCGCAGCCGTGAGGCACCCAGGAACTCAGCCGGTTCTGCCACTCCTCGCCCTCGACGTGCTGCCAGTTGGCGAGGAAGTGGGCGTATCCGCCTTCGTTCAACCGGCCGCCCGACTGCTGCACCAGGGTCCGGCACAGATCGTCGCCGCCCATGCCGCCGTCGCGGTAGGTGAGGCGGGCGCCGGGCGAGATGACGAACGGCGGGTTGGAGACGATCAGGTCGTACGTCTCGGTTCCGACCGGCTCGTACAGGGAACCCTGGAGCAGCTCGGCCGGGGCGGCGCCGGACAGGGCGAGCGTCAGCCGGGTGAAGTCCAGCGCACGCGGGTTGAGGTCGGTGGCCGTGACCCGGGTGGCGTGCTGCGAGGCGTGCAGTGCCTGGATGCCGGAGCCCGTACCGACATCGAGCGCGGAGGCGACAGGCGTACGGACGGTGATCCCGGCGAGTGTGGTGGACGCCCCGCCGACTCCGAGGACCACGCCCTCCTCGCGCGAACCGATGCCGCCCGCGCCGCCGACCGCGCAGCCCAGGTCGGAGACGATGTACCAGTCCTGCCCCTCGGGCCCGCTGTACGGGCGTACGTCGACCGTGGCCCGCACCTCCTCGCCGGTCCGGGTCACCCAGCCGTCCTCGATGCACTCGGCCAGTGGGAGCGCGGCGCGGGCCCGCTCGTACGGGACGGGGTGCTGGAGCAGGAAGAGCCGCACCAGTATTTCGAGCGGGGAGTCCCCCCTGGTGGCACGCAGCGCCGGAACCGTCTCACTGCGGGCGAGCGCGGCATAGGCCGGTGCACCGAGCAGGTCGAGGAGCCCGTCGGCGGTGAAGGCGGCGGCGAGCAGGGCTTCGCGGAGCCGGGGCGAACGGTCGGGCGCGGGGAGACTGGTCGTACTCACGCACCCATTGTGGCCGCTACCGCTGACAACGGCAGCGGCCCGGCGCCCACCATGGCCGCCGGGCCGTCCGTACAACCACTGCTTCCGCCCGGTTACGGCTTCTTGCTGGGAGAGGCGGACGGCGAGGCCGACTTCGAGGAAGCGGTATTCGGCGGCACCGAGGCCGTCGGCTTCTGGCAGCCCTTCTGCTTCGCCATCGCGGTGCCGACCTCGCCGGACTGGAGCTTCTTCAGCGCCTCGTCACCGCCGGTGCTGATCTTGTTCAGCTCGTCCGCGATGCCCTTGAGACCGTCGGCGAACTTCGCCTGGTCCTTCGTGTTGAGGGCGTCGACCTTCTTCTGCAGGTTCGCGTACGCCACGGAGGAGGCGTTGAGCTCCTTCACGGCCTCCTTCTGTGTGGTCTCGCCGCCGTCGACCGGCGGCGCGCCCGCCGAATCGACAGCCGCGCCCAGTGCCTTGTACGCCTGCGAGATCTGCTGGAAGGCGGCCGAGTCGGTCTTCTGGACGTCGGCGGGCTTGCTGTTGTCGGCGGTCTGCTGCTGGATGGCGGCGTTGGCGTTCGCGATCTTCTGCAGTTGGGGCTGGACCTGGTCGCAGACCTTCTTGGCCCAGGCGTTCACCTTGTCGCTGTTGTCGTCGCTGCTGCAGCCCGACAGCGTAAGTACCAGTACCGCACCGCCGGACAGCGCGGCCGCAAGCTTCTTGTTCACCGGATCGGTCCCTTCCAAGGCTCTCGGCCCCGGAACTTACACGTCGAGCGCCCTCCATCCGGGTGCCGGACGTCCGATGAGTGACCTTTTGCAGCCATTTGCACCAAGGGAAATGAGGGAGATACAACTCACCCACACAGCCCTCCGGACGCTGGAACACCTGCACGAGCAAGCACACGGACGGGCGTACCGACCGGTGTCCCGACACCAGAACACGACCGGCGGACGACACATCAGAGTGCGTCGCCCGCCCGGTCGTTGAGCCGGGGCCGGCTACATTCCACCGGCCTCTTCCCGTTGCCGATTCACGAAACAGCCGCCTGGTCGGCCGATTTGGCTGATCCCCCGCCACTGTCAGCGGGGCCCTCCTCGTCCCCCACGGCGATCCCGCGCCGTTTGGAGACGTAGACCGCGCCGATGATGACGGCGACGGCGAGCACCGCCACCACCGCTCGTACGCCGGCACTTGCGTCCTGCCCGTAGCTGAACTGCACCACCGCCGGGGCGATGAGCAGCGCGACCAGGTTCATCACCTTGAGCAAGGGGTTGATCGCCGGTCCCGCCGTGTCCTTGAACGGGTCACCGACCGTGTCCCCGATGACGGTCGCGGCATGGGCCTCACTGCCCTTGCCGCCGTAATGACCGTCCTCCACGAGCTTCTTGGCGTTGTCCCACGCACCACCGGAGTTGGCCAGGAAGACCGCCATCAGTGTGCCGGTACCGATGGCGCCCGCGAGATACGAACCCAGTGCCCCGACGCCGAGCGTGAACCCGACGGCGATCGGCGCCAGGACGGCGAGCAGGCCGGGCGTGGCGAGCTCGCGCAGGGCGTCCTTGGTGCAGATGTCGACGACGCGTCCGTACTCCGGCTTCTCGCTGTAGTCCATGATCCCGGGATGCTCGCGGAACTGCCGCCGCACCTCGTAGACCACGGATCCGGCGGACCGGGACACCGCGTTGATCGCCAGCCCGGAGAAGAGGAAGACGACCGCGGCACCGAGGATCAGGCCCACCAGGTTGTTGGGCTGCGAGATGTCCAGACTGAGTGTCATTTCCCCGGCCTTGGCCCCCACGTCGTCGACCGCTGTGGCGATCGCGTCGCGGTACGAACCGAAGAGCGCCGACGCCGCCAGGACGGCCGTGGCGATGGCGATGCCCTTGGTGATGGCCTTTGTGGTGTTGCCGACGGCGTCCAGGTCGGTGAGGACCTGAGCACCGGCGCCCGTGACGTCACCGGACATCTCCGCGATGCCCTGTGCGTTGTCGGAGACCGGGCCGAAGGTGTCCATGGCAACGATGACGCCGACGGTGGTGAGCAGCCCGGTCCCCGCCAGCGCCACCGCGAAGAGCGCCAGCATGATCGACGTACCACCGAGCAGGAACGCCCCGTAGACGCCCAGACCGATCAGTAGTGCCGTGTAGACGGCGGACTCCAGACCGATGGAGATACCGGCGAGTACGACGGTGGCCGGACCGGTCAGCGAGGATTTGCCGATGTCCCTGACAGGTCGCCGGCTGGTCTCGGTGAAGTAGCCGGTCAACTGCTGGATCAGGGCGGCCAGCACGATGCCGATGGCGACGGCGACCAGGGCGAAGACCCGCGGATCGCCGCCGTGCGAGGAGATGGCGGTGTCGGTGACGCCGTCCAGATCAGCGTACGAGGACGGCAGGTAGACGAAGACCGCCACGGCCACCAGGACGAGCGAGATCACCGCGGAGATGAAGAATCCGCGGTTAATGGCGGTCATTCCGCTGCGGTCGGCGCGCCGCGGGGCGACCGCGAAGATTCCGATCATCGCGGTGACCACGCCGATCGCCGGGACGATCAGCGGGAAGGCCAGTCCGGAGTCACCGAAGGCGGCCTTGCCGAGGATGAGCGCCGCGACGAGCGTCACGGCGTACGACTCGAAGAGGTCGGCCGCCATGCCCGCGCAGTCACCGACGTTGTCGCCCACGTTGTCGGCGATGGTGGCGGCGTTGCGTGGGTCGTCCTCCGGGATGCCCTGCTCCACCTTGCCGACGAGGTCGGCGCCGACGTCCGCGGCCTTGGTGAAGATACCGCCTCCGACCCTCATGAACATGGCGATCAGCGCGGCACCGAGACCGAAGCCCTCCAGCACCTTGGGCGCGTCGGCGGCATAGACGAGGACGACACAGGAAGCACCGAGCAGCCCGAGGCCCACGGTAATCATGCCGACCACGCCACCGGTACGAAAAGCGATCTTCATCGCCTTGTGCGAAACAGCGGTGAGATCCCTTTCGGGTTCCCCTTCCGCGGGAGTCGCCTCACGCGCAGCAGCAGCCACACGGACATTACTGCGCACGGCGAGCCGCATCCCGATGTATCCGGTGGTCGCCGAGAAAAGCGCACCCACCAGGAAGAACAACGAACGGCCCGCGCGCTGCGACCAGTTGTCGGCCGGAAGCAGCAGAAGCAGGAAGAAGACTACGACGGCAAAGATGCCGACGGTGCGCAGTTGCCGGGCCAGATAGGCATTCGCGCCCTCCTGGACGGCTGCTGCGATCTCCTTCATACGATCGGTGCCCTCACCGGCCGCCAGCACCTGGCGCACCAGCAGCCGGGCGACGACCAGCGCGGCGATGGCGACGACCGCGACGACGATCACGATGACGCGGTTGTCATCGGTGAGTACCGCGGCCGCGAGAGATGCGGGTCGACCGGAAGGTGTGGAAAGTGCGGAATCTTGCGTCAGTCCTGCCAGTGGGGTGTTGAAGAACTCCGCCATACGTCCTCCTTGACGCTCAGCGCTCAAGACGTGGACGGATTGTAGGGAGCGGGAGCTGATCAAAACAGTGCGCGGTAAATGTAATTGACCTTAACGGCGGATCGGCAAATGATCGCGGCCGCGAATCGACCCGAATGCAGTAATGGGGCAGGCACATTTCCTGTAGATCAATGATCACACAGAAATGAAAAAAGGCCCTGCTCAGCAGGGCCCCAAAAGAGGGATCAAGAAATGGATCGGGGGATGGATTCGAGGGAATCGGGACGGCCGGACCGCCCGTGACGCCTGCGGCGCCTCAGGGAAGCACCGTCACGGGCGTCTTCGGCCAGCTCATGCGGATCACTCCGCCGTTGGCCCCCGATCTGACTTCCACATCATCGACGAGGCCGCTGATGACTGCGAGACCCATCTCGTCCTCGCTGTCGGCATCGGTCTCGGAATCCGGACCATCGAATCCCACGCCGGGCGTGGCGCCGCGTGTCGCGGAGGCTCCGGCGGGAGCGGGCTCGGCACCCGGCCCGGGCACCTCGTCGCCGACCTCGATGGAGAAGGACTTCTCCTCCTCGGTCAGGACAACGGAGACAGGAGCGGTGATGCCATGGCTGCGGTGCAGCCCGACTGCGCGGCTGCAGGCTTCACCGACGGCGAGTCTGACCTCGTCGAGCACGGCTTCATCAACCCCCGCCCGGCGCGCCACGGCGGCTGCCACGAGGCGGGCCGTCCTGACGTGTTCGGGCTGGGCGCTGAAGCGGAGTTCAACGGTGGCCATGCGATCCCCCTCAGACGTACGGGCGTGCATCCCAGGGACCCGGGCGGGCTGCCCGGCACCCCTGCTCTTCTTCCGGTCTTCTTCCGGTCTTGTTCCGGTCTTCTTCCGGAACCGGCGAAGCCGTCGGCTGACCGGCCTGGTCGCCGACCGCCGGCCCACTGACGGACAACTGTCGACTGCCCGACAGGCGCCCGACCCGGCAGACGGCCCACTCTCAAGCGGCCGAATGCCGAACAGCCGACCGGCAAGCAGCCGACCGACAGACCGGACGCCGACCGGTTGCTCAGCGATCGGGGCACTGGCTACCCAGGTCCCGACCGCTGACTACCCGACCGGCCGACTGCCTGACTGAGGCAACCGGCGGTCAGGCCGCCCGCCGGTCACGGCTACCGGTGCACCGGTAGCGCGCCGGTCCGGCCGCGGACCGACCGTCAGTCGGTGGCCGCAACTGCCTCGTCGACCGTGGTGTGAATCGGGAACACCTTGGTCAGACCAGTGATCCGGAAGATCTTGAGAATGCGCTCCTGGTTGCAGACCAGGCGCAACGAGCCCTCATGGGCCCGGACACGCTTCAGGCCGCCCACGAGCACGCCGAGGCCGGTGGAGTCGAGGAAGTCGACGCCTTCCATGTCGACAACCAGGTGGTAGCTGCCGTCATTCACCAACTCGACCAACTGCTCGCGCAGCTTGGGCGCGGTATACACATCAATCTCGCCACCGACCTCGACGACCGTACGGTCGCCACCAGGGCCGGACACATTGCGAGTCGACAAGGACAGGTCCACGGATCCTCCAGCACCTTGCTATCGAGCGGTCGCCCCTCGGTCTCCCCGGCGGAGCCAGGGGACGGATCGCCAGCCGCGATGGCATTCAATCACTTACCAGCAGCCATGCACGACGCCTTGGGACCATTGTCCGTCACGCCAGTGACACACTCGGTGCCGATGGCCAAGAATCACCGCCCCAGTAGACCACCCGAGAACAGGGACTCCCGCCCCTCTCCCGCCATGGTCCTCGACCGGCTCGCCGCAGCGGCGGGCCGGTCCGCGCGCATCACTCATACGGAGCACTTGCCCCCGCGTACGGGAACCCATGCCATCTGGCCCGATCGCATCCGGCCAGAAGTGATCGCCGCGATCCAGAAAGCCGGAATCGACCACCCTTGGGCGCACCAGGCGGCCGCCGCCGAGCACGCCCTGGACGGCGAATCCGTGGTCATCGCCACCGGCACGGCGTCCGGCAAGTCGCTCGCCTACCTCGCCCCGGTGCTCACCGCACTGCTCGACGGCTCCGAGGCCCCGAACGGCCGTGGCGCGACCGCCCTGTATCTCGCCCCCACCAAGGCCCTGGCCGCCGATCAAAGGCGTGCGGTGAAGGAACTTGCGGCACCGCTCGGCAACGCCATCAGGCCCGCGGTCTACGACGGCGACACCCCGGTCGAGGAACGCGAGTGGGTGCGCCAGTACGCCAACTACGTCCTGACCAACCCCGACATGCTGCACCGCGGGATACTCCCGTCCCACCCCCGCTGGTCCTCCTTCCTGCGCGCCCTGCGCTTCGTCGTCATCGACGAGTGCCACACCTACCGGGGTGTCTTCGGCTCCCACGTCGCCCAGGTGGTGCGCCGGCTACGCCGTCTGTGCGCCCGCTACGGAGCGAATCCGGTCTTCCTCCTCGCCTCGGCCACCGCGGCGGAGCCCTCCGTCGCGGCGGGCCGCCTCACCGGTCTCCCGGTCAAGGAGGTCGCCGACGACGCCTCGCCACGCGGCGAAATGGTCTTCGCCCTGTGGGAGCCGCCCCTCACTGAGCTGCACGGCGAGAAGGGCGCGCCCGTGCGCCGTACCGCCACTGCCGAGACAGCCGACCTCCTCACCGATCTGACCGTCCAGGGCGTCCGCTCGGTCGCCTTCGTACGCTCCCGGCGCGGCGCCGAACTGATCTCCGTCATCGCCAAGGAACGCCTCGCCGAGGTGGACCGCTCTCTGCCCGCCCGGGTCGCCGCCTACCGCGGGGGTTATCTCCCCGAGGAACGCCGCGCCCTGGAGCGCGCCCTGCACTCCGGTCGGCTGCTCGGCCTGGCCGCCACGACCGCTCTCGAACTCGGCGTCGATGTCTCCGGCCTGGACGCCGTCGTCATCGCAGGCTATCCCGGCACCAGGGCGTCGCTGTGGCAGCAGGCGGGCCGCGCAGGACGTTCCGGCCAGGGCGCCCTGGCCATCCTGGTGGCCCGCGACGACCCGCTGGACACCTTCCTCGTCCACCATCCCGAGGCGCTCTTCCAGCAGCCCGTGGAGTCGACCGTCCTCGACCCGGACAACCCGTACGTCCTCGCTCCGCACCTGTGTGCCGCCGCTGCGGAGCTCCCGCTCACCGAGCCCGATCTGGAGCTCTTCGGCCCGGCCGTGGCCGAACTGCTGCCGCAGCTGGAGGCCGCGAAGCTGCTGCGCAAACGCGCATCGGGCTGGCACTGGACCCGCCGCGAGCGCGCCGCCGATCTCACCGACATCCGCGGCGAGGGCGGCCGCCCCGTCCAGATCGTCGAGGAGGGCACCGGCCGACTGCTGGGCACCGTCGACGAATCGGCCGCGCACACCGCCGTCCACGAAGGCGCCGTCCACCTCCACCAGGGCCGCACCTATCTGGTCCGGAAGCTGGATCTGGAGGACTCGGTGGCCCTGGTCGAGGAGGCCAACCCGCCGTACTCGACGACCGCACGCGACACCACCGCCATCGCCGTCCTGGAGACCGACACCGAGATCCCTTGGGGTGACGGGCGGCTCTGCTACGGCTCCGTGGAAGTCACCAACCAGGTCGTCTCCTTCCTGCGTCGCAAACTGATCACCGGCGAGGTCCTCGGCGAGACCAAGCTGGATCTGCCGCCCCGCACTCTGCGCACGCGCGCCGTGTGGTGGACGGTCACGCAGGACCAGCTCGACGCCGCCCGTATCAACCCGGAGATCCTGGGCGGCGCCTTGCACGCCGCGGAGCACGCATCGATCGGGATGCTGCCGCTCTTCGCCACCTGCGACCGATGGGACATCGGTGGCGTCTCCGTGCCGTTGCACCCGGACACCCTGCTGCCCACGGTCTTCGTGTACGACGGGCATCCGGGCGGTGCCGGATTCGCCGAGCGGGCCTTCCACACCGCCCGCACGTGGCTGACCGCGACCCGCCAGGCCATCGCGTCCTGCGAATGCGAGGCGGGCTGCCCGTCCTGCATCCAATCCCCGAAGTGCGGCAACGGCAACGATCCGCTGCACAAGCGGGGCGCTGTGCGCCTCCTCAGCGAACTCCTCCGGTCCGCGCCGCCGGACCCCGGGGAGCCGAGCCCTCCGGAACCGTCGGAGGCGACGGATCCGGAGAGCCGGGAGCAGCCGCCGGAGGGCCGGCCCGGGACCTGACCGCCGGTTCGTACGGCCCGAAACTCACCCGGGCCGTCACATCGGCGATCTCCCCACGCACCGTGCACCGCACCACCACCGCCCCCTGTGCCGCGGCCACCTCCTCGGCCGCCCCGCACGCCTCCCCGGGCCCTTGCAGGGCCCGGTCGGCCGCGGCCAGGGCTGCCAGGTCCGCCGCACCGCCGGCCCGGTGCCGGACGACCATCACCTGTCCGAGCGCCAGCACGACCGCAAACACCGCGCACAACGTGGCCGTGGTCATGGCCACCCACACCGTCGCCAGGCCTCTGTCCCGGTCCGGGGCCCGACCTCGATTCAGACCGTGATCCCCGCTCCTGTCCAGCCACCCGCGGACGGCCTTCCGGGCTCTCCCTCCTGTCCCGGTCACGACGCCACCCCCACCGTGTCCTCTGCAAGTGCTGCCGCCTCCGCATGGAGCTTGAGGGCCAGTGGGCCGGGTCCGGGCATCGGCGCCGCCACTCGTACCCGCCACAGCTCCCCGGCCCGCTCCATCGCAACTTCGGCCCCGTCGGGTGCCGCCGAACGAGTGGCTTCCAGCACCTGCGCCTCCGGTTCCGAGCGGGCCGCCGCCCTCGCCCCGGCCCGGGCCGCGTCCACACAGCGGATCTGGGCCGAGGCAGCCATCAGAGCCCAGACCAGCGCCAGGGCGAACACTGCCAGCACCGGAATCGCCATAGCCGCTTCCGCCGTCACCGCCCCCCGGTCTCCGCCCCCGCACACGGTCCTGGAGCGACCTCCGGCGCATCCCCCGGAACTGCTCCTAGAACTTCGCATCGAGCGCGTCCTTGAGCAGTGACTGCAGCGCGGACATGACCGGCTGGCTGGTGACCACCTTGTAGAGCACCGCCGCGAACGCACAGGCCGCGATTGTCCCCACCGCATATTCGGATGTCGTCATTCCGTTGTCCGACCGAACTCGGCGCATCATGCTCCGCACCCAGCCCCTGATTCGCTGTGCCATTTCAACCCCCGCGAAATGCGTAATTCATATTGAGTAGATACTTACTAGTACTTTTCTGTCACCCGTTGTGAAGCAGGCCGGTCGCCAGACCGATCACCACCGGCGCCACTCCGACCGCCAGGAAGGCGGGCAGAAAGCAGAGTCCGACCGGTGCGGTGATCAGCACGCCTGCCCGCTGGGCGCGGGCCACGGCCGCGCTCGCCCGCTCCGCCCGCATCGCCTCGGCCAGCCGCGCCACCGGCTCCGCCGCCGGAGCCCCGGTCGATCCCGCCCGGTCCAGGCAGCGGGACAGCGCACCCGCGCCCGGTATCTCCCCGAACCGCCCCCAGGCCACTGCAGGTTCACCACCGAGCCGGATCTCCGCGGCCGTCCGCGCCAGACTCACGCCGACCGGTCCACCCAGCGACTCCCCCACCGCCTCCGCTGCCTCTCGGGGCCCGGCTCCGGCAGAGATGCAGGCCGCCAAGAGGTCCGCCGCCAAAGGGAGCTGCCGTGAGACCTGCGCCGCTTCCACAGCACCGACCCCCGATTCGCGGCTGCGCCGGGCCCGCTGCCACCTCCAGGCGCCGTACACCCCTGCCAGCCCGGCCGTGAACCCCGGCAGGCCGCCGATCAGGACCACGCCTGTCGCCAGAACACCCAGTGGCGCAATCCATTCCTTCACCCGGGCACCGGAAACCGTCCGCCCGCGCAGACGCTTCTCCGGGCCGATGGCCAGCAGCACCGCACCCCGACGGCGTATCGTCCGCCTCCGCCGCCGCCTCGCCGGAGCGAGGGCCAGATACGCAACCGTGCCCAGAACCGCCCACACTGCCGCCGCCCGGTGGACGACTTCGCCGGTGACCACGTTCACGCCGCCTCCCCCGCCCGTACGATCCGGCCGGCCCAACAAAGCCCGGCCGCCTCCAGCAACCCACCCGCCACCAGACAGACCAGCCCGGCCGGCGTGTGCAGCAGCACCCTCAGCGGATCGGCCCCGAGCGCCGCCCCCAGTCCCAGACCCAGCACCGGCAGCAGCGCCAGCACCGCCACCGTCGACCAGGCACCGGCCAGTTGGGCCCGTAACTCCTCCCGTCTGCGCCGCTCCGCCCGCAGCGCACCCTCCAGGCGGTCCAGGCCCGCCGCGAGCCCGGTCCCGCCGTCCACCGCCACCCGCCAGCAGGCCGCCACCCCGGCAAGCCCGTCCAGACCCGGCTCCCGAGCCGCCTGCCCGAGCGCCCCCGGCACATCGCCGCCGAACCGCGCCGCAGCGGACACAGCGGCCTCCGCCGTTCCCATCACCCCGTTCCCGCGGACAGCGACGAGCAACGCCTGCCCCGGCTCGCGCCCGGCCCGCAGCTCACCCACGACGGCACCGCACAGCGCCACCACCCCATCGGCCCGGCGTTCGCGCTCCTGCGTCAGGGCCCGTCTCCGCAGCCACCGGCGCACCAGCGGCACCGCCACCGCCACCGCCAGCACCGGCAGCACGGATTCCCCCAGCACGGCGATGGCCAGCGCCACCGGCAGGCAGAGCCACTCCCGCCGCGCCCGCAACCGCTCCTGGAACCAAACCCGAATCCCCTCCCAGCGCTCACGGAGCGGCGACTCCGTCGCCCCGTCGACGAACAACACCCGCGCTCGCCGACGCCCCTGGTCCTGGACCACCACCAGCCAGGCCGCCACCCCGACGCACAAGACCGCCGCACAGCTCGCGCCGGCCGACAGACCCACCACCGCGCCACCACTCACAGCGCACCTCCAGTCATCGACCGCAGCCGTTCCCAGCCCCGCTCCTGCACAAATCCGTCGGTGCCCCAGCGCAGTGCCGGCACGGTCACCACCAGCCCAGCCGCATCCCTCTCCAGGACCTGCACCTCGGCGATCCGCCGCTGCCCGGCCCGGTCCCGTACGAGATGGACCACCACCGACAGCGCGGCCGCCAACTGGCTGTGAAGTGCCGTCCGGTCCAGTCCCGCCGCCGTCCCCAACGCCTCAAGGCGGGCCGGGACGTGCTCGGCTGCATTGGCATGAACCGTCCCGCAGCCGCCCTCGTGGCCGGTGTTCAGCGCGGCCAGCAGTTCGGTGACCTCGGCGCCCCGCACTTCCCCGACCACCAGCCGGTCGGGCCGCATCCGCAGCGCCTGCCGCACCAGGTCCCTCAGGGTCACTCGCCCCGCCCCCTCCTGGTTGGCAGGGCGCGACTCCAGGCGCACCACATGCGGATGGTCCGGCCGCAGCTCCGCCGAGTCCTCGGCGAGCACGATCCGCTCACGCTCCCCGACCGCACCCAGCAGACTCGATAAGAGGGTCGTCTTCCCGGCCCCCGTCCCCCCACTGATCAGATACGAGACCCGGGCTTCCACCAACGCCCTCAGCACCCGGTCACCGCCCGGCGGCACGGTCCCCGCCGCGACCAGCTCAGTCAATGAGAAGGCCCTGGGCCGCACCACCCGCAGCGACAGGCACGTCGAGCCGACGGAAACCGGCGGCAGCACGGCATGCATACGGGTGCCGTCCGGCAGTCGCGCGTCCACCCAGGGCCGGGCGTCGTCCAGCCGCCGCCCCGCCACGGCCGCCAGCCGCTGTGCCAGTCTGCGCACCGCTGCGGCGTCCGGAAAGGTCACCCCGGTGAGTTCGAGCCCGCCGCCCCGGTCCACCCACACCCGGTCCGGCGCGGAGACCAGGACATCCGTCACGGCCGGGTCGGCGAGCAGCGGTTCCAGCACCCCGGTGCCGACCAGTTCGCCGCGCAACTCATCGGCCGCGCCGAGCACTTCGGCATCGCCGAGCAGCCGTCCCTGGGCTCGAAGAGCTGCCGCGACCCCGGCCGGGGTCGGCGCCGCGCCGCTCTGTGCCAGCCGTTGCCGCACGGCGTCGAGCAGCGTCTCCGTCATGACGCACCCCCACCGGCGCGTCCCCCCGCAGTCTCCGGAGCGAGTGCCCGCTCCCAGAACGCCGCGCAGAACCTGGCCAGTGGACTGCGCGCACTGCCGCCGGGCGGTGCGCCGCCGTCCTGCGTGGCCAGCAGCCCGGCGTCGAGCGGGAGTTCACCGGCAAGCGGCAGCCCCAGCGCCTGCGCCACCCACCGCTCGTCGAGGCCCGCCGCGTACGGGCCGCGGGCCACCACCCGCAAGTCGTCCAGCACCATCCCGGCCATCGACGCCACCCGCTTCGCCGCCGCGACTGCGCGAAGCTCTCCGGGGACCACCAACAGCCCGAGGTCCAGCTGTGCGAGCGCCTCGGCCACCGACTCGTCAACCCGGCGCGGCAGATCGACGACCACCACCCCGCCGAGCCTGCGCGCGGCGGCCAGCACGGCCCGCATGGCCTGTGGCGGGATGACCACCCAGTCGTCACGACCCCAGCTGAGCATCCGCAGACCGTGCAGTGCGGGCAACGACTCCTCCAGTGCGCCTCCGCCGACCCGCCCCTTGGAATGGACGAAATCCGGCCACCTCATTCCCTCGGCCCGTTCGCCGCCGAGCAATACATCGATGCCCCCGCCGAGCGGGTCACCGTCGATCAGCATGGTCCGCCGTCCGGCCCTGGCCGCGGTCACCGCGAGGGCGCAGGCCAGTGTGGACGCGCCGGATCCGCCCCGTCCGCCGATCACTCCGACGGTGAGTGCCGGCCGGCCCACGCCTTCCGCCGCATTGGCGATCTGATCGACGAGCCAGCCCTCCGAATCGGGCAGCCTCAGTACATATTCAGCCCCGATCTCCACGGCGCGGCGCCAGACATCCGGGGCATCCTGGTCCCGGCCTACGAGCGTCACGCCGCGCCTGCGTGCCGCTCCGCGGCACCGCTGGGCGGCATCGTCCCCCACGAGAACCATCGGGGCCTGCTCCCAGCCGCCTCTGCGTTCGGGCAACGAGTGATGAACTTCTGGTTCCGCTCCGGCGGCCGCGCACAGCCGCAGCAGATCGTCGAGGAGTTCCACATCCTCGGTCACGATCAACGGCCCGCTCCGCCGTACCCCGACGGTCGGCAGACGATCCCGTGCGATGGATTCAGCCACGATCTCCGCCCCCTTCTCACTGCACCTTCATCGCGGTTCGCGGTGATCTCGGAGCGTTCCGAGATCGGCGATTCCACAACCCGCGGACTTCGCGGCTGGAATCACCGTGCAGCGCTTCAGGAAATCGTGTGGATCTTGCTCAAAAACTGTGGACAACTCCGCCGTTGTGAATATCTCTGTCGCTCATACCGGCGACTTCCGGAGAGCAGCACTTCCACTACGCACCGTGACGAGCCAAGATGGTGAGGGACGGAACGAGAAGCGGGCCATCGTGGCCGAAATGGAGGCAGAATGCTTGATTCCGAACGGCAGAAACGCGTCCGGACATGCGACGACCCCCGCCGGGGGGGAGAGCGGGGGTCGTCCCCACGGCCGACTCGGGGGGGGAGGAGCCGGACCGGGTTAGCACGGTCGCGAACGATCCGTGACTTCCATGGTGTACCCGAGAGCCTTCTCAGGCAAACCCACGCGCCAGAGTTTACGCCGAATGGTGGGCCCCTATGCTCAGCCTTGTGGAAAACCGCTTCTTGCCGCGCACAGCAGCCTTCTTCGACCTGGACAAGACGGTCATTGCGAAGTCTTCGACGCTGACCTTCAGCAAGTCCTTCTACCAAGGCGGACTGATCAACCGCCGCGCTGTACTGCGCACTGCGTACGCACAGTTCGTGTTCCTTGCCGGGGGTGCAGATCACGACCAGATGGAGCGGATGCGGGAATATCTCTCCGCGCTCTGCAAGGGTTGGAACGTCCAGCAAGTGAAGGAAATCGTCGCCGAGACCCTGCACGATCTGATCGACCCGATCATCTACGACGAAGCGGCGACGCTCATCGAGGAGCATCACACCGCCGGACGCGATGTGGTGATCGTCTCGACCTCGGGCGCCGAGGTCGTCGAACCGATCGGCGAGCTGCTGGGCGCCGACCGAGTCGTCGCCACCCGGATGGTCGTCGGTGACGACGGCTGCTTCACCGGCGAAGTGGAGTACTACGCGTACGGGCCGACGAAGGCCGAGGCGGTCAAGGCTCTCGCAGTGTCGGAGGGATACGACCTGTCGCGCTGCTACGCCTACAGCGATTCCGCGACCGATGTACCGATGCTGGAATCGGTCGGCCACCCGCACGCAGTGAATCCGGACCGCGCTCTGCGGCGCGAAGCGACCCTTCGCGAATGGCCGATTCTCGCCTTTGACCGACCGGTACGACTCAAGCAGCGACTGCCGACGTTCTCGATGCCGCCGCGCCCGGCATTGGTCGCTGCGGCAGCGCTGGGCGCAGCCGCCGTCACAGCGGGACTGGTCTGGTACACCTCCCGCCGCCGCACCACCACGACCTCCACCTGATGCACGAGCCGGGCGTCGGTGCCCCTATGCACCCCCTGGGCCCCGCCGCCCAGCCCGGGCTATGGGATCGAGCAGGGCGACCGATCAGTCCAATTCATCCAGCCGAACCGAGTTGTCCAACTCGCCCGTAATTGAACCTAAAAGTAAAGAAGTGTGGCCAGCACTACCGCTCGCCCCGGCTCTGGAGTACAAAGGACTCAACGGCCCGCGAGACCAAGGACATCCGAGAGGATTACCTGATAACGCAAAAAAGGCCCCACGGACCGAGCATGAAAACCGAGCACCCACGCGACGTCGACCCGTCGATTACGGGCCAGCCGCACCAGGGAACGGGCAAAGCCCCCGACCTGATGGGCACATATCGAGGACGCATGGTAACTGGGTAGACATGCCAGCGGCGGTACCGAGGACGGTACCGCCGCAACCCTTTTACCGGGCAGTGAAGTTACAGCAGTGGAGTTACCGCGTTGGAGTTACCGCGGTGAAGTCGGTCATCGATTCGCCGCACCCGCTTGCCCCCGCCCAGCCCGCGGACACGACGCGGTCCTGCTACGCAGCGCCGCGCTGCAGCGCCTCGCACACCGCCGTCGATTCCCTGACACCCAGCTCCACGGCGCGCCCGCAGTGCGCGATCCAGGCCGCCATCCCCTCCGGCGTCCCCGACAGATAACCCTCGAACGCAGCGATGTACGCCGCCCGCCCCTGCTCGGCGTGGCCCACCTCGGCGGGGCAGATCGATTTGGGGTCGAGGCCGCTCCCGATCAGCACGATCCGCTCGGCGGTACGCGCGACGAGGCCGTTGTACGAACCGAAGGGACGCAGGGCCAGCAGTTCTCCGTGCACGACCGCCGCCGTCACCAGCGCGGGCGCCGCAGTGCCCGAAAGGATCAATCCGGAGAGTCCTTCCAGCCGCCCCGCCACCTCCTCGGCGTCCGGCAGCGCCGCTTCGATCAGCGGCTCGTCCACGGGTTCGCCTGCCAGCCGCGGCCGACCGACAGCGTCCTCGGGTGCCGCGCCGCCGGCCGCAACCAGATGCAGCCGCGCCAGGACACGCAGCGGCGACTGCCGCCAGATGGAGAGCAGTTGGCCCGCTTCGGCGGTGAGCCTCAGGGCCGCTCCGATCACATGCGCCTCACCGTCACCGCTGAAGTCGGTACGCCGGCGCACCTCCTCCAGATTCCAGTCGGCGCCGGACAGCGCCGCCGAGCCACGGGCGCCGCGCAGCGCCGCTTCGGCGGTGACCTCGTTGCTGCGGCGCCGCATGACGCGGTGGCCATAGACCCGGTCGACGGCCTTGCGTACGGAGTCCACCGCGTCGGCGACCCCCGGCAGGGCGCCCAGGGTGGCGAGCGGATCAGAGGCAGTCGTACTCATAAGTAGCGAGGCTACGCGCCCCTTACACCGATACCGCCCGGGAGTGGCCTTCTTCACGAAGGACGACAGCAGACAGCAATGACACCGCTACCCTAGGTGAACATGAAGATCGCTTTCGTAGGGAAGGGCGGCAGCGGCAAGACCACGCTGTCCTCGCTCTTCATCCGCCACCTTGCCGCCAATGAAGCCCATGTCGTCGCGGTGGACGCCGACATCAACCAGCACCTCGGGGCCGCGCTCGGCCTCGACGACCAAGAGGCTGCGGCGCTGCCCGCCATGGGAGCCCAGCTGCCTCTGATCAAGGAGTATCTGCGCGGCAGCAATCCCCGTATCGCCTCCGTCGAGACGATGATCAAGACGACTCCGCCCGGCGAGGGCTCGCGACTGCTGCGGGTCCGCGAGAACAACCCGATCTACGACGCGTGCGCCCGCGCGGTCCGGCTCGACGACGGGGAGATCCGGTTGATGGCCACCGGGCCATTCACCGAGTCGGATCTGGGTGTGGCCTGCTACCACTCCAAGGTCGGTGCGGTCGAGCTCTGCCTCAACCATCTGGTCGACGGCCCCGACGACTATGTCGTCGTTGACATGACAGCAGGTTCGGACTCCTTCGCTTCCGGGATGTTCACCCGCTTCGACATGACGTTCCTGGTCGCCGAGCCCACCCGTAAGGGTGTCTCGGTCTACCGCCAGTACAAGGAGTACGCCCGGGACTTCGGGGTCGCGCTGAAGGTCATCGGCAACAAGGTGCAGGGCGAGGACGATCTGGACTTCCTGCGTGCCGAGGCGGGCGACGATCTGCTGGTCAGCGTCGGGCATTCCGACTGGGTACGGGCCATGGAGAAAGGCAGGCCGGCACGCTTCGAGCTGCTGGAGGCGGACAACCGGATGGCCCTGCAGGCGCTGCAGAATGCCGCGGAGGATTCGTACGAGCAGCGGGACTGGGAGCGCTACACGCGGCAGATGGTGCACTTTCACCTGAAGAACGCGGAGAGCTGGGGCAATGAGAAGACGGGCGCCGACCTGGCCGCCCAGGTCGACCCGGCCTTCGTACTCGACGAGCGGTACGTGCAGGACGGCGCCGCTCAGCCCGCCTGACCCATCGGCGCCCGGGCCGGGAGGATGCCCTCGTTCCGGCCGGGGCACCGTGGCGCCCTCAGGCGGCAGTCGCAGCCGAAGGACGCGCAACTCGGTGACCAACACGGCCACCGAGCGCGGTCACCGGGTCAGCGACCGGCCTGATCCGCACCGGACCCGGTATGAGCCTTGCCGACGCCCGGTCCGCGTCCGCCCCCGAGGTCGCGGCTTCGTCGAGGAAGTCCATCCAGCCGTTCGCCGGGGCCTGGCCGGCATCGAGCACGCCGAGCTTCGCCGGCGTTGCCGGGTCCTGTGCATCCAGCCGGTCGGCCGGCTGCCGGAAGGACACGCCGAGGACGCCCTCCTTGGCGCAGACCGTCGCAATGGTCTGCTCGACGGCCCGCATGTACGTGCCGCCGTTGCAGGACTCGAAGTTGGTTGCCGATGATCAGGGGGCACGGTTCCCGTCATACGCGCGGTCGACGGCCTGAATCAGGCCGTCGCGCATCTGGTTGCCCCAGTACCCGTGTCGGCCCGGATCTCCCCGCGCCGTGCCAGACTCGTTGAACATGAAGTTGTAGCCCACCGACAGGGTCTCGAACTCGCGCCCCGGAACCGGGACGAGCTGCATCGAAAGATCCCGGATGCCGCCCTTCTTCTTGGGCCGGACCTGGTTGTCGACGCCACTGGAGTCGTAGCGGAAGCCCATCACCCGAGCGCGGCCACCGCATTCTTCTGCCCCTCCAGACAGGGGGTGCGGCAGCCGATGAGCTCCTTGTCGCAGTCGAAAGGAAGCGGCTGCTCGCCCTTGAGGTCGGGGTCGTTGGTCTTCCAGCTCCTTCACAAAGGTCTTGGGCTGGCTGATCTCGTTCTTCGACTGATCGACGGACCAGGTGCCGACACCACCGTCGCGGCCGCAGAAGTGGCCGTTGAAGTAGACGTTGAAGCGGCCGTTGAAGCGGCCGTTGAAGTGCGTGCCGTCTCGTCACCGTCCTCCTGGGCGCCGCGAAACTGGGTGATGGTGTTCCGGATTCCCTCGGTGCCGTTGAAGCCGATGCCAGAGCTGTCGGCGCTGTGCTTCGGCGGGTCGCAGAGCACCCACTTGCCCTCAGGCAGCAGATACACGCCGCTGAGGAAGTGCGTCATGTTCGCGTGGCATTTCCTGCCCACCTCACGGAAGTGCGAGAACAACTTCTGGCTGTCCTCTCGGCGCCGCCCCACGAGAACACCACGAAACTGCGGGGGGCTCCTGACCAAGTGCCAGGCGCTGCGCCGCCAGCTGCTTCGGCGGCCGGCCGTGAAGGCGGTGAACCTGTCGCCGATGAGGCGGGACATGCTTTCGGGTGCGGCTCGGGGGGGACGCCCTTCTCCGCTCCGGCGTCTCGCTTCGCGGCAGCGGGGCCGGCGGCACCGGACCTGGAATCCGCACGGGAGGAGCAGCCGACCACTCCCGCGGCGAGTGCAACGGCCAGACGCTTAGGGGCGACCCGTTTGGCGGTGATCCTCTTCGCGGCGCCCTCGTCTGCCCACCCTCTTCCTTGCAGGAAATTTGCGCCGAAGTGCAGACGCGGCGAGGTCGCGGTAACACGCGACCATGCCCAAATCAGTATGACAAGCTGCATGAAAAGCTACTTATTCACTTGAACAGGTGATTGAAAGGTCCATTTGATCTCAAGCATGGACAGAGATCTTTACTCTCCATTACGATCTATTTACTGAGAGTTGAGAAATCCCGCCGCTGCACGCCGTGACCCACGGCCGCGTCCCCCACGTTCCGCGACCGCGCTGCCCCGGAGGAGACGGGAACATGTCTGCTTGCGTCCCCACTCGTCATGACCACACATCCCGCAGTTCGCGCCCACCCCGCGCCTCGGGAATCAAACGACCGCACAGCCCGCCACAGCCACCGCGCGGTGGACGATTCCGCATCGCGGGCGCCGACCTGTCCGCATCGATCACGGTCTTCCTGCTCGCCGTCCCCATGTCGCTCGGCCTCGCCGTCGCCATGGACGCCCCGCTGGAGGCCGGCCTCATCTCCGCCGCGATCGGCGGAATCGTCGCCGGACTGCTCGGCGGCACACCTCTCCAGGTCAGCGGCCCGTCCGCCGGACTGACCGTGGTCACAGCCGAGTTGATCCAGATCTACGGCTGGCGTACCACCTGCGCGATCACCATCGGCGCGGGACTTCTGCAGATCCTGCTGGGCTCGTTGCGGGTGGCGCGCAGCGCTCTCGCCGTCAGCCCCGCCATCGTGCACGGCACCCTCGCCGGTATCGGCGTGGCCATCGCACTCGCCCAGCTGCACATCGTGCTCGGCGGCTCGCCTGACAGTTCGGCCGTCGCCAACGCCCTCGCCCTTCCAGACCAGTTGGGGCGGGTGAGTCCGGCCGCCCCGCTGATCGGCGTGCTGACCATCGCCGTCCTGATCCTGTGGCCGCGGATTCCGGGGCGGATCGGCCGGGTGGTACGGCGGATTCCGGCTGCCCTCGCCGCGGTGGTGACCGCGACGGCGGTGGCCGCGATCACGGCGCCCGGGATCGCCCGGGTCGATCTGCCGTCCTGGCGCTCGCACGCACTGCCGGAGATGCCGCACGGACCCGTACTCGCCCTGGCCACCGCTGTGCTGACAGTGATGTTGGTAGCCAGTCTGGAGTCGTTGCTCGCCGCGGTCGCCGTGGACAAGCTGTCGGCCGACCGTGCCGGCGGGCAAGCGGCCGCCCGGTCCAAAGCCGACTTGACGTCGGCCTCGACCTCGGGTCCGGTTTCGGTTTCGACGTCAGCCTCGCCCCAGGGCCCGGGCCCGGCCTCTTCGTCCCCGCCGGACCAGCCGGACCAGCCGGACCCGCCCGTCAGACGCTCCGATCTCGACCGTGAGCTGCGTGCCCAGGGCATCGCCAACACCCTGTCCGGGCTTGTCGGCGGGCTGGCGGTGTCCGGCGGCGCGGTCCGCAGTTCGGCGAATGTGCGGGCCGGAGCGACGGGCCGCGCCTCCACCGTGCTGCACGGCGTCTGGGTGATGCTCGCCGCAGGGCTACTGGTCACCACCCTGGAGCAGATCCCACTGGCCGCGCTCGCCGCGCTGGTCATGATGGTCGGCATCCAGATGGTGAATTTCGCCCACATCCGCAATGTCCATAAGCACCGGGAATTCCTGGTGTACGGGGCGACGATCACCGGCGTGCTCCTCTTCGGTGTGCTCAAGGGCGTAGTGATTGGCATCGCGGCGGCGGTGGCCGTCGCGCTGCACCGGCTGGCCCGGACCAGGATCACCGTGACCGAACAGGGCGGCCAGCATCTGGTGGTCGTACGAGGCCAGTTGACGTTTCTCGCGGTTCCCCGGCTCAGTCGGGCGCTCGCCCGGCTGCCCCAGGACGGGGATGCCGTCGTCGAGCTGGACGGCTTCTTCATGGACCATGCGGCGTACGAGACGATCCAGGACTGGAGCATTGCCCAGACGGCCCACGGCGGCCGGGTCGTCTTCACCGGCAGGTCCGGCGGCCGGATCGCAGAGCCTGCCTCGGCGGCGCATTCCTGTTGCCGCCCCTGGACGCCGTGGCGCAACCATCACTGCCACGACCGGCCCGGCCAGCCACCCGCGACCCACCACGCCCGCCTCGGCACGGGCCCCGCCCCCGACTCCGGATCCGGTTCCGTCGAGGACCGCTCCCCCGGGCACCACACATCCCATGACGCCCCCGGAGCCCACAGCACCCCCGGCCCGGCCGACTCACCCACCGCCGCCCCGCGTCGGACCGGCGACAACCGCCTGTTCAGCGGAGTGAGTTCGTTCCAGCGGAACACCGCTCCGCTGGTGCGCGAGGAGCTGGCCCGGTTGGCCCGCGAGGGTCAACGCCCCTCCCAGCTCTTCATCACCTGCGCCGACTCCCGCCTGGTCACCAGCATGATCACGGCGAGTGGCCCGGGTGACCTGTTCACCGTACGGAACATCGGCAATCTGGTGCCGCCGCCGGACACCGAGTCGAGTGACGACTCGGTGGGGGCCGCCATCGAGTACGCGGTGGATGTGCTGAAGGTGGAGTCCATCACCGTCTGCGGACACTCAGGCTGCGGCGCGATGCAGGCTCTGCTCGGCGCCAAGCCTGACCCGGACACTCCGCTGACGTCCCTGTGGCGCTGGCTGAGACACGGGCTGCCGAGCCTGGAGCGGATGGCGTCCCGGCATCATGCCTGGGCCCGGATCTCCGGCCGCCTTCCGGCCGATGCGTTGGAGCAGCTCTGCCTCACCAATGTGGTCCAGCAGTTGGACCATCTGCGGGCCCATGGATCGGTGGCGCGGCGGCTCGCCGAGGGCACGCTCCAACTGCACGGGATGTACTTCCATGTGGGCGAGGCGCAGGCCTATCTGCTGGCCGAGGGCGCGAGCGCCGGGCTCGCGCTCGACGAGGTATTCGACCGCGTGGACCCTGGCGACGCCCACGCCTCCTCCGATTCCCACACCCCGGACGATTCCCATGCCTTGACCGGTTTCCACGCCCCGGCCGGCTCCCGCTCGCCCGGCGACGCCGACACCCCCAGGCCCGCCGCCCCGGGTGATCCAGCCGGTTCCGGCGAGTTGGAACGTACCGGCGTCTGAACCACATTCGCCCCCGGTCCGTGAGACCTTGTGGTCCCGCCTCCGCGTCGCTCCACACCGCTCCGTGCCGCTGTGCCCCGCACTGTGGTGCGCCGCGCCGGACCGCACGTGGAGGCGGGATCGTGTCTCCATACACGAGACACAGGTCTAAACCAATTCCGGGCAGACACTTGTCACCCGGCCTTTGGCCTGATGAGCTATGCCCCGGGACACAACGGACACCCTGGGAATGGGAGATGTCGTGAGCAACGAAAGCCTGGCCAATCTGCTCAAGGAGGAGCGGCGGTTTGCACCGCCTGCCGATCTGGCCGCCAATGCCAACGTCAAAGCGGAGGCGTACGAGCAGGCCGAGGCGGACCGGCTGGGCTTCTGGGCCGAGCAGGCCCGTCGCCTGACCTGGGCCACGGAGCCGACCGAGACGCTCGACTGGAGCAACCCGCCCTTCGCGAAGTGGTTCGCGGACGGCAAGCTCAACGTCGCGTACAACTGCGTGGACCGCCATGTCGAGGCCGGCCATGGCGACCGGGTCGCCATCCACTTCGAGGGTGAGCCCGGCGACAGCCGCGCCATCACCTACGCCGACCTGAAGGACGAGGTCTCCCGCGCAGCGAACGCCCTCACAGAGCTCGGTGTCGGCAAGGGCGACCGGGTCGCCGTCTATCTGCCGATGATCCCCGAGGCCGCCATCGCGATGCTGGCCTGCGCCCGCATCGGCGCGGCGCACTCGGTGGTCTTCGGCGGCTTCTCCGCCGACGCCATCGCCGCCCGAATCCAGGACGCGGACGCCAAGGTCGTCATCACCGCCGACGGCGGCTACCGCCGCGGCAAGCCTTCCGCACTCAAGCCTGCCGTGGACGACGCCGTCTCCCGTTTCGACAGCGTCGAGCATGTCCTCGTGGTGCGGCGCACCGGCCAGGACACCGCATGGACCGAGGGCCGCGACGTCTGGTGGCACGAGATCACCGGCCGGCAGTCCGCCGAGCACACCCCCGAGGCGTTCGAGGCGGAGCAGCCGCTCTTCATCCTCTACACCTCCGGCACGACGGGTAAGCCGAAGGGCATCCTGCACACCTCCGGTGGCTACCTCACACAGGCTGCGTACACCCACAACGCGGTCTTCGACCTCAAGCCGGAGACCGATGTCTTCTGGTGCACCGCCGACATCGGCTGGGTGACCGGCCACTCGTACATCGTCTACGGCCCGCTGGCCAACGGCGCGACGCAGGTCATGTACGAGGGCACGCCCGACTCCCCGCACCAGGGGCGTTTCTGGGAGATCGTGCAGAAGTACGGCGTCACGATCCTGTACACCGCGCCGACCGCGATCCGTACGTTCATGAAGTGGGGTGACGACATCCCCGCCAAGTTCGACCTGAGCAGTCTTCGGGTCCTCGGTTCGGTCGGTGAGCCGATCAACCCCGAGGCGTGGATGTGGTACCGCAAGCACATCGGCGCCGACAAGTGCCCGATCGTGGACACCTGGTGGCAGACCGAGACCGGCGCCATGATGATTTCGCCGTTGCCGGGCGTCACGGAGACCAAGCCGGGAAGCGCCCAGCGCGCCCTGCCCGGCATCTCCGCCACGGTCGTCGACGACGAGGCCAACGAGGTTCCGAACGGCGGGGGCGGCTACCTCGTCCTCACCGAGCCGTGGCCGTCGATGCTCCGCACCATCTGGGGTGACGACCAGCGCTTCATCGACACGTACTGGTCGCGCTTCGAGGGCAAGTACTTCGCGGGCGACGGCGCCAAGAAGGACGAGGACGGCGACATCTGGCTGCTCGGCCGGGTCGACGACGTGATGCTCGTGTCCGGGCACAACATCTCGACCACCGAGGTCGAGTCGGCGCTCGTGTCGCACCCCTCGGTCGCCGAGGCTGCCGTGGTCGGCGCCGCCGACGAGACGACCGGCCAGTCCATCGTCGCCTTCGTGATACTGCGCGGTACGGCTGCCGCCTCGGACGAGCTCGTCGCGGAGCTGCGCAACCACGTCGGCACCACGCTCGGCCCGATCGCCAAGCCGAAGCGGATCCTGCCGGTCGCCGAGCTGCCGAAGACCCGCTCCGGCAAGATCATGCGGCGTCTGCTGCGTGACGTCGCCGAGAACCGCGAGCTGGGCGATGTCACGACGCTCACCGACTCCTCGGTGATGGACCTCATCCAGACCCAGCTGCCGTCCTCCTCCTCATCCGAGGACTGACCGAGGCGAGTACGTCCCCGAGGGGCATCCGGCAACGCGCCGGGTGCCCCTCGGGCATTTAAAGTGAAGATCACCGAATACCGCCCCGCGCACCCCGGGTACAGTGGCAGTCGCGTCAACAAAGCAATAAGAAATCTCCACAGGGTGTGCCGGGAAGTCTGGTCGGCAAGTGCATCAGCCATGCCATCGCTGCCGTACCGACCCGGAGGTCCTCACTCGTGGCCGCGCCCACCCCCACACCCTCTTCCTCCCGCCGCACCTTTCTGGCGCGCCTGCCCCTCCCCGAGCGGAACTACCTCGCGGATGCCCTGCGCACCGAGACCGTCGGCGGAGTCATCCTGCTGGTCGCCGCGATAGCCGCCCTGGTGTGGGCGAACACCTTCGGTTCCGGTTACGCGGCCGTCAGCGACTTCCACTTCGGTCCCGGGTCACTTGGCCTCAACCTCTCCGTGGAGCACTGGGCGGCGGACGGGCTGCTCGCGGTCTTCTTCTTCGTCGCGGGCGTCGAACTCAAGCGGGAACTGGTCGCGGGCGAACTGCGCGACCCCAGGGCGGCCGCTCTCCCGGTCGTCGCCGCGCTGTGCGGGATGGCGGTTCCGGCCGTCGTCTACACACTCGTGGCCGTGACCGGCGGGGGTTCCACGGACGGCTGGGCCGTCCCCACCGCCACCGATATCGCCTTCGCGCTCGCCGTCCTGGCGGTCATCGGCACCTCGCTGCCGAACGCGCTGCGCGCCTTCCTGCTGACGCTCGCCGTCGTCGACGACCTCTTCGCGATCCTGATCATCGCGGTCTTCTTCACCGAACAGATCAACTTCATGGCGCTGACCGGCGCCTTCATCGGCCTCGCCGTCTTCTATCTGCTGCTGCGCAGGAATGTGCGCGGCTGGTACATCTACGTACCTCTCGCCCTGGTCATCTGGGGCCTGATGTACAACAGCGGCGTCCACGCCACCATCGCCGGTGTCGCCATGGGCCTGATGCTCCGCTGCACCCGGCGGGACGGCGAGACCCACTCCCCCGGCGAGCACATCGAGCACCTGGTCCGCCCGCTGTCGGCCGGTATCGCCGTGCCGCTGTTCGCCCTCTTCTCAGCAGGTGTCTCCCTCTCCGGCGGCGCGCTGGCAGGCGTCTTCACCCGGCCCGAGACGCTCGGTGTCGTCCTGGGGCTCGTCGTCGGCAAGACGATAGGCATCTTCGGCGGTACATGGCTGGCCACCCGCTTCACAAGGGCGGAGCTGAACAAGGACCTGGCCTGGGCGGATGTCCTCGCGGTCGCCTCGCTCGCCGGGATCGGCTTCACCGTCTCGCTGCTCATCGGTGAACTGGCCTTCGCCGGCGACGAGGACATGATCAACGAGATCAAGGCCGCCGTGCTGCTCGGCTCGCTGACAGCCGCCGCACTCTCCGGTGTACTGCTCAAATTCCGGGTACGCAGATACCGGACGCTGTACGAGGCGGAGGAGCTCGACGAGGACGAGGACGGCGTGCCCGACATCTACGAGCAGGACAACCCGGAGTACCACCTGCGGATGGCCGCGATCTACGAGAAGAAAGCGGCCGAGCACCGCCGCCTTGCCCAACTGGCGGGGGCAGCGAGCAGCAAGCCGGACAGTCCGGCATGATCTGACACCAGATGTGTTGAGCAGGAGAGCAGGAGAGGGAGTCAGGGATGAGCGACCCCGGCAACAACGCGGGCAGTGCCGACCGCAGTCTCGGGCAGCTGGTCGCCGCGGCGACAGCCGAGATGTCCGCACTGGTGCACGACGAGATCGCCCTGGCCAAGGCCGAAGTGCGGCAGGACGTCAAGCGTGGCGTGACCGGGAGCGTGGCGTTCATCATCGCGGGCGTGCTGGTCCTGTTCGCGATCCCGGTGCTGAGCTTCGCGGCGGCGTACGGAATCCACTACCTGGGGCTCGGCCTCGCCGTGTCGTTCACGATCGTGGGCGTCGCCTTCATCTTGCTGGGGGCGTTGCTCGCGCTGTTCGCCATCGCCAAGTTCAAGAAGGTGAAGCCGCCGGAGAAGTCCATCGCTTCGGCCAAGCAGACGGCGGCCGTACTGCAGGGCGTGAAGCCGCACCCGCGGCCCGCTGTCACGGCGGGGGCGAGCCGTCCGGCCGCCGTGGGCAGCACGCCGGCGGACAAGGCCCTGGAGAAGTCTTCGGTCCAGGACAAGGCGTCCGCTGTGGCACGCTCGTCCACATGACGGTCCCCGATTCCAGTGCATCCGGCCCAGTAGGCCCGGAAGGTCAGGCAGGCCCGGAAGGCCGGGAAAGCCCGAACGGCCAGGCGGGCCCGGTCGGCTCCTCGGGCTCGACCGGCCACTCAGGCTTCTCCGGCCTGCCGAGTTCCTCCGGCCCGGCCGGCTCCGGTGGGCCCGTACGGCTCGACGGGCCGTGGACCCACCGGGACGTGGCGGCCAACGGCGCCCGCTTCCACATCGCCGAGCTCGGCGAGGGGCCGCTGGTACTGCTGCTGCACGGCTTCCCGCAGTTCTGGTGGACCTGGCGCCATCAGCTCACCGCACTGGCCGACGCCGGTTTCCGGGCCGTGGCGATGGACCTGCGCGGGGTCGGCGGCAGTGACCGTACGCCCCGGGGTTACGACCCCGCCAACCTGGCGCTCGACATCACCGGCGTGATCCGCTCGCTCGGCGAACCGGACGCCGCCCTGGTCGGCCACGACATGGGTGGCTACCTCGCCTGGACGGCCGCGGTGATGCGGCCGAAGCTGGTGCGCCGCCTCGTGGTCTCCTCGATGCCGCATCCGCGCCGCTGGCGATCCTCGATGCTCTCCGACTTCGCGCAGTCCCGCGCGGGCTCATACATCTGGGGCTTCCAGCGCCCGTGGGTGCCGGAGCGTCAGCTCGTCGCGGACGACGCGGCGTTGGTGGGCCGGCTGATCCGTGACTGGGCGGGTCCCCGCACCCCTGAGTTCCCCGACGATGCGGCGGTCGACGTCTACCGGCGCGCGATGTGCATCCCGTCGACGGCGCACTGCTCGATCGAGCCGTACCGCTGGATGGTGCGCTCCCTGGCCCGTCCGGACGGAATCCAGTTCAACCGGCGCATGAAGCGACCGGTGCGGGTACCCACACTGCACCTTCACGGTTCACTCGATCCGGCGATCCGTACGCGGAGCGCGGCGGGGTCCGGCGAGTACGTCGAAGCACCGTACCGTTGGCGACTTTTCGACGGTCTGGGGCACTTCCCCCACGAGGAGGATCCGGGCGGGTTCTCGGCCGAACTCATCAACTGGCTCAAGGATCCCGAGCCCGACCGGTAGCCGTACGGGCACAGTTGTCCGACGAACAGCCAATTGCCCGGCGCATAGGCCAATTGGCTGGCGGATGGGCGGTTACCGACCATGAGGCACGGGCAGACGTCGGGGTATGGGCTGGACGCACGACTTCGGTGACACAGCACGCAACCGTCGCTCGACCGCCACGGCGAGTCCGAGCACTCATGAGGGGGGCGGCCCCCAGGACCGGGTGCACGATATGCAAGTTCTGCATGATCCCCGGCTCGGTATTCCGCGCATTCTGCGCCGTCGGGCCCGCTGGGTCTCGGCGCGGCTGCGCCATCCACGCGGATGACGTCCGCCCCGGCCGGCCGGTGAGCGTTCACCGGCCGGGCGGGACTTCCACGGCTCTCCCGGCTGCCGCGGGGCAGCACGCCCAGGGCGTGTCCGGCGGATCAGGGCCGGGCAGGCTCTAGAGGGCGCACGCCTGGCTGTCGACCTGCTGGTTGGCGGTGCGGCCGTGCGCGATGTCCTGGCGGATCTCGTCGGCCGTCAGCGCATAGCCGGTATCGGGGTCGTCGAGCGACTTCGCGAAGACGACTCCGTACACCTTGCCGTCGGGGGTCAGCAGCGGTCCGCCGGAGTTGCCCTGACGGACGGTCGCGAAGAGCGAGTACACATCGCGGCGGACAGTGCCCCGGTGGTAGATGTCCGGTCCGTCGGCGTCGATACGGCCCCGGACCCGCGCGGCCCGTACGTCGTACGAGCCGTTCTCCGGGAAGCCCGCGACGATGGCGCTGTTCCCGGTGTCGGCGTCGTGATCGGTGTCGGTGAACTTCAGCGGCTTCGCGACGAGGTCCGGTACGTCGAGTACGGCGATGTCGCGCTGCCAGTCGTAGAGGACGACCTTCGCGTCGTACAGCCGCCCCTGCCCGCCGATCTGGACGGTCGGCTCGTCGACGCCGCCGACGACATGGGCGTTGGTCATCACCCGGCGGTCGGAGAAGACGAAACCGGTGCCTTCGAGGACCTTGCCACAGCTCGGGGCCGTACCGACGACCTTGACGATGGACTTCTTGGCGACGGCTGCCACGGGGCTGCCGGCCAGCGCCGGGTCCGGGGCCCGGACCTCGGTGATCGGCTCGTTGGCGAAGGGGCTGAAGACCTGCGGGAAGCCGTTCTGCGCGAGGACCGAGGAGAAGTCCGTGAACCAGGTGGAGGCCTGGGTCGGCATCACCCGGGAGATGCCGAGCAGGACCGACGAGCTACGGACCTCCTTGCCCAGCGTGGGCAGGGAGGTACCGGCCAGTGCGGAACCGATCAGCCAGGCGACCAGCAGCATCGCGACCACATTGACCAGGGCACCGCCGGTGGCATCGAGAGCGCGCGCGGGCGACCACGTGATGTACCGGCGGAGCTTGTTTCCGAGATGGGTGGTGAACGCCTGGCCCACCGAGGCACAGACGATCACGATGACGACGGCGACGATGGCTGCCGTCGATGAGACTTCGGAGCCGTTCGTCAGCTGGTCCCACAGGACCGGCAGCAGATAGACGGCTACGAGACCGCCGCCCAGGAACCCGATCACCGACAGGATGCCGACGACGAAACCCTGGCGATAGCCGATGACCGCGAACCACACGGCGCCGGCCAGCAGCAGGATGTCCAGCACGTTCACCGTCTATAGCCTCGCAGATTCGTCGGGCCTGTTCATTCGACTGGGTCCGGGCAGGGCCGGACAGCGCAGCACGGGAGTCAGCCTGTCATGCGCGCCAGTCGAGCGGCACCTGCTTGGCGGTGTCCCACGGGCGCTCCCAGCCCGCGAAGTGCAGAATCCGGTCGATCACTCCGGCCGTGAAACCCCAGACCAAGGCGGATTCGACCAGAAATGCCGGGCCTCGGTGACCGCTCGGATGGACCGTGGTCGCGCGATTGGCCGGGTCCGTGAGATCCGCCACGGGGACGGTGAAGACCCGGGCTGTCTCACCCGGATCGACGACGCCGACCGGGCTCGGTGACCGCCACCAGCCGAGGACCGGTGTCACGACGAAGCCGCTCACGGGGATGTAGAGCCGGGGCAGCACTCCGAAGAGCTGCACTCCGCGCGGATCGAGGCCGGTCTCCTCCCGGGCCTCCCGCAGAGCGGCCCTGAGCGGCCCTGTAGTGGCTTGGTCGCCGTCCTCCGGGTCCAGTGCGCCGCCGGGGAAGGAAGGCTGTCCAGCGTGGGAACGCAGGCTTCCGGATCGCTCCATGAGGAGCAGCTCGGGACCGCGCTCGCCCTCCCCGAACAGTACGAGTACGGCGGACTGCCGCCCGGCGCCGCTCTCCGGCGGCAGAAAGCGGCTGAGCTGGTCCGGCTCGATCGTCCGCGCGGCACGGGCCACGGGGTCGAGCCAGTCGGGCAGGCCCTCGGTCGTGACGGTGACGGCTCCGTCGTGACCTGCGCCTGCCGTGGTGGCGGCGGCCGCCGCGACCGCCGCCGCGGGGCTCACGGCCGCCGGGTTGACCACAGCGGGGCTGACCGCCGCGGGCGCGGCTGCCGCTTCCGCACTCTGTTCGTGCGTGCTCTGCGTGCTCTGTTCGTGCGTCTTCATAGGCACCCCTCGTCTCACAACGCCTGTCATCACGCATTTCGTTCCGGAGCGAGCGCCGTGCGTCAGTCGGCCCCCAGGGCCGACGCGGGCTTGCCCGGATAGTCCGCCGGCGGGCTCAGCCGCTGCCCGGGCTGACCGCCCATCTCGTACTTCAGCAGCTTCCTGGCCTTCTCCGGGTCCGTCTCGCCCTCCCCGTACGCCGGGCAGAGCGGGGCGATCGGACAGGCGCCGCAGGCGGGCTTGCGGGCATGGCAGATGCGGCGGCCGTGGAAGACGACGCGGTGCGAGAGCATCGTCCACTCGCTCTTGGGGAAGATCGCGGCGATCTCGGCCTCGACCTTCTCCGGGTCCTCCTGCTCCGTCCACTTCCAGCGGCGGACCAGGCGCCCGAAATGAGTGTCGACCGTGATGCCCGGTACGCCGAAGGCATTCCCGAGCACGACATTGGCGGTCTTGCGGCCGACGCCCGGAAGCGTGACGAGATCGGCGAGCCGGCCCGGCACCTCGCCGCCGAACCTGTCCCTGAGCGCCACGGAGAGGCCTATCAGCGACTTGGTCTTGGCCCGGAAGAAGCCGGTCGGCCGAATGAGCTCTTCCATTTCCTCCGGGACGGCCGCGGCCATGTCCTCGGGGGTGGGGTAGGCGGCGAAGAGGGCGGGGGTGGTCTGGTTGACCCTCAGATCGGTGGTCTGGGCGGAGAGGACCGTGGCGACGAGAAGCTCGAAAGGATTCCTGAAGTCCAGCTCGGGGTGGGCATACGGGTAGAGCTCGGCGAGCTCACGGTTGATCCTGCGGGCACGACGAACCATCGCCAGATGCGATTCCGGTTTCACACCGGGCTTTGCTCCGGATTTCGCGGGTTTCACGGTGGCCTTCGCGGTGGACTGGGCTGCGGCCCGCGCGGCGGACCTCGACGCGGGCTTCGCTGCGGTCTTCGCTCCGGCCCTCTGGACCTGCTCGCCCACAGGGCGTTTTGTTGCTTTTTTCGGGCGACTCGCAGCCTGTTCGCCCACAGCGGAATCACGGCCTTCCGGCACCCCATCAGCCCCCTTGGCCTGCGCTCTCACCGGCGATTTGGACACCCGGCCAGCCTAGAGCCACGCGCTGACATCCGCCCCGGTCACCGCGCATCCACCCCCAATCAGCCCCCTGCCTCACGGTTCGGCACGCCCGTGCGTCAAACTGGTTTGTGATTGATCGCACTGTTTTACCGTCCGGCATGATGGGGACCACGGTTCCCTGAACAGGCCGACAAGGAGAGAACTCGTGGACGACGTTCTGCGGCGCGCCCCGCTTTTCGCGGCGCTCGATGATGAGCAGGCCGCGGAGCTCCGCGCCTCGATGAGTGAGGTGACCCTCGCACGCGGCGACGCGCTCTTCCACGAGGGCGACCCGGGCGACCGCCTCTATGTGGTCACCGAGGGCAAGGTGAAGCTCCACCGCACCTCCCCCGACGGACGCGAGAACATGCTGGCGGTCCTCGGCCCCGGCGAGCTGATCGGTGAGCTGTCGCTCTTCGACCCGGGCCCGCGCACCGCCACCGCGACCGCGCTGACCGAGGTCAAGCTCCTCGGCCTCGGCCACGGCGACCTTCAGCCCTGGCTGAACGCCCGCCCCGAGGTGGCCACGGCCCTGCTGCGCGCCGTCGCCCGCCGACTGCGCAAGACCAACGACCAGATGTCCGATCTGGTCTTCTCGGACGTACCGGGCCGTGTCGCCCGCGCCCTCCTCGACCTGTCGCGCCGCTTCGGCGTCCAGTCCGAGGAAGGCATCCATGTCGTCCACGACCTGACCCAGGAAGAGCTGGCCCAGCTGGTCGGCGCCTCCCGCGAGACGGTCAACAAGGCGCTCGCCGACTTCGCCGGACGCGGCTGGCTGCGTCTGGAGGCGCGCGCCGTGATCCTGCTGGACGTGGAGCGCCTGGCCAAGCGGTCCCGCTAGCCGGCCTGCCGGTCGGCCTCGACCGGACGCCATCTCCGTACGCAAGGCCCTGCCGCACGGCGGGGCCTTGCGGCATATCCGTACCGTCCTAGATCAACCCGTGCTCGCTCAGGTACTCCAGCTGCGCCAGAACCGAGAGTTCCGCCGCGGGCCACAGGGACCGGTCCACGTCCGAGTACACCTGTGCCACCACCTCCGATGCCGTCCGGTGTCCGGCCTCGACCGCCGTCTCCACCTGGGCCAGCCGGTGCGCGCGGTGTGCGAGGTAGAACTCGACCGCGCCCTGCGCGTCCTCCAGCACCGGGCCGTGCCCCGGCAGCACCGTGTGCACGCCGTCGTCGACCGTCAGCGAACGCAGCCTCCGCAGCGAGTCGAGGTAGTCGCCGAGCCGCCCGTCCGGATGCGCGACGACCGTGGTGCCGCGTCCGAGGATCGTGTCCCCCGTCAGCACCGCCCGGTCGGCGGGCAGATGGAAGGAGAGCGAGTCCGCGGTGTGCCCGGGAGTCGGCACGACGTGCAGCTCCAGGCCCCCAGTGGTGATCACATCGCCCGTGGTCAGTCCCTCGCCTCCGAGGCGCAGCGCCGGGTCCAGGGCGCGCACCTCGGTACGGGTCAGCTCGGCGAAGCGCGCCGCGCCCTCCGCATGGTCCGGGTGCCCGTGGGTGAGCAGGGTCAGCGCGATCCGGTGGCCCGCCCGCTCGGCCGTGTCGATGACGGCCAGCAGATGTGTGTCGTCCAGCGGGCCCGGGTCGATGACGACCGCGAGGTCGGAGTCGGGCTCGGCGACGATCCAGGTGTTGGTGCCGTCCAGCGTCATCGCCGAGGCGTTGGGGGCGAGGACGTTGACGGTACGGGTGGTGGCGGGGCCGGACAGCACCCCGCCGCGTGGCTGGCCGGGCAGCGCGGCCGCGTCGCTCATACGGCTTCACCTCCCGCGCCACCTGCGCCTGTCGGCCCGCTCGGGATGTGTTTGGTGAACTCGTCGTGTCCCGGCCAGCTCAGCACCAACTCGTCACCCTCCAGCCGCGCCTGTGCCAGTACGGGGGTGAGGTCCTGGGAATCCGCCGCCTTCAGGGCCTCGGCGGCTGTCCCGTACGGCCTGAGCGCCCGCAACGTCGACACGGTCGGCGGCATCATCAGCAACTCGCCCCTGTCGTACCCGTCGGCGGCCTCTCCGGGCGCTGTCCACACCGTGCGGTCGGCCTCCGTGGAGACGTTGCGGGTGCGCTGGCCCTCGGGCAGCGCGGCGACGAAGAACCAGGTGTCGTAGCGGCGCGGTTCGAACTCGGGGGTGATCCAGCGCGCCCAGGCACCCAGCAGATCGGAGCGCAGCACCAGACCGCGCCGGTCCAGGAACTCGGCGAAGGAAAGCTCGCGGGCGACCAGTGCCTCGCGGTCGGCCTCCCAGTCGGCGCCGGTGGTGTCGCTGACGACTGTGTCGGCGGTCGGGCCGGCGAGGAGGACACCCGCCTCCTCGTACGTCTCACGGACCGCCGCGCAGACGATGGCCTGCGCCTCGGCCGGTGTATCGACGCCGAGCCGCTCGGCCCAGCTCTCCAGCGCGGGTCCGGCCCAGCCGACGAGCCGGTCGTCGTCGCGCGGGTCGACCCCGCCACCCGGATAGGCGTACGCCCCGCCGGCAAAGGCCATGGAGGCGCGGCGGCGCAGCATGTGGACGGCGGGGCCGCCCCCGGTGTCAGCGGCAGGATCCCGGAGCAGCATCACGGTGGCGGCCCGCTTCGGAGTCGCGGCCGTCAGCTCGCCTGCGGCGAGTGCCCGGATCCGGCCGGGCCATTCCGGTGGGTACCACTGACCATTGGACATGGCCGGAGGCTATCCGGAACCGCGACGATGTTCGAGAGGCACGTTGATCCGTACATGCCCCGTACACACATGATCCCGCCCGGTCATCACGACCGGACGGGATCAGAGAATCGACAGCGGACGGCAGCGATCGCCCAAGGACCACGGCGGGCGTACTGTTCAGCCCGGCCCCGAGGACCGCAGCGGCCCCAACGGCGACGGCCGCCTGCGACCCGCGGCAGACGCACGGCCCGGGCCGACGGACCACCCGCAGCAGACCTACGGCTCAGGCCCCGACCAGCTCGACCTGGACCTCGACCTCCACCGGCGCGTCCAGCGGCAGCACCGCGACGCCCACCGCGCTGCGCGCGTGCACGCCCTTGTCGCCGAGGACCGCGCCCAGCAGCTCGCTGGCGCCGTTGATCACGGCGGGCTGCCCGGTGAAGTCGGATGCCGAGGCGACGAAGCCCACGACCTTCACGACTCGCGCGATCCGGTCCAGGTCGCCCGCGACGGACTTCACGGCGGCCAGCGCGTTGAGCGCGCAGGTCTTCGCCAGTTCCTTGGCCTCGTCGGGCGTGACCTCCGCACCGACCTTGCCGGTGACGGCGAGCTTGCCGTCCACCATCGGGAGTTGGCCGGAGGTGTACACGTACACCCCCGACTGCACGGCCGGCTGGTACGAGGCCAGCGGCGGCACGACGTCCGGCAGCGTCAGCCCGAGCTCGGCGAGCTTCGCCTCGACGGCGCCCGCCACTACGCCTTCTCCCGCTTCAGGTAGGCCACGAGCTGCTCGGGGTTGTTCGGGCCGGGAACGACCTGGACCAGCTCCCAGCCGTCCTCGCCCCAGGTGTCCAGAATCTGCTTGGTCGCGTGCACGAGAAGGGGCACGGTCGCGTATTCCCACTTGGTCATGGCCCGACTGTAATGCCTGGCACGCGCAGCCTCGTGCGTAGCCCGCGGCCCGACTGGTTAGGCTCGAATACGTGAGCAGGTTCCAGGTCGTCAGCGGCAAGGGTGGTACCGGTAAGACCACGGTCGCCGCCGCCCTCGCGCTCGCCCTCGCGAGCGAGGGCAGGCGGACCCTCCTCGTGGAGGTCGAGGGCAGGCAGGGCATCGCCCAGCTCTTCGAGACGGAGTCCCTTCCGTACGAGGAACGCAAGATCGCCGTCGCGCCGGGCGGCGGCGAGGTGTACGCCCTCGCGATCGACGCCGAACGCGCCCTTCTCGACTATCTCCAGATGTTCTACAAGCTCGGCAGCGCGGGCCGGGCGCTCAAGAAGCTCGGCGCGATCGACTTCGCCACCACGATCGCGCCCGGTGTACGGGACGTGCTGCTGACCGGCAAGGCCTGCGAAGCCGTACGCCGCAAGGACAAGCAGAACCGGTACGTCTACGACTACGTGATCATGGACGCCCCGCCCACCGGACGCATCACCCGCTTCCTCAATGTGAACGACGAGGTGGCGGGGCTGGCCAGGATCGGCCCGATACACAATCAGGCGCAGGCCGTGATGCGGGTGCTGAAGTCCCCGGAAACGGCTGTCCATCTGGTGACACTGCTCGAGGAGATGCCGGTCCAGGAGACCGCGGACGGCATCGCGGAGCTGCGGGCCGCCGAACTGCCGGTCGGCCGGGTCATCGTGAACATGGTGCGCCCGCATCTGCTGGACGAGGACGCGCTGCGCACCGCCGCGGGCGGCCGCCGCAAGGAGATCGCCAAAGCGCTGACCCGGGCGGGCGTGACCGGCTCCGCGGGGCTCGTACGCCCCCTGGTCGAGCAGGCGGCCGAGCATGCCCAGCGGGTCGAGCTGGAGCGCGAGCAGCGCGAGGTGCTCGCGGGCCTGGAGCTGCCGGGGTACGAACTCCCGCTGATCGGCGAGGGCATGGACCCGGCCGGGCTCTACGACCTGGCGACCGAACTCCGCAAGCAGGGCGTGGGTGACGGGGTGGGCGAAGGGGTGGGACAAGGGGTGGGTACATGACACAGAGCACGGACGCGGACGCGGCGACAGACACGGACTCGGCCGCAGGCAGGGCCACCGCACCCGCACCCGCGCTGGACACCGACGCACTGCTCGGCGACCCCGGCATCCGGATCGTCGTGTGCTGCGGTTCGGGCGGGGTCGGCAAGACCACGACCGCCGCGGCACTGGGCGTACGGGCGGCCGAGCGCGGCCGTAAGGTCGTCGTCCTCACCATCGACCCGGCGCGCAGGCTCGCCCAGTCCATGGGCATCGACTCGCTGGACAACATCCCGCGCCGGGTGTCGGGCATCGACGGCGAGGGCGCCGGTGAACTGCACGCCATGATGCTCGACATGAAGCGGACCTTCGACGAGATCGTCGAGGCGCACGCGGACGGCGAGCGGGCCCGCGCGATCCTGGAGAACCCCTTCTACCAGTCCCTGTCGGCCGGTTTCGCGGGCACACAGGAGTACATGGCGATGGAGAAGCTCGGGCAGCTGCGCGCGCGCAACGAGTGGGACCTGATCATCGTCGACACCCCGCCGTCGCGCTCCGCGCTGGACTTCCTGGACGCACCCAAGCGGCTCGGTTCGTTCCTGGACGGAAAGTTCATCAAGTTGCTGATGGCCCCGGCGAAGATGGGCGGCCGGGCAGGGATGAAATTCCTCAACGTGGGCATGTCAATGATGACCGGCACCCTCGGCAAGTTGCTCGGCGGTCAGTTTCTGCGCGACGTACAGACCTTCGTGGCGGCGATGGACACCATGTTCGGCGGCTTCCGCACCCGGGCCGACGCCACGTACAAACTGCTGCAGGCGCCCGGTACGGCGTTCCTCGTCGTCGCGACACCGGAGCGGGACGCGCTGCGCGAGGCGGCGTACTTCGTGGAACGGCTGGCCGCGGAGGAAATGCCGCTGGCCGGTCTGGTGCTCAACCGCGTCCATGGCAGCGACGCCGCCCGGCTCTCCGCCGAGCTCGCACTTGCGGCCGCAGAAAATCTTGACGGGGTCGGCATTGTGGATCAGACGGCCGGGAAGGCTGGACTTCGTGACCCGGCCGACTGGTCGGTCGCCTCTCCCGAAGCCGTTGCCGATCCCGATCCTTCCGAGCACGAGGCCATCGAAGACCGCGAGCCAGATCCCGAAGCCGCGACCAGGACCGAGGCCGCTTCCGTCGAGCAACTGACCGCAGGTCTGTTGCGGCTGCACGCGGAACGGATGCAGGTGGTCGCGCGCGAACAGCGCACACGCGACCGCTTCACCGCGCTGCACCCCGAGGTCGCCGTGACCCAAGTGGCCGCGCTGCCCGGTGACGTACATGACCTCGCGGGGCTTCGGGCCATCGGGGACCGGCTCGCGACCGGTTCCGCCCCGGCCGGAGCTGCGTAGCCGCCCGTCCGCTCTATCCCACCGCGGCGTACCTCTCGTGCAGTTCGTCGTCGTCCAGCTCGATCGCCACGGGCAGGATGCCCGTGGACTGCTCGTACTCGCTGCGCGCGGTCTCCAGCAGCCGGCGCCAGGACGTGACAGTCGGCCGCCTGCGCAGCAGTGCGCGGCGCTCCCGCTCCGTCATTCCGCCCCATACGCCGAATTCGACGCGATTGTCCAGCGCATCGGCCAGGCACTCGGTCCGCACCGGGCATCCGGTGCACACCGCCTTGGCCCTGTTCTGCGCTGCCCCTTGTACGAACAGTTCATCCGGATCGGTAGTGCGGCAGGCTGCCTGCGCACTCCAGTCGGTTACCCAGCCCATCACGGCGCCGTCCTCTCCCGAATCGAGGCTCCCCCACGGCGGTAGCGGCATATTCACCGCTGCCAGTTGAGGACGTTACGGAAGGCAGCGACAGCACAACACCCCCTTCGGGCCCAATCTTGAATGGCCCGAACGGACTATGCGTATGCGGCAGATCACCCAGGGGAGTGAGGTGAGGACATACCTGAACATCCCAGCAGAATCGGGACAGTTCACCTGGATCACAACGGACGTTCGATGACACAGGAGGCGAATTCGGGAGTGCCTGAACTCGTGGCCGAATCGTGCACGGGGGTTGATACGCAACGGGACTGCTGTGACAGTTGTGAGCAGCTTAGGCCAAGGCATATACGTGTGTCCGGCGAATGAGAACGTAGGCTGCCCCCATGCCAAAGAAGCGCTCGGGCGGGGGTCTCACGACGACCCAGCAGGCCGCCAAGTTCCTCGGTGTCGCCGCACTTTCCGGAGTTGTGCTCGCGGGCATCGCGCTGCCGGCCGCCGGAGCACTGGGTCTCGCCACCAAGGGGACGGTCGAGGGATTCGACGAGATCCCGGCCAATCTCCGCACTCCACCGCTGAGCCAGCGCACCACGATCCTGGACAGCAAGGGCGGAATGATCGCCTCCGTCTATTCGCGCGACCGCACGGTGGTCGAGCTGAAGGACATCTCGCCGTACATGCAGAAGGCGATCGTGGCGATCGAGGACGCCCGCTTCTACGAGCACGGGGCGATCGACCTCAAGGGCATCCTGCGCGCACTGAACCGCAATGTGCAGGAGGGCGGGACCGCGCAGGGCGCCTCGACCCTCACGCAGCAGTACGTGAAGAACGTCTTCGT
This sequence comes from Streptomyces sp. NPDC058239, assembly GCF_042882185.1. Taxonomy (NCBI): domain Bacteria; kingdom Bacillati; phylum Actinomycetota; class Actinomycetes; order Kitasatosporales; family Streptomycetaceae; genus Streptomyces; species Streptomyces sp. NPDC058239. The sequence continues at coordinate 149,306 of NZ_JBHVWS010000018.1, forward strand.
CGAGGAGGCAGGCGACGACCCGGACAAGGTCGCGCAGGCAACTCAGCAGACCATGGGCCGCAAGATCCAGGAGCTGAAGTACGCGATCCAGGTCGAGGAGAAGCTCGGCAAGAAGCGCATCCTGACGAACTACCTGAACATCACCTTCTTCGGGCAGCAGGCGTACGGCGTCGAGGCCGCCTCGCAGCGCTACTTCTCCAAGCACGCGAAGGACCTGACGCTGGAGGAGTCCGCGCTGCTGGCCGGCATCGTGCAGTCGCCGAGCCGCTACGACCCGGTCAACGACACCGCCGAGGCGACCAAGCGCCGCAACACCGTGCTCCAACGCATGGCCGAGGTCGGTGACATCTCGCAGGCCGAGGCCGACAAGGCGAAGTCGAACCCGATCAAGCTGAAGGTACAGAAGCCGCAGAACGGCTGCATCACGGCCGTCAGTGGCGCCGGCTTCTTCTGCGACTACGTACGCCAGGTCTTCCTCTCCGACCCGGTCTTCGGCAAGACCAAGGAGGACCGGGCCAAGATCTGGAACCGGGGCGGCCTGACGGTCCGGACGACGCTCGACCCGCAGTCCCAGCAGTCGGTGCAGAACTCGATCAAGAGCCATGTGTACAAGTCGGACAAGGTCGCGACGGCCGTGACACTGGTCCAGCCGGGCACCGGCAAGATCATGGGAATGGGCCAGTCCAAGCCGTACGGCTTCGGGTCCAACGAGACCCAGTACAACTACTCGGTCAACAAGAGCATGGGCGGCTCGAACTACGGCTTCCCCACCGGTTCGACGTTCAAGCCGTTCCTTGCCGCCGCGGCCATAGAGGGCGGCAAGCCGGCCACGCAGACCTACCCCTCCCCGTACGAGATGGACTACCCGGACACGGTGCAGTCCTGCGGGAAGCCGTGGGTCAACGACGGCGTGCCGAAGTATCACCTGGAGAACGAGAGCGAGTCCGAGAAGGGGCCGTACCCGCTGAAGGTGGCGATGGAGAAGTCCGTCAACACCTACTTCGTGCAGATGCTCCAGGACATCGGCATGTGTCCCGTCTCGAAGATGACCGACAAGCTGGGCATAGTGCAGGGCGACGGCACCAAGCTGCCGCAGAACCCGTCCACACTGACCCTCGGTTCCAATGGCCTGTCGCCGCTGACGATGGCCAGTGCCTACGCCGCCTTCGCCAACCGCGGTACGTACTGCACACCGATCGCCATCGAGTCGGTGAACACGGCGGACGGCACCTCGCTGCCCATACCGAAGACCACCTGCTCGCAGGCGATGTCGCAGACCACGGCGGACACCATCAACACCCTGCTGCGCGGCGTGGTCGACTCCGGTACCGGTCAGGAGGCCGGCCTCCAGAGCCGCGACAACGCGGGCAAGACCGGTACGACCGACGCCCGTAAGAACGCCTGGTTCGTCGGCTACACGCCGAACATGTCCGGCGCGGTCTGGGTCGGCAGCCCGTCCCAGAGCGTCGAGATGGAGCGCATCACCATCGGCGGCGTGTACCAGGACAAGGTGTACGGCGGACAGGTCCCCGGACCGATCTGGCGTGACGCGATGACGGGCGCCCTCAATGGAGTAACCGCCCCCGCCTTCAACACCGTCAACATCCCGGACCCGCCGGAACGGCACGGCGATGGCGAGGACCGTGGCGATGACGAGGACCATGGCAGGCCGGGTCCCGGGGGCAACAAGCCCGGCAAGAAGCCCGGGGACAAGAATCCGTTCCCCGGCATGAGCATCCCGCCGGACCTGATCGGCGGGAACACCGGTGGCCGCGGCGGTCAGACCAACGGCGGTACACAGGGTCCCTGACCCGTACGGTGCACGCACATGAAAGTGGGGCGCCCCCGATGGGTAGCGGTAGGGGGGGGCCCCCAGAGGACGGGCCGTCCGGAAGGGGGGCGGCCGCAGCCC
>NZ_JBHVWS010000019.1:0-48048 GCF_042882185.1 Streptomyces sp. NPDC058239
GGGGGGGGGGGGGGCCCCCCCCCCCGCCCCGCCCCCGATCGCCGGACGCGCTCGATATCTACTGCTGCCACAGGGTGAGTTCGGTGAAGTAGTCCGGCAGATCGTTGGTGGCACGCTTTTCCACCTTGGTGATCTTCAGCATGGCGAGATTGCCGTCGGACGTCACCGTGCAAAGACGGGTGCCCACCGGCAGGGTCTGGCCGCGCTGGAGCTCCTTCTCCCTGATCTCGGACGGCAGCACATCCGACTGCGAGCCCTGCAGGCACTGTTCGGGGGCCGGTCCGGTGCTCTTGCCCATCGGTGTGCGGAATTCCCAGCTGCCGCCCGATACTTCGCTCAGCTGCAGCTCGTCGTCCCCGTCGGTGAATTCGGCGGGGCCCGCGACCCGAGGCTCGTCGAGATCGATTCCGATGACACTCGGCTCGGCCGGTGCCCGCAGCGCGAACGGGCGGTCCTTGAAGATCACCTCGTAGCTGCTCTGCTGCGCGGATGATCCGGGCGAGGCGGAGTCCGACGATTTCGGATCGGGCTGCGGGGACGAGGGCCGGTCGCTGTGCGAGCTGTCGGCGTGCGAGGTGTCGCCGCCCTTGTCGTTGCCGCGGGTGGCGATCATCCACGTTCCCGCGACCAGCAGCAGCGCCGCCCCGGCGGCCGCCGCGATCCGCAGTGGCCCGCGGGACTTCGAGGCGGGCGCCGCCGGGCCGGGCGCGGGCGGCGGCAGGGTGGTGGGGTACGCGGGCGGCTCGTGGCCCGGCGGATCACCTTCAGCGCGACGGGCTGGCCGCCCCGGGAGTGCGAGAGATAGACCGTGCCCATCCCGCCCTCGCCCACCCGGCCCCGCAGGACGTAACCGGAGATCTCCCGCGGATCGTCCGCCCGCAGCGGTCCCGGTACGCCGTCCTGCATGTGCCCCCCTGAGCGGTGTCCGGACAACCCCGTTGTGCGGCACGGGAGTTTATCGCCCCGACCGTTCCGGCCGCTCTCCCCGGCCCGCCGCCCGCGCCGCTACTTCTTGCCGGTGAACTTCTCGTACTCGGCCACGACCTCGTCCGCCGGGCCGTCCATCCGCAGCGTCCCCGCCTCCAGCCAGATCGCCCGGTCGCAGGTCTCGGTGATCGACTTGTTGCTGTGGCTGACCAGGAAGACCGTGCCGGCCTCCTTGCGCAGCTCCATGATCCGTTCCTTGCTGCGTCGCTGGAACCTGGCGTCGCCGGTGGACAGCGCCTCGTCGATCAGGAGGACGTCATGGCTCTTGGCGGCCGCGATCGAGAAGCGCAGCCGCGCGCCCATTCCGGAGGAGTACGTCCGCATCGGCAGGGTGATGAAGTCGCCCTTCTCGTTGATGCCGGAGAAGTCGACGATCCCCTGGTAGCGCTCGCGGATCTGGGCTCGCGTCATGCCCATGGCGAGGCCGCCGAGCACGACGTTGCGCTCGCCGGTCAGATCGCTCATCAGCGCCGCGTTCACCCCGAGCAGCGAGGGCTGGCCCTGGGTGTGCACCCGGCCCTTCGTCGCGGGCAGCAGTCCGGCGATCGCCTTCAGCAGCGTCGACTTCCCCGAGCCGTTGGAACCGATCAGGCCGATGGCCTCGCCCTTGTACGCGGCGAAGCTCACCCCCTTCACGGCGTGCACCTCGCGCACTCCGGGGGACTGCCGGCGCGAGACGATCCGGCTGAGCGCCGATGTGGCGCTGCCCTTTCCGGTACGGGCGCCATTGACCTTGTACGTGATGTGCACGTCGTCCACGACGACGGTCGGCACCCGCTCGTTGTTGTCAGCCACGTCCGTACCGCTCCTCCGCCTGCCAGAAGTACACGAATCCGCCCACGCCGCACACGAGCGCCCAGCCCGCGGCGATCGCCCACACATGCGGCGGCAGATGGGACGCGCCGAAGCTGTCGATGAGCGCGAACCGCATCAGGTCGATGAAGACGGCCGCCGGATTGCACTCCAGCATCACCATCACGAAGTGCGGAACCCGGTCGCCCTTGAGCATCGTGTCCACGCTCCACATGACGCCCGAGGCGTACATCCAGGTGCGCAGGATGAACGGCATCAGCTGGGCGATGTCCGGCGTCCGGGCGGCCAGCCGTGCCACCACCATGGAGACACCGGTGTTGAACACTGCCTGCAGGAACAGCGCCGGAATCGCCAGCAGCCAGGACGGCCTGGGGAACTGCCCGAACCCCACCAGGATCAGCACCAGCGCGCCCAGCGAGAACAGCAGCTGCTGGAGCTGCTGCAGGGCCAGCGCGATCGGCAGCGAGGCGCGCGGGAAGTGCAGGGCCCGGACCAGGCCGAGGTTGCCGCTGATCGCACGGGTGCCCGCGGTGATCGAGCTGCTGGTGAAGGTCCAGATGAACACGCCGGTGACGAGGAACGGAACGAAGTCCTCGACGTTGCGCTTCGTGTTCATCAGGACGCCGAAGATGAAGTAGTAGACCGTCGCGTTCAGCAGCGGGGTCATGATCTGCCAGATCTGGCCGAGCTTCGCCTGGCTGTACTGGGCGGTCAGCTTGGCGGTGGCGAACGCCGTGATGAAGTGCCGCCGCCCCCACAGCTGCCGGATGTACGCGCCCAGCGTGGGCCGGGCCCCGCTCATGGTCAGTCCGTGCCGGGCGGCGAGCGCGGCGAGCTCGCCCGGTGCGTACACCGGGAGGGGCGCACCGGCAGGGGTGTCGGCCGGGGCCGCTGGGGTTGTTGTCTGGCTCACCACGATCGCTTTCGACGGGAGGGCAGGAACACGACGACCGACGGGACGGCACCGTATCGTCGCAACGTCGAGAGTAGGGCGCATCCACGTCGCAACGCAACCGTTTCGTCGTTACGGACTATGATTCGGTCATGACCACCGACCCGGGAACCCGCCGCCGTGTCCCCGCCGGAGCCGCTGTGCTGCGCGAGGACGTCACCGATGCGATTCGCAGCGCCGTCTTCGAGGAGCTGGCCGCGGTGGGCTTCGCCCGGATGTCGATCGAGGGCATCGCCCGGCGCGCGGGTGTCGGCAAGACCGCCGTCTACCGCCGCTGGAAGTCCAAGCTGGCCCTGGTCCTCGACCTGGTCTCCGCCGTCGCCGTCCAGGGCATGCCTGCCCCGGCGACCGGTTCGCTGCACGGGGATGTCCGCGCCGTACTGGAACTCGCCTCCTACGCCCTGCGCCACCCCGTCGCCTCGCAGGTCATTCCGGACCTGCTGGTCGAGGCGGCCCGTAGCCCGGAGATCTCCGAGACGATCAAGGCCGCCCTGCTGGACCCGCATCAGGGCATTGCCGCCGTCGTCGTACGCGACGCCGTGGCGCGCGGCGAGCTGCCCGAGGACAGCGACCCGGACCGTGCGCTGGACCTGATCGTCGGCCCGCTCTACTGGCGGCTCGCCGTCGTCCGCACCCCGCTGCCCAAGGGCTATCTCGACGACCTGGCGGCATCCGCCGTCGCCGCACTCAAGAACCGGGCCGGGTAGGTACTAGCCCTCGGCGAGCAGCCGGTCCGCGACCCGCGCCGCCGCCCCGCCGTCGTCCAGGTCGCAGAAGTCCCGGCGGAAACTCTCGTACGCCTCCGCGTGCCGGGCCGCCGACGCGGTCAGGGCGCCGGCGTCGCGCAGGACCCCGGCGATCTCGTCCGTGCCGACCAGCAGCGGCCCCGGCGCCCGGGTCTCGAAGTCCAGACAGAAACCGCGCACCGTGTCGCGGTAGTGCTCCAGGTCGTAGGTGTGGAAGAGCATCGGACGGCCCGTGTGCGCGTAGTCGAACATCAGTCCCGAATAGTCCGTGACCAGTACATCGGCGATCAGCAGCAGCTCCGCGGTGTCCGGGTGCGCCGACACGTCGCGTACTCCGTGTCCCTCGGGCACGCTTCCGGTCACCTGCGGATGGCGCCGCACCAGCACGGTGTGGCCGTCGCCGAGGGACCTCGCCAGCGCTGCCAGGTCGAGCGCCGGATCCCAGCGGTAGCGGGGCTGCTCGCCACCGGTGCCGGACGGGTGGGCCAGCTGGTCACGGTAGGTCGGCGCGTACAGCACGACCCGGCGGCCGTCCGGGATGCCGAGCCTGCGCCGTACCCGCTCGGCGGTCTTGGCCCGGTCGGCCGAGAAGAGCAGGTCGTTGGCGGGGGAACCCGCCTCCAGGACCTCGCCCCCGTAGCCGAGAGCGCGGCGCAGCAGCGGGGTGGAGTGGCGGCTGGGGGAGACCAGGACGGACCATTGGGCCGCCCGGCGCGGCAGCGAGGCGAGCTGGTGGTGGTCGGCGTACAGGGTGCCGCCCAGATCCGTACCGAAGCGACCGAGCGGGGTGCCGTGCCAGGTCTGCACGACGGTCTGGCCGGGCCGCCGCTCGAACCACTCGGGCAGCTGGTCGGCGGTGACGATCCGGCGGGACCGCGCCAGCGCCTCGTACCAGGCGGCGCTGTGCTCGATGACCGGGACGACGGCGGACGGGATGTGCCCGTGGAGCCCGTCCGTGACCCAGAGGTGCTCCGATTCCACGCCCCGGCGCAGGAGTTCGGCGTGGACGGCGCGCGGTGAGGCGCCGCCCGTGTAGAGGACGGCGTCCCGCAGCGGCAGCGCGCGCCGGGCCGGGTAGTGCGTGCCGCGCAGTTCGGCCCGGCGGTACGCACCCCGCTCGGCGACCGCGAGTACCGGTCCGGCCTGCACGGTCAGCCGGTCGCCGAACCTGCGGTCCAGGGCGAACTCCCGGCCGGGTGCGGGGGCCGTGGAGTCCGCCCCCGTGCGGCGGAGCGGCAGACGGGCGGTCAGTGCGGTCAGCACACGGACCGGCCGGCCGCCCAGATACGCGTCCCAGCGGCCCTCGTGCAGCCCCGCGGCCACCGAGGGCGCGAGGAACGCGGTGAAGCGCCGCCCCTCGTAAGCCCCTTCGGGCACCCCTGCGGGTGCTTCCCCGTACGTTGCCGCGCGCGGCTTCTCGTGTGTGACGGGGACCGTCACCGTCTCGCGCAGTGCCTCGTGCCGCAGTACGAGGTGGGCCGGGCCCTCCTCCTCCCGTGCGCCCGTCCCGGCGCCGGTCACCCCCTCCACCCGCAGCGCACCGTCCGATGTCCAAGCCGCCCCGTCCACGAACGGCTGCCCGCTCAGGTCCAGCACCAGCTCGCCCGCCGCATCGGCCACGACCGGCGGCGCCGCCTCCGGGGCCGCGGCCAGCGGCACCCTCGACCCGTCCGCCAGTACCAGCCGCGCCCGCCACCGCCCGCCGGGCTCCGGTTCGACCTCGCGGGGCGCCCGGTGCGGTGCCTGTGGTGCGGCCGCCATCGCGACGAGGTCGGTGAGCGGAATCCGTACCGTGAAACGGCCGTCGGCCCGGCACTCGACCGGGTGGCCGAACTCCTCGTCCGCCACCCCTTCGCAGGTCAGCACCAGGGCCTTCGGCCGGGCGCCCCCGTACAGCCGGCCGGTCAGCTCCAGCTCCTCGCCGATGCGGCGGTCCTCGCACCGGGCCGGCAGCTGCGTCAGGGTCAGCCTCAGCCGCCCGTCCAGGTAGTCGAGCACCGCCCGCCGCCCCTCGCCCAGGTCATGGACGAGCGGCTGTACGGACCCCGCCTCCACGGCCCGCACGGCCACCCGGCGGACCGTGCCATGAGCTGCCACCATCATGCCCACCAGCCAGCCGCCGAGCCGAAGCCGATGCGGGTCGAGGATCAACTCGAAACCCGAGTGGTCGTAACTGTGCAACTGCTGACCGGAGTTGATGGTCGCCTCGGGTGCGGAAACGTTCCGTACCGGCACCGTCCGCAGATGCTGACCGCGGGTCGCGCGCACCATGCCCACCTTCAGCGAGTGGCGCGGAGCCGCAGCCGGCAGATTGCGGATGTACGCGTAACCGCGCAGCAGCAGCTTCCCGTCGTCGCCCCACTGAGCCTCCAAGAGCCGAGCCACGGCCGGGAGATCGGTACGGGCGAGGCGGGTGCTGTCCGGGATGCCGGGGAAACCGGCCTGCCGCCGCCCCGGCACGCCGCCGACCGTGAACGTTCCGGCGCCGCCGTCCCGCTCGAAGGCGAGCACGGCCAGCAGCTCCGCAAGCCTGCGCTCCTTCACCAGCTGCCACTTGATCCGCAGCTCCACCGGCAGTTCATGGGCCACTGCCCGGCCCGACCTGGCCGCCCCGTCCATCCGCTCCATCCGGTCCAGGAACGCCCCCGCGTCCGCCATGAACGCGTCCCGGTACTCGGGCCCGCCCATCGCGAGCCCCTCCAGGAAGTACACGAAGTCGTCGCGCAGGCACGAGAGGTCGTAGCGGCGCCGCGCACCGCCGTTCGCCACCCCGCCCCGGCCCGCCAGGAACGCGCTGACCTGCTCGCACGCCGAGATGCGGTCCCGTACGCCCTGCACATCCGTACGCCGCCGGGTGATCGACCCCTCCCGGACCCGCCAGTAGTAGACATGCTTGTGCAGCACATCGACCGAGCCCGCGAGGAAGTGGGCCGGGATCATCACCGGGGTGTCCTCGTAGAGCTTCCCCTCCGGGAAGGCGAAGGCATGCCGGTCCCAGAAGGAGCGCCGGAACACCTTGTTCCAGGCGACCCGGTCGGCGAGCAGTCGCGGATCGCGGCTGATGTGGGTGCGGGCCCGGGTGGCGGTCAGCCAGCGGTACTGCCAGGCCTGCTGCCGTCCCTGCTCGTTCAGCCGCCACACATTGCCGGTCGCGAGATCGGAGCCGGTCGACTCCAATGACGCCAGCATCCGTTCGTAGGCGTCGTGGACGACGATGTCGTCGCTGTCGACGAACGCCAGATACGGCACGTCCGCCGTGGTGTGCCGCACCCCGGTGTTGCGGGCCGCGCTCAGCCCCGCGTTGGGCTGACGGACGTAGCGGAAGCGGCGGTCGCGGGCGGCGAACACCCTGGCGACGGCCGCGCTGCCGTCCGTCGAACCGTCGTCGACGAGGACCACCTCGATGTCGGCGACCGACTGTTCGGCCACCGACCGCAGGCAGTCCTCCAGATAGTCCTCGACGTTGTGGACCGGGACGACGACACTGAGGCGCGGCTTCATGCCAGGTCAACCGGGGCGGACGCGCCTGGTCACCGGCACTGCCCCGAACGGGTGAACACGCGATTCGGTGCGCGGTGGGTGCGCGATTACGCTCGGCTGCCATGCTCCTCAGTGTTGTCGTGCCCGTCCACCGCGTTCAGGGATATCTCAGGGCGAGCCTGGAGTCCGTGCTCGGCCAGGGCCCCGGTGAATGGGAGCTTCTCGTCGTCGACGACGGGGCGAGGGACGGCGGCGCCGAGATCGCCGCCGAGATCGCGGCGCGCGACCCGAGGGTCAGGGTGCTCACCCTCGCCGAGCACCGCGGGGCGGGTCCGGCCCGCAACGCCGGGGCGGCAGAGGCACGCGGCCGGTATCTCCTCTTCCTCGACGGCGACGACCTGCTGCGACCGGGCGCCCTGGAAGCGATCACCGGCCGGCTGGCCGTGAGCGAACCGGACGTACTCCTCCTCGGACACGACCGCATCGACTGGTGGGGGGACGTCTCGTCCCCGGTGTCCGTTGCCGAGGGGTTCGCCACCGCCGTCCCGCGCCTCTTCCGCCGCGCCTTCTGGACCGAGCACGGTCTCCACTTCACCGACGGCCACTATGAGGACGTCCTCCCCGTCCACCGTGCCACCCTCCTCGCCTCCGACGCCGGCACGCTCGACACCCTCGACCGGATCTGTGTCCGCCACAGCATCCGCCGCTCCGGCACCTTCGCCACCACCCCGGGACGCCACCACTTCGCGATCCTCGACGCCTACGAACGGCTGCTCGCCGAGACGGGCCACGACCCACGGATCCGGGCGGCGCGCACCCGCCACCTGCGCGCCGTCCTCGCCGACCCCGGCCGGACCGCCCCCGAGGACCGCGCCGCCTTCCACCGCGCCGCCGCCCTCCCCGGCAACTACGCCGTCCACCGCGCCCGGGAAGCCGCCCGCACCGGCCACACCCGCACCCGGGCCGTCCTGCGCCGGCGCAAGAAGACGCTCCGGGCCCGCGTCATGCGCGTCGCCTACCGCACGGATCTGCTGCGCCCCCTGGACCCCGACCTGGCGGTGTACGGGTCATATTGGAATCGGGGCGTCGCCTGCAACCCGGCCGCGATCCACGCCAAGGCCCTCGAACTCGCCCCGCACATCCGGGGTGTCTGGGCCGTCTCCTCCCGTCACCGCGACCGCATGCCTCCCGGCATCCCGTACGTCATCGAGGGCTCCCGCGCCTACTGGCGGGCGATGGCCACCGCCACGTACCTGATCAACAACTCCAGCTTCCCCGGCGGCTTCACCAAACGCCCCGGCCAGCGCTATCTCCAGACCCACCACGGCACCCCGCTGAAGACCATGGGCCTGGACCAGCGCGCCTACCCGGCCCTCACCAACGGCATCAGCTTCGAGAAGATCGTCGCCCATGCCGACCAGTGGGACTTCTCCCTCTCCGCCAACCCGCACACCACCGAGATCTGGGACCGGGTCTACCCGTCCGGCTACGAGCATCTGAACCTCGGCTACCCGCGCAACGACATCTTCTTCACCGCCACCCCCGAGCAGACCGCCGCGATCCGGCAGCGGCTCTCCCTCGCCCCGGACCGGACGGTGCTGCTGTACGCGCCCACCCACCGCGACTACCGCAAGGGCTTCGTCCCCCACCTCGACCTGGAACGACTCGCACGCGAACTCGGACCGGACTACGTCGTGCTGGTCCGAGCGCACTACTTCTACGGCCGCTCGGCGCAGCTGGACGGCGCCCGGGTGGTGGACGTGACGGGATATCCGTCCGTCGAGGAACTCTGCCTGGTCTCCGACGCGTTGATCACCGACTACTCGTCGCTGATGTTCGACTACGCCTGCCTGGACCGTCCGATCATCAGCCACGCCCCGGACTGGGCCGCCTACCGGGCCTCGCGCGGCACCTACTTCGATCTGCTGTCCGGACGCCCCGGTGACACCCCGGGCGCCGTCGCCACCGACGAGGACGAGCTGCTGGAACTGTTCAGGACGGGCGAGTGGCGCTCGGCGCGGACAGCGGAGCTGCGGGCGGCGTTCCGGGAGCGCTTCTGCCCGTACGACGACGGACACGCGGCCGAGCGCGTGGTGCGGCGGCTGTTCCTGAGCGACAGAGAGTAAGCGCGGCGCAGCCGATGTCACCCGTTCGGGAAAGACCGCAACCGGTGACCCCCGGCCCTGCACGGGGTTGAGCCATACGGACAACCAGGCCCCCGATGAACGGACGTGCTCAACATGCCGCCACGGCTCAGTGTCGTCGTACCCGTCCACAACGTCGAGCTCTATCTGACGGACTGCCTGAAGTCCCTCGCGGAGCAGACCATGACCGACCTGGAGGTGGTGATGGTCGACGACGGGTCCACCGACAACAGCGCGTTGCTGGCTGCCGAGTTCGCCGAACAGGACGGCCGGTTCCGGCTGGTGAGCCAGGAGAACGGCGGACTCGGGCACGCCCGCAACACCGGGGTCCGCAACTGCGACCCGGGTTCCCGCCATCTCGCTTTCGTCGACAGCGACGACGTGCTCCCGCCCCGCGCGTACGAACTCCTCGTCGGCGCCCTGGACGAGACCGGCTCGGACATCGCGTCCGGCAATGTGCTGCGGCTGCGGGCCTCCGGAAAGCTCCAGCAGTCGCCCAACTTCCGCAAGCCCATGGCGACGACCCGGCTGCGCACCCACATCTCCCGGGACTGGGACCTCGCCGCCGACCGGATCGCCTGCAACAAGGTCTTCCGCCGGTCCTTCTGGGACGAGCACGCCTTCGCCTTCCCGGTCGGCGCCCTGTACGAGGACATCCCGGTCGTCCTGCCCGCCCACTTCCTGGCCCGCTCCGTCGATGTGCTGAAGGACGCGGTCTACCACTGGCGCGACCGGGCGGGCTCGATCACCACCCGCCGCGCGGTCGTCCGCGGTATCCAGGACCGGGCCTCGCACGTGCTGGGCGTCTCCACCTTCCTCGACGAGCATCGCGGTGCCGCCGACAAACGGCAGTACGAGGCGCACGTCCTCGCCAACGACCTCTGGTACTTCATGGAGGCGCTGCCCGACGGCGACGAGGAGTACCGGCGCGCCTTCCTCACCTACGCGAACGAGTTCACCGACCAGGTCGACCCGGCCGTCCTCGACGCGCTCCCGCTGCGGCTGCGGCTGATGTGGCACCTCGTGCGCGAACGGCGGACCGACGAACTGATGGCCCTGCTCGCCTTCGACAAGGCCGAGCCGGGAGCGTTCGCGGTACAGGGCGTGCGCCGCCGCAGCGCCTCCTTCCCGGCCCTCATCCGGCCGGTGCCGCGCTCGGTGCTGCGGGTCACCGACCGGGATCTGCCGCTCACCGCCCGGCTGCGGGACGCCCACTGGCGGGGCGGCAAGCTGCACCTCAAGGGGTACGCGTACATCCGGAATCTGCCCGCCACCACGCGCGGCAGCGAGTTCCGGGCCGGCTGGCTGCGGGCGGGGCGACGGCATGTGCTGCCGCTGCGGCTGCGCACGGTCGCCGAACCCGAGGCCACCGCCCGGTCCCGGCAGAGCCTGCACGACTACGACCGGTCCGGTTTCGAGACCGTCATCGACCCGGCCAGGCTCCGCATCGATGCGGCCGGCAGCCTCGAACGGCTCACCTGGCGCCTGGAGATCGGCATCGCCGGGCACGGCATGCTGCGCCGCTCCGACCTCTCGACGAGCGAGGCGGCCGCACCGCCGCCCGTGCACCGGCCCGACGGCGACCACCGGATCGTGCCCGCCTTCGAGAGCGGCAGGCTCGTGCTGCACGCCGAGCGGATCGATGCCCGCTTCGAGACACACCGTGCGGGCGGTACGGGCGGCGGCGCAGGCACCGTGGCGGTCGACGGGATGATCCGCGACCGTCTCGGCAGGGGACCGCTGCGCCTCGCACTCACGCACCGGGCCTCCGGTACCTCCTTCGACTGTCCGGTGACCGTGCACGAGGGGGCCGTGCCCTCGGCGGCGGGGTGGCGGCGTTTCACAGCCGATGTCCCGCTCGGCGCCTTCACCGACGCCCGGCAGGGAGCGGGGGAGGGGGCGGCGCCCGCACAGCTGCCGTACAGCCTGCAACTCGTCGGCCCGGACGGGCGCAGGACACCGATCGATGTGCCGGGGCCCGTACTGCCGGGCCGCTACCCGCTGGGCGGGGACGGCGACCAGCGGCGCGAACTCGGTCTGACCGCAAGCTCCCGCGGCAATCTGCTGATCAGCGACCGCACCGTACAACCCGCCGTCGACCTGGCGACCTGGACGGAGGACGGACAGCTCCTCCTGGAGGGCACCTTCCCCGACGACCCGGAACGGCCCGTCGAGCTGGTGGCCAGGCACAGCGGGCACGGCGAGGAGGCCGTCTTCCCCCTCGCCTCCTTCGGGGCCGTCGGGGCGCGGCGGTTCAGGGCCGCGCTCCGGCCGGACGCCGTCGAGGGACCCGGTGGGAAGCTGCCGCTGGGCCAGGGCCACTGGTACCTCTTCCTCCGTGAGAAGGGCGCGAGGGACGACGCGTACGAGGCCCCGCTGCGCATCCCGGCCTCTGCCCACCGCACCCTGCCCGCCGCCCGCACCCTCGCGGGCCGGAAGTACCTCATCGAACGGCGCTTCCACGACCAGCTGCTGATCAACTGCGCATCGGTGCTCACCGCCGCGGAACGCGGTGCGCGCGGCAAGCGGTTGCTGCGCGAGGCGTACCGGGGCCTGCGCATGGCACCCCTGCGCGACACCGTGCTGTACAGCAGCTTCGACGGCCGCCAGTACTCCGACTCGCCGCGCGCGATCCATGAGGAAGTGGCGCGGCGGGGCGCCGAGTTGGAGCATCTGTGGGTGGTGCGCGACCAGCAGGCCCGTATTCCGGCGGGAGCCACGGCCGTCGAGCACGGCTCCGCCGCCTGGCACGAGGCGCTGGCCCGCAGCCGTCACATCGTCACCAACACCCAGCTGCCGGAGTGGTTCGAGCGGCGCGAGGGCCAGTGCGTCGTCCAGACCTGGCACGGCACCCCTCTCAAGCGCATCGGTCTCGACCTCGCGGGCACCGCCCAGGCCAACACCGCCTATATCGCCACCATCGAGCGGCGCGCCCGCCAGTGGAGCGTCCTGGTCTCCCCGAACCGCTTCTCCACCCCCGTCCTGCGGCGCTCGTTCGGCTACCGGGGCGAGGTCCTGGAGTGCGGCTATCCCCGCAACGATCTGTTCCACGCCTCGGACCGGACCAAGGTCGCCGCGGCGGTACGGGAGCGGCTCGGCATCCCCGAGGGCAAGCGGGTCGTGCTGTACGCGCCGACCTGGCGCGAGGACCGGCCGCAGGGCGGCGGCCGCTACGCCCTCGACCTGCAGCTCGACCTGGCCGTCGCCGAACGCGAACTCAGCTCGGACACCGTCCTGTTGGTCCGCCGCCACTATCTGGTCACCGACCGTCTCCCGGACAGCGGCAGCGGCTTCGTCCGTGACGTCTCGCGCTACGGGGACGTCGGCGAGCTGATGCTGATCAGCGACGCGCTGGTCACCGACTACTCCTCTCTGATGTTCGACTTCGCCCAGACCGGCCGGCCGATGCTCTTCCACACCCACGATCTGGCGCACTACCGCGACACGCTGCGCGGCTTCTGCTTCGACTTCGAGGCCCGCGCCCCCGGCCCCCTGATCCCCGGCTCCGCCGGACTCATCGAGGCGCTGCGCGACCCGGAGCGGGCCACCAGGGGACACGCGCAGGCGTACGAGGCATTTCTCCGGGACTTCTGCGACCTGGACGACGGACACGCGGCGGCGGGGGTGGTCGACCGGATGCTCAAGGGCCTTGAGCGGCCCTGATCCGCCGGACCGCGGTCCGTGCGGCCCGGCCGGTCCAGGTGCCGGCCGGGCAGGGCCCCGAGGCCACCGCACCCCGCCTGAATCGTTCGAGTGATTCAGGGATTCGGACGTTTGTGCAGATACGCAGGGCATCGAAGTCGCGATCCAGGTAAGTGTGGTCATCGGTGCGTTGCTCAGCGTCTTCGGGTTGCTACGTTCTGTTTTCATGGGTATCCGAATGCGATGCGAAACCTGGGACGTACGACGGGCGAGAGCGGTGGTGCTCATTGCTGCGGCCGCCGGTCTCCTCGCCCGAATGCTGATCGCGGCGAATACGCCCGGCCCGGCCGACGTGCGGATCTTTCAAGGTTTCGCAGAGGCCATCGTGCGGTACGGCCCCATTCGGATTTATGAACAGCCGCTGCCGGGACTGCCCGTCTACAACCATCCGCCACTGGCCGGCTGGATGCTCCTGGGTCTGAATGAACTCTCCGAACTCGGAATCCCCTTCGGGACGCTGATCAGATCGCCCGCCTCGATCGCCGATTTCTTCTGCGCTCTCCTCGTGTTCGAAATCGTGCGCCGGCGCAGCTCCGCCGGAACGGCGGTCGCCTGCGGTGTGGGCGTGGCCGTCAGCCCCGTACTGATCGCCACCTCCGGCTATCACGGCAACACCGACGCGGTCGCCATCACGTTCGCCCTGGCCGCCGCCCATCTGCTCGTGGACCGGAAGTCTCCGCTGGCCGCCGGGGTGTGTGCCGTGCTCTCGATCAGTGTCAAGTTCGTCCCGGTGGTGGTGATCCCGGCGCTGTTCGTCGTCGCGCTGCGGGCCGGCCGGCCGGCGCTCATCCGTTTCACCGCCGGGTTCACCGTCCTCGTCGCCCTCGTCTGGGGACCGGTCCTGGTGACCGTGCCGCAGAGCCTCAGGGAGAACGTCCTGGAGTACGCGGGCGGCAGCTACCGGCTCTGGGGCCTCGTCCGGTTCGCCGATGTGCTCGGCCTGCCGCAGTCCTTCATCACCTTCATCCAGGGCGGGGGCCACTTCTTCTTCGTGCTGGTCTGCGTGGCGGTCGGGGTCTGGCTCGCCTGGTTGCGGCCCGCGCAGCTGCCCGGTGTCGTCGCCGTGACGATGGGCCTCCTGCTGCTGCTCTCCACCGCTTCCGCCCTGCAGTACCTGACCTGGGCGGCCGCCGGGCTGTTCGTCATCGGGTTCTGGGAAGGCGCCGCGTACGGCTGTCTGCTCGGCCTGACGGCGATCCTCGGTTACCAGGGACGCTCCGCCGTGCGCTGGAGCGAAACGGTGCTGCACCTGGGCGAGGCCGGCTGGTTCGTCCTCGCCGCAGGCCTCGTCAGCGGAGTCCGCAAGATCCTCGCCGCGCAGCCGGCCGCACCCCCGCAATCCCCCGCCGAGCGGACCTCGGTCCCGGCGCCCTGCACCCCGCGGCCCACCGGATTTCCCGTCAACTGACCGCCCCTCCCAAGCACCGAGCACAACTGGAGAACGCCCCGTGAAGGAAAGCCCGAGCCCCAGGATCGGCATCCTGGTGGTCGCGTACAACGCCGAGACGACGCTGGAGAGGACCCTCGACCGCATTCCGGAAGACTTCCGGTCCAAGGTCGCCGAGGTCCTGATTCTCGACGACGCGAGCCATGACGCGACCTTCACCGCAGGCTGCCGCTGGTCACAGACGGAGGGGCTGCCGCGGACCGTGGTCATGCGGCACACCAAGAATCTCGGATACGGCGGAAACCAGAAGGCCGGATACGCGCTGGCCGCCGAACACGGACTCGACATCATCGTGCTGTTGCACGGCGACGGACAGTACGCCCCCGAATTCCTGCCCGACATGGTCGCACCGATCGAACGCGGCGAATGCGATGCCGTGTTCGGCTCGCGGATGATGAAATCCGGATCCGCTCTCAAGGGCGGCATGCCGATGTACAAATGGCTGGGCAACCGCATTCTCACCCGTCTGGAGAACACCCTTCTCGGCTCGCAGCTCACCGAATTCCACTCCGGGTACCGCGCCTACAGCGTCGCGGCCCTCAAGAAGCTGCCGATCCACCGGAACACCGACGCGTTCGACTTCGACACCCAGATCATCGTCCAGCTGCTCAACGAAGGAATGCGGATCAAGGAGATCCCCGTCCCCACCTACTACGGCGACGAGATCTGCTACGTCAACGGCATGAAGTACGCGAAGGACGTCGTCAAGGACGTCCTCGAATACCGGCTCGCCGTCAAGGGATTCGGTACCTGCGCCTGGATCCCCAAGCCTGTCGAGTATGCGTTCAAGGAGGGCGACGGCTCCTCGCACGCCGTCATCCTGGAGAAGATGCGCAGCCTCCCGCCCGGCCGGGTCCTCGATCTCGGCTGCTCCGGCGGCCTGTTCGCACAGCGACTGGAAGCCCTCGGCCACGAAGTGACGGGTGTGGACTACGTCGAGGTCCCCGGCGTACGCGAGAAATGCACCCACTTCCACCTCGCCGACCTGGAGGAGGGGCTGCCCGTGGAGATCGGCACCGATTACGACTACGTCGTCGCCGGCGATGTCATCGAGCACCTCTCCCGCCCCGAGCGCGTGCTTGCCGAGGTCGCCACCGTGCTGCGGCCCGGCGGCCATGTGCTGCTCTCCGTACCGAACTTCAGCCACTGGTACTCACGGCTGCGGGTCGCGCTCGGCGTCTTCGACTACGACCGGCGCGGCATCCTCGACGAAACGCATCTGCGCTTCTTCACCCGGGCCAGCCTGCGCCGCACGGTCAGGAACGCGGGCTACGACGTCCTCCACATCGCCTCCACCGGAGCCCCGTTCTGGGCGCTGCTCGGAGGCGGACCGCTCCCCGCGGTCCTCGGCGGGGTGTCGAGGCTGCTCACCCGGATCCGGCCGACGCTGTTCGGCTATCAGCACGTCGCACTGCTCACCCCGCATGCGGCCGAGACGATCATTGCTGGAGAGCACGTCGATGTACAGGACATCCTCAACCGAGAGTACGCCGCTGCCGACCGGGTCGGAGTCTGAGGCCGCCGTCCCCCGTCCCACCCCCGCCCCGACGTCCGAAACCCCGGTCGCCGCAGTCAGGAGCAAGGTCTTGACCCTCCCCAGTCTGATGCTGCTGCTGTTCGCCGTGTTCTCGTCGGCGGGCGGCCAGATCATGCTCAAACACGGGATGAAGGGCGCCGCGGCCGCCGCCGCGCAGGGCGGCGGGTCCATCGCCCTGCGCGCCGCGACCAGCCCCTGGGTCGTCCTCGGCCTGGTGGTCTTCGCAGTGTCCGCCATCGCCTGGATGACCACCCTGGCCAAGGTGCCGCTGTCCATCGCCTACCCGTTCAACGCCCTCGGGTATCTGCTGATCGTGCTGGCCGGGGCGACCGTGCTGCACGAGCGGACCTCGATGTGGACCTGGGGCGGCTCGCTGCTCGTGGTCGTCGGCCTCGTCACGGTGATGGCGGGCCAGCAACGCTGAGCGGATTCAAGCCCGTCCGGCGTTCGAGGACACGCCGCCGGACGGGCCCGGCACCGCACACTCCCCCAGCAACACCCTCCGCACCACCCGCTCCGCGGCGCGCCCGTCGTCGTACGGACAGAACCGGGCCCGGAACGCGGCCCGCAGCGCCTCGTTCGCCGGGCTCCGCCAGCTGCCGTCGAGGAAGAGCCGGGCCAGCTCGTCCGTATCGGCGGAGACCGCCCCGGGGGTGTCGCCGGGCTTCCCGGACAGCAGATCGAAGCAGACCCCCCGGACCGTGCGGTACGTCTCCCAGTCGGGGGCGTGCACCACGATCGGTCGGTCCAGATGGGCGTAGTCGAACATTACCGACGAGTAGTCCGTCACCAGCGCGTCCGCCGCCAGGCACAGCTCCTCGATCCGCGGGTGATCGCAGACATCGACGAGCGAAGGGTGCTCCGGCAGCCCGGCACCCTCGTAGAAGTAGTGGGCGCGGACCATCACCACGGTGTCCGGGCCGAGTGCCTCGCAGAGGCGGACCAGATCGAGCCGGCTGGTGAACGCCGCCTCGTAGTCGCGATGAGTCGGCGCGTACAGGATGGAGCGGCGGCCGGGTCGGATGCCGAGACCCGCGCGGATCTCCGCGATCCGCTCGTCCGTCGCCGTCGCGAAGACGTCATTGCGCGGATAGCCCGACTCGAGGGACCGTGCGGTGCCCGGATAGGCGCGTGCCCATACCTCGGTGGAGTGGGGGTTGGCGGAGACGCTCCAGTCCCATCGGTCGACGCGCTGGAGCAGCCGGTCGAAGTTCAGCCCCTGGGCCGCCGCCGGATAGTCCTGCTGGTCGAGCCCCATGATCTTCAGGGGGGTGCCGTGATGGGTCATCACATGGATCTGGCCGGGGCGCTTGACCAGGTGGTCGGGGAAGTTGACGTTGTTGAAGAAGTACGTGGCCCGGGCCAGCAACTGCCAGTAGCGGCGGGTTCCCGGCACCACGTGGTCGATGCCCTCGGGCACCGCGTCCACCTGGTTCTTCGACACCACCCACACGCCGCGCACCTGCGGGGCCAGCTCCTGGGCCTTGCGGAAGACGGCCTCCGGATTGCAGCTCACCCCGCGGTTCCAGTACGCGGCGTAGACGGCGAGCCCGGGGTCCAGCGGAAGCCTGCGCTGCCACCAGTAGTAGCGCGCGGACAGGGTGCGCCTGGCCCGCGCCCGGACCGCGCCGGGTGCCGCCCGCAGACTCCGGCGCAGGGCGAGGACCGTGTCGAGGGCGCCGAGCACGACGTAACGGCCACCGCCCATCAGCTTCGGCCGCAGCCCCTGGGCGCCGCCCGGGAACCGGTGCCCCTCCGGTCGGTGCGCACGGTGGAACGCCGCCACGGACCGTACGTAGCCCTTGCGCCGCCGGGTCACCGACGGGTATCCGGACAGGAGTTCCCAGGCCGCCCGCTCGAAGAGCAGGGTTCGCACGGGGTGCAGGAGCGGCCGGTCCCGTACGAACTCCATCAGACCGGCGTACGCGTCGACGAGCCGGTGCGGTGCCGAGCCGTCCGACGGTTCCGTCCCGTCGGCCGGAACGAGCAGGTGGCGCCGGCTGCGGTGCTCGACGCAGGCGGTGGGGAGCACAGCGACGGACTCGGCCGCGGCGAGGGTCTGCAGTGCGTACATCCGCTCCCCGTGCTGCCCCGGTCCGAAGGACAGCTTCTCGCCCTCGTGGAGGGAGCGGCGCACGGCGCGGTTCCAGGAGACCGGTGCGATGTCCAGGAGCACGGGGTGTTCGAGCAGGGTGAGCCGGCCCTCGGGCAGTTCGCCGAGCAACTCCAGCGACCGGGTCGGGCGGGGACGGCCCCGGAACGGGCGCCTGTGATGGCCGAACAGCAGCAGTTCGGGGTCACCGGCGGCGTCCAGCCGGTCGGCGACGGCCTGCAGGGCGCCCGGCAGGTGGACGAAGTTGCCTTCCAGGAAGAGGAGATAGTCGCCGACGGCCCGCTCGGCGCCGGCGTTGCGCCGCCCGTCGGGCCCGGCCCCCGACGGCAGGTGGATGGCCTGCACCCGGTCGTCGTGTGCGGCCAACTCGTCGAACAGCAGCCCCGAACCGTCCGGCGAACCGTCGTCGACCCCGATCACCTCGATGTCCGTGAACGACTGCGTGAGCACCGACTCCAGGCACTCGCGCAGCTGCCCTCGGGCACGGCGGACGGGAATGATGACACTCAGCCGGGGCATACAGGCTCTTTCTCGGACTCGGGTCTACGGGGGAGGGGTGCGCTCAGGGGTGGTTGGTGGGCTGCGTCCCGGCGAGGCCGAGGCCCGCGGACGCCTGCCGGTCCGCCGGGACCGTGGCCGTGGCCGGTGCGGAGACCGGGACCTGCGCCGGGTTGCCCGCCGCCGGTGCGGGCCGGCGCAGTGCCGGAGGAATCGCGGGCGGCTGTGCGGACGTGTCGCCCAGGAAGACCCGGCGCACCACCCGTTCCGCCGCGTGCCCGTCGTCGTACGGACAGAAGCGCTCCCGGAACGCCGCGCGCAGCCGGGCGGAGCGGGTGCCGCACCAGTGGCCGGTCGCGAAGACGTCGAGCAGTTCGTCCTCGCTGTGCGCGATCGCGCCGGGCGGGCAGGAGTGCAGGTCGAAGTAGGTGCCGCGGGCCGCTTCGTACGCCTCGCGGTCGGCGCAGTGGATGACGACGGGCCGGTCCAGATTGGCGTAGTCGAACATCAGCGACGAGTAGTCCGTGATCAGTGCGTCCGAGGCGAGCGCGAGCGCCTCGACGCAGGGGTGGCCGCTGACGTCGATGATCCGCGGGTGCGGTTCGCGGACCGGCGGAGCCCCGTACGAGTAGTGGGCGCGGCTCAGGATCACAAAGCCCGGCCCGAGGACCCGCAGCACGCGTGCCAGGTCGAGCGCGATGGGCTGGTCGCGCCGGTAGTCGCGGTGCGTGGGCGCGTACAGCAGGGCCAGTGTGCCCTCGGGGATGCCGATCGACTCGCGCAGCCGCGCCACGTCGTCGGCGGTGGCCCGCTGGTAGATGTCATTGCGCGGATAGCCGTACTCCAGCGTCGCGCAGCTCGCGGAGGCCGACGGGTAGGCCTTCTCCCAGACGAGGGTGGAGTGCTGGTTCGCGGAGAGGGAGTAGTCCCACTTGTCGACATTGGCGAGCAGCCGGCCGAAGTCCATCCCGCGGGCCGCCGCCGGCCGGTCCTGGAGGTCGAGGCCCATGGTCTTGAGCGGTGTGCCGTGGTGCGTCTGGAGCAGCACCTGGCCGCGCCGTTTGACCAGCCGCCGGTCGAAGTTGACGTTGTTCACCAGATACCTGGAGCGGGCCAGCGCCCGCCAGTAGCGGTACGTTCCGGGGGTGAGCCGCCGGGTCGCGGTGGGCACGGTGTGCGCGTCCTCGGGGCGGCAGATCCAGGCGGTCCGCAGGCCGGGGACCAGTTCGCGGGCCTTCGCCTCGATCGCGGCCGGATTACAGGCGTATCCGCGGTGCCAGTACGCCGCGAACACCGCCCGGTCCGACCGGACCGGCAGCCGCAGCTGGATGCGGTAGTACGCCTGGAGCGCGGCGGCCCGCAGCACCCGGCGGACGGCCGTGGTGACCTTCCGCAGCCGGCCGTGCAGCAACTGCGCGGTCCACAGCGCACGGTACGTGCGGTGTGCGCCCAGCCGGATCAGGCCGTGGCGCAGCCGGGCGCGGCGCGGGGCGGGAGCGCCCGGGGCGCGGTAGCGGCCGCAATGGGCGCGGGCGCGGCGGAAGAACTCCGCGCGGCTGCCGCGCGGAAGCCGGCCGGGGGTGGTGAACAGGGTGCAGAAGTGGTCGAGCATCCTGCGGAAGAGCACCGGCCGCCAGGGCGCGAGTTCGGGGCGGGCGTCGATGAACTCGAAGACCCGGTCGTACTGTTCGAAGATGTCGAAGTGCTTGCGGCTGGTGGTGGCCAGGATGTTGCCCTGGCGCCGCTGCCGGTAGCCGACGCACACCCGGTCGAGTACCGCGATCGAGCGGGCGGCCAGCAACGCCGGGTACGTCCAGGGCGTGTCCTCGTAGTAGCCGGGCGGGAAGGAGAATCCCTCGGCCTCGACGAACGCCCGGCGGTACGCCTTGTTCCAGACGACCATCAGGACCTTCAGCAGCCCGGGCCGGCCGGCGAGCGTGAAGGTGGCGGGGCCGGTCTCGGCGAGGTGTTCGGCGAAGGTGTTGCGTACGCTTTCGCCCGTCCAGTACATACGGGCGTAGTCGTAGACCAGGACGTCCGGTTCCCCGGTCTCCTCGATCCGTTCGGCGATGGCCCGCAGGGCGCCGGGGGCGAGGGTGTCGTCGCTGTCCAGGAAGATCAGATAGTCGCCGGTGGCCTGTGCGATCCCGGCGTTACGGGCCCGGCCCAGGCCCATGTTCTCCGGCAGATGCAGGGCCCGCACCCGGTGGTCCCGGGCGGCGAACTCGTCGATGACGGCGCCGCAGGCATCGGGTGAGCAGTCGTCGACCGCGATGAGCTCGAAGTCCTCGAAGGACTGGGTCAGCACCGAGTCCAGGCTCTCGTGCAGATACGCCTGAACCCGGTAAGCGGGCACGATGACACTGAACCGGGGCACAACACATCCATGGGTCGTTCGCAGCGCGGGCGGGTGGTCCGCAAACTTCCGATGGAGTGACAGGGTTACGCCAAAACGTGGCAAACCCGCAAAATTGCAGGTGGGGTGGCCCTGTTGCGGTGAACAGGACCACCCCGTGTTGACGTACGGCTGTGCGACTACTTCACCGCGCCCGCCATCACGCCGGAGACGAACTGACGTTGGAAGGCGAAGAAGACCGCAAGCGGAATGACCATCGACACGAAGGCGCCGGGCGCCAGCACATCGATGTTGTTGCCGAACTGCCGTACCTGCTGCTGAAGGGCCACCGTGATCGGCGGGGAGTCGGAGTCCGCGAAGATCAGTGCGACCAGCATGTCGTTCCACACCCAGAGGAACTGGAAGATCCCGAGCGAGGCGATCGCCGGACCGCCCAGCGGCATCACGACCCGGGTGAAGAGCCGGATCTCGCCCGCCCCGTCGAGCCGGGCCGCCTCCAGCAGCTCCCTCGGGATCTCCGCGAAGAAATTCCGCAGCAGGAAGATCGCGAAGGGCAGACCGAAGGCCGTGTGGAAGATGATCACACCGAAGGTCGTCTCGAAGATCCCGACCGCGCCGAAGAGCTTGGAGACGGGGACCAGGGCGACCTGCACCGGTACCACCAACAGCCCCACGACCACGAGGAACCACCAGTCGCGGCCGGGGAACTCCATCCAGGCGAAGGCGTATCCGGCCAGTGAACCGATCACGACGACCAGGACGGTCGCCGGGACGGTGATCATGACCGTGCTGAGGAGGGAGTGGGTGATGGTCGAATTGTCCAGCAGCCGGGAGTAGTTGTCGAAGGTGAGCTGGGAGGGGACCGTGAAGACCTTCCACCAGCCGGTTGACGCGATGTCGTCCGCACCGCGCAGTGAGGACAGCAGCAGCCCGATGGTCGGCATCAGCCAGAACAGGCCCACCAGGATGAGGAAGACCCGCATCGCACCGCCGCCGGCACGGGCGGCGATGCGTGCGCCGAGGGACTGCTCGGCTTTCACCGGTTCGGTTGCGGCTGTCGTGCTCGTGGCCGTGTTCGACGCTGTCGTCATCGGCGCCCCTCCTTCCGGATCCGGCGGACATTGAAGAACATCACCGGGAGTACCAGCAGCAGCAGGAGCACGGCGATGGCGCTGCCGATCCCGAGGTCCGCGTCCGTGCCGAACGAGGAGCGGTAGAGCTGGAGCGCCAGCACGTTCGCATCGTCCTGCGAGGAGCCCAGCGCGATGATGAAGACCAGGTCGAAGATCTTCAGAACGTTGATCATCAACGTGACCAGCACCACCGCGAGAACGGGCGCGAGCATCGGCACCGTGATCCGGCGGAACACCTGCCACTCGTTCGCGCCGTCCACCCGGGCCGCTTCCAGGAGTTCACGCGGCAGGCCCGCCAGGCCCGCGGCGATCAGCACCATCGCGAACCCGGCCCACATCCACACGTAGGAGCCGATGATCCCCGGTGTGACCAGGGTCGGGCCGAGCCACTCGACCCCGTTGTAGGGCTCCTTGAAGTTGGAGGCGGGGAGCCGGAGTTCGGCGCCGTCCGCCGAAGCGGGCAGGGTGAACGTACCGTCCGCGGCCGCCGTCGCCGAGGCGACCACCTTGCCGTCCTTGACCGCCTCGATCTCGATGTCCTTGAGCCCCAGCTCCTTGGCGTCGATGACATTGGGCTTGCCGCCGCCACCCCTGGTGAAGTCCAGCCACGCGGTACCGGTGATCTTTCCGGCCCCACCCGCCGCGGCCTTCGCGGGCTTCGCGTCCGTCGGCATCTTCGCCGGCGCCACACCGACCAGCGGCAACTGCACCGGCTGCCCGGCCCGTACCGGCGCCTTGGTGACGAACGAACCGCCCGTGCCCGCCTTGAGCGGGTGGACGGGCAGCGGATGTGCCTTCGGGTAGCCCGCCGACTCGGCGAACGTGTCGTGCACACCCACCCATACGGCGTTGGCGACCCCGCGCTCCGGGGCCGCGTCGTACACCAGCCGGAAGATGATGCCCGCGGCGAGCATGGAGATCGCCATCGGCATGAAGACGATCAGCTTGAACGCCGTACCCCAGCGGATCCGCTCCGTCAGTACCGCGAAGATCAGCCCGAGTACGGTGGAGACCGTCGGCGCGAACACGACCCAGATCGCGTTGTTCTTGACCGCTGTACGGATGGTGTCGTCCGTGAACAGCGCCTTGTAGTTGTCGAGTCCGGCGAAGCCCGTACCCGTCTGGTCGAAGAACGACCGGTAGACGGAGTACACGATCGGATAGACCACGAGCGCGCCCAGCAGCACCAGCGCGGGCGCCAGGAACAGCGCCGCGATGACCCGACGGGTGCCGGTCACACTTCTGCGGCTGCGTTCCGGACCGCCGGCCGGGGCATCGGACGGCTTCCTGGGCGAGGGCAGCGACGACTGTCCGGACGGATGCTTGTCGGCGGGGGGCACCGCGTCGGCGCCCCCCGCTGCGGCTGTCGTCATCCCGTCAGCTCTTGTACGCCTTGGCCGCGTCGGACTCCAGCTCGGCTTGAGTCCCCGCGATGTCCTTCGGGTTCTTCAGGAAGTCCTGGAGGGTCTTCCACTCGCCCTTCCCGGGCGTCCCGCCGAACGACTGCGGGGCCTGGTCGGACATGTCGAACCGGACGGCGTCACCCGCCGCGACCAGCGCCTTCGCCATCGTGCGCTGCACCTCGTTCGGGTAGGCGGCGGCGTCCAGGGCCTTGTTCGGCGAGATGAACCCGCCCTGCTCAGCCATGATCTTCGCCGCGTCGGTCGAGCCCAGCCAGGTCAGCAGGGCCTGGGCGCCCTTGCCGTCCTTCAGCGCCACCGCCGCGTCGCCGCCCGTCACGACGGGGGACTCGGCGCCGACCGCCGGGAACGGGAACACCTTGGCGTCGGTCCCGATCTTCGCCTTCGTCTGCGCGATGTTGACGCCCACGAAGTCGCCCTCGAAGACCATCGCGGCCTTGGGCTGGTCGCCGCCGGTGAAGGTCTGGGTGACCGAGGCCGGGAACTCCGTCTGCAGCGCACCGTCGGCGCCGCCCGCGATCAGCGACGGCTTGCCGAAGAGCTGCGCGAGCGTGGTCAGCGCGTCCTTGACGGACGGGTCCGTCCACTTGATCTTGTGCTGGGCCAGCTGGTCGTACTTCTCCGGGCCCGCCTGGGAGAGATAGATGTTCTCGAACCAGTCGGTGAGGGTCCAGCCGTCCGCGCCACCGACCGAGACCGGGGTGACGCCCGAGGCGGAGACCGTCTCGGCCGTCGCCAGGAAGTCCTTCCAGGTCTTCGGTTCGCTCGCGCCCGCGTTCTCGAACGCCTTGGCGTTGTACCAGATCAGGGACTTGTTGGCGGCCTTGAAGTAGACGCCGTACTGGGTGCCGTCCACCGCACCGAGGTCCTGCCAGACCTTCGAGTAGTTCTTCGCCAGCTGGGCCTTGGCCTCGGCGCCGACCGGCTTGGCCCACTTCTTCTGGGCGGCCTGCTGGATCGCGCCGACCTGCGGGATCATCGCGACGTCCGGCGGCTGGCCGCCCGCGATCTTCGTACCGAGGAAGTTGACGATCGGGTCCTGCGCCGGGACGAAGGTGACCGTCGCCCCCGTGCGGTTCTCGAACTCCTTGAGGACCTTGACGAAGTTGGCCTGCTCGACGCCGGTCCAGACCGCCGCGACCGAGAGCTTCTCGCCGTCCAGTTTCGGCAGTGCGACGCTCGACGAGCTCCCCTTGCCGCCCTCGGAGCTCTTGTCCGACTTGTCTTTTCCGCCGCCGTCGTCACCGCAACCGGTGAGGGCCAGTGCGCCGATGGCGGTGAACACCGCGGCGGCCCTGCTGATCCGAAGGGTTGTGCGCATTGCTTCCCCGTCTCTCACATCGTTGTGTGCGCACAGTCCTACGCCCGGCGTACGGGTGCCGCAATACCGCTTCTCGTGTCAACTCCTTGATCGTGATGGGCTCGTGACGTGATGTCAGTGGATGTCCGGACCCGGCGCCGCTTCAGGAGCGGGCGGGCCCGAATGGGGTTATCGGCTCGGCGTTCACCGAACGGGCCGCCCGCTCCAGGGCACTGGCCAGCAGGGCCAGGTCCGTCGGACCGTTGCCCAGCTCGCGGACCGGGCGCCGGGCCGGCGGATCGCCCATCCGCTCCCACTCCAGCGGGACGACGGTGGGGCGCAGGGTCGCCGTACGCGGAATGCGTCCCGTCACCCTGCCGCCCTGGAACGGTGTCACCCGCCCGTCCGGATGCCCCAGCCGGCCGCGTCCGGGCGCCGGATCCTCCGGCGACGGCGGGACGACCGGTGCGTCGAGCACGATGCGCAGCCGGGCCCCATGGGCCAGGTCCGTGTCCTCCGTACGGTCCGGGCGGGCGGACGTCGCGACCAGGTGGACGCCGAGCCGGCCGCCGTCCCTGGCCACGGCCTCCAGGGCCCGTACGACCGACCCCGCGGCGGGGCGGCCGGGGCTGCCGAGCGCCGGGGCGACCAGCGCGTCGAAGTCGTCGACCAGGACGACGAGCCGGGGCAGCGGGGAGGGGCCTGGTTCCGTGGACCGCGCTGCGGCGGGCCGCAGCCGGAGCGTCCCGCTCATCGGGGAGTCCAGATCTCCGCGCTGCTCCGCGGCGCTCGGCGGGCGCTGGCCGACCATCCGCTGCGCCACCTCGTGCCGGTGGTGCCACTCGGTGAAGTCGTACTGGCCGAGCAGTTCGGCGCGCCGCTTCAGTTCGCCGCCCAGCGCCTGCGCGAACTCGCGCATCCGTACCGGATCCGAGGCCACCAGGTGCGTGAACGCGTGCGGGAGTTCGGTACAGGGGCGCAGGCTCTCACCGCGCTCGCCACCGGCGCCGTCGACCAGGAGTATGCCCAGACGGTCGGGCCGGGCTGCCGCGGCCAGCGAGGCGGCGACGGCCCGCAGCAGCTCCGTACGTCCGCTGCCGGCCGGCCCCTCGATGAGAAGGTGGGGGCCCTCCTCCGCCAGATCCACACTGACCGCGCCCCGGGGCCCGGCCCCGAGCACCATGACGGGCCGCCCGGCGGCCACGGCAGCGGTGCCTTCGGCCCGGGCGGCTGCGGGCATGCCGGTGCCCGTGTCCGCTTCCGCGGCGGTACGTGCGGCTGCCGCTCCGCTCCCGGCGCCCCGGGCCGCGACCGGGGGCGTGTCGCCGCGCGGTCCGCTGACCCGGTTCGAGGCCCGCCCGGATCCGGCGGAACGGAGACTGTCTGCCTCCTGGGCATCCCCTCCGCCCCAGGTACCGGACGCGGGAACGGTGCGGGAGCTCGGGGTGTCCCCGGGCGAACTGCCGTAGCGCCCGCCGCCGACACGGGGGGTGCCGGGGTACGGGGCGCCTCCGGAGCCACCGGTGCCGTGGGCGTCGTCGCGCACGAGGCCGTGGCCCACGGTGCCGATGTGGGTGGTGGTCTCGCTGCCGGGGTACGGGGTGCGCCCCGAGCCGGGGGCGTACCCGCCCGCGCGGTCCGGCCCCGGTGCGCCGCCCGTGCGCTGGGCGCCCACGCGGGGGCCCGCGCTGCGCGGGTACTCCGTATGTCCCGAACCGCGGACATCCGCGTCGGCCGCGTCCGTACCGCCACCGGCGCCCGTCGGCCCGCCCGTCCAGCGGCCCGAACCGCGGACCGTGGCGCCGGGCTGGTCGTCCGCAGTGGAGGCCCAGCGGGCCATCAGGGACGCCGGGGTGGCACGCGCCAGGCCCAGTTCGTCCAGCAGCCGGGCGGTCGGCGGGAGCGCGGCCGACGCGGGCCGGCCGTGGGCCGACGCCGAACCCTCCGCACGCAGCGGGGCCAGCGCCCGGCCGAACCGCTCGGCCCAGTGCGCCGACACCGCGTCCACCGCGGCGACCGTGCCGCGGCCCGCGGCCCGGCCGTCCGCCGTGCGCAGCAGCCGCAGCGCCGTGGCCACATCGCCGCTCAGCATCGCCACCGCCCCGCACTCGCGGAACGCGATCGAGGCGTGGCAGGCGGCCTCGTACGTCGCCGCGACCGGTGAGGTGGGCGTGGCGGCCGGGGTCTCGGCCAGACAGATCAGATGGATTCCGGCTGCGGCCCCCGCGGCTGCCAGCCGGGCGGTGTTCTCGCGCAGCACGGCCGAGCCGGGGTCGCCGTCGACGATCACCACGGTGTACGGGCCCGAGTACTGCCCGGCGGCCTCGGCGACCGTGCTCCGGTCCAGGCTCGCCCAGCCCGGCCCCAGCGGCCCGTCGTCCAGTCGGCGCACCAGCTCCGTCGTACGGGCGACGGCCTGCTCCCGGTCGTACGCGAGGAGCAGCCGGCAGTCCTGGCCGTGCATGGGGCGCAGATGGGGCAGCCAGCCGAGCCAGGCCCATTCGCGTCTGCGCTCGTCCGCGCTGCGGGCGCGGTCCGTGCTGATCAGCACGATCTCCAGATCGGCGGGGGAGTGCAGCGCGGCGAGCTGCGCCACCGCCGAACGGGCGAGTCCGGCCAACCGGGTCCGCGGCCCGGCGAGCCCGAGGGAACCGGCCTCCCGCAGCCCCACGGTCACCGGCACGGCGGGCAGCTCGGCCCGGTCCGTCGTCCCCAGGCGCACCACGAGCGCCTCCGGATGCGCGGTGTCGCGCTCCCACAGCCGGGGGCCGGGGCCGAGCGCGGTCAGCAGCACGGCCGCGGGGTCGGGCCAGATGCTCTCCGCGGCGGATCCCGATGGTGTCGCGGGGGAGGCGGCGGCCGGGAACGGCAGCTCGGCCGTGCCCGTCTCGTCGGGCGTCGCCTCGTGCACCGGCTCGCCCTTGTTGCCCGCGAGTCTGCGCGCCCAGGCGCCTATCCCGCCCCGCCGGGGTGTCCCGTCGTCCGGGAAGCGGGGGGAGCGCTCGGAGGGGGACTGGCGGCGGGTGTCGGTCCACCCGCCTTCACCGCTCTCGTATGTGTGACGGGCGCCGGGCCTTTCGTGCGGGGCGGGCCCTGGGCCGGCGGCCGGGGCGTACCCGTGGCCGGAGCCGTACTCCACGGCGAAGCCGTCATCGGCGGCGGCCGCGCCTGCCGTACCGGACACCCGCAGATGCCCCTCGCCGTCCGGGGCCGTCGCCAGCGTCGGCGTACGCGCGCCCGAGGTCAGCCGGAGCGTCGATTCGCCGAGCCGCAGCAGCGCGCCGGGCTTCAGACGGACCGGGCGGTCGCGGACCTCCGTGCCGTCGAGCAGGGTGCCGTTGGTGGAGCCCAGGTCGGCCACCGAGACCAGGCCCTGCGCGGAGACCGTCACCGTGCAGTGCAGCCGGGACACATCGGGGTCGTCGAGCGGGACGTCCGCGTCGGCGGAGCGGCCGATCCGGATCCGGCCGCCGTGCAGCAGATGGACCCCGCCCGCGTCGGGCCCCGCGACCACGTGCAGCTGCGCCGGGACGGCGTCGTCCGCCGCGTCGTCCTCGCCCGGGACCTGGAGCGAGAGCACCGCTCCGTCGACCAGCGGGGGCTCACCCAGTGCGCACCGCTGCGCGTCGAGCCGCTCACGCCCGGCGAACAGCACCACC
This sequence comes from Streptomyces sp. NPDC058239, assembly GCF_042882185.1. Lineage (NCBI taxonomy): Bacteria > Bacillati > Actinomycetota > Actinomycetes > Kitasatosporales > Streptomycetaceae > Streptomyces > Streptomyces sp. NPDC058239. Next base: position 28,289 of record NZ_JBHVWS010000019.1, read on the forward strand.
GCACCGCTGCCGAGCGAGCCGTCGGGCCCGGAGACGGCCGCGGCCAGATTGGACGCCACCGTGGCGAGCGCCGTCCCCGGCGGGGCGGTGACCAGCACGTCGCAGGCGCGCGCCGGAGTCTGGCCGCTGCGCGGCGCGAGGACGGTCAGCCGGATCTGCATCGCCGTCAGCGGTCCCTTCTGCGCGGGGCGCCGGGCAGGGGAAACGCCCTGTGATTCCCCCCACCCGACCCGGACGCGTCGTCCGGTACAGGTTCGTCACGTGCCACAGGGCTCCCTACCCCATAGTCCGTGCTGAAGGCATCCTCGCACCTGCCACTGACAACACGCCCGGGGGTCACCGCTAAGTGATCTTGAAAGGTCGGCTGTGCGCCCATAAGTGCCTGCTTGGAACGTTCTCCGCGGCAGCGCAACCGTTCCGGGAGAGCGCCCGGAACGGTTCATCGCACGTGTGTACGGCAACCATCCGCCCGATGTGAGCGTCTTGTTCCGCAACCGGCCGGTACCTCCTTCAGGAGGTGTCGGGCCCGGCGGACAGGGACGGCGACGGCAACCGGGCGGACCCGCCCGACCTCGCCGGTCGCCCCACTAGAGTGGGCCGGAACTCCCGGGGGACCCGGGAGCACCGCAAGCACCACGATCAGCAGGGAGCGCATGACGTGCGGCCGGTAGGCAGCAAGTACCTGCTCGAGGAGCCGCTGGGACGCGGCGCCACGGGCACCGTCTGGCGTGCCCGCCAGCGGGAGACCGCAGGCGCCGAGGCGGCCGTCGCCGGCCAGCCCGGCGAGACCGTGGCGATCAAGGTCCTCAAGGAGGAGCTCGCCAACGACGCGGACGTCGTGATGCGGTTCCTGCGCGAGCGCTCCGTGCTGCTCCGGCTCACCCACGAGAACATCGTGCGCACCCGCGACCTGGTCGTCGAGGGAGACCTTCTCGCCCTCGTCATGGACCTGGTCGACGGTCCCGACCTGCACCGCTACCTCCGCGAGAACGGCCCGCTCACCCCGGTCGCCGCCGCGCTCCTCACCGCGCAGATCGCGGACGCGCTCGCCGCCAGCCACGCCGACGGCGTCGTCCACCGCGACCTGAAGCCCGCCAACGTCCTGCTCGACGAGCGCGACGGCCAGATGCACCCGATGCTCACCGACTTCGGCATCGCGCGCCTGGCCGACTCCCCGGGGCTGACCCGGACCCATGAGTTCGTCGGCACGCCCGCCTATGTGGCGCCGGAGTCCGCCGAGGGCCGGCCGCAGACATCCGCGGTCGACATCTACGGTGCGGGCATCCTGCTGTACGAGCTGGTCACCGGGCGCCCGCCGTTCGCTGGAGGCACCGCCCTCGAAGTCCTGCAACGGCACCTCAGCGAGGAGCCCCGCCGCCCCACCACCGTCCCGGCGCCGCTGTGGACGGTCATAGAGCGCTGCCTGAGCAAGGACCCCGACCGGCGGCCCAGCGCCGAGAACCTGGCCCGTGGACTGCGTACCGTCGCGGCCGGCATCGGCGTGCACGCCTCCTCGGCCCAGATCGCTGCGGCCGACGGCGTGGGCGCCCTGCTCGCACCCGATCCGGCGCCCGCGGCCGTTCCCCAGACCCCCGGTGCGGCCGACCCGACGCAGGTGCTGCCCAGCAACGCGGGCTCGTACGATCCGAACGCCGCGACCAGCGTCATGCAGCACGCCCCCGGCCCTGGCGGGCATGCCGACCCGACCTCGGTCATGCCGCCCGTGCCGCCGCACCCGGACGGCCCTCCGCAGCCCGAGGGGCCGCACCCCTGGCAGTCCCAGCTCCAGGCGGCCCGCGATCGCAACGAGCAGACGCAGGTCCAGTACCTCGACCCGAGCCAGGACCCGCTGCGCCGCCGCCCCCAGCGGTCCCAGCCCCAGCAGCAGCCTCAGCGACGGCAGCAGCCGCCGCAGCATCAGCAGTACCAGCAGCAGCCGCAGCCGCAGCAGTACCCCCAGCCCCGGCAGCAGCAGTACCAGCCGCAACCCCAGCACCAGCCCCAACAGCAGTACCAGCGGCAGCAGTACGCACCCCCGCAGCAGCCGCCGCCCCAGCAGCCGGCCCCGCGGCAGCCCCGCGAGCCGAGGCAGCGCAGCGCCAACCCGATGAGGATTCCCGGCCTCGGCTGCCTCAAGGGCTGTCTGTTCACCCTGGTGCTGCTGATCGTCGCGAGCTGGCTGATCTGGGAACTGACCCCGCTGCAGGACTGGATCGGCCAGGGCAAGAGCTACTGGCAGGCGATCAGTGACGCCGTCTCCAGCGTGACCGACTGGGTCTCGGAACTGGGCGGCAGCGGCAGCAGCGGCTCCTGAGCCGCCGGTACACCATCAACTCTGTAGCTATATCGACTTCTGCGGGCCAGTTTCCACCGCATTTCGCCCGCAGAAGTGAAGGTTGGCGCCATCCCGGGCACTCAACACCCCGATCGACGCGTAACTTTGTCGACCGGGGGTCATGAGCGACGGTCCATCGCCAGCCGCTGAGGGAGCAGTCTTGGCACGGAATATCGGCAGCCGGTACACCGCCCACCAGATCCTGGGGCGCGGCAGCGCCGGCACGGTGTGGCTCGGCGACGGGCCCGAGGGCCCGGTGGCCATCAAGCTGCTCCGCGAGGACCTCGCGTCCGACCAGGAGCTCGTGGGCCGCTTCGTCCAGGAGCGCACCGCCCTGCTCGGCCTGGACCATCCGCATGTCGTCGCCGTCCGCGACCTCGTGGTGGACGGCAACGACCTGGCACTGGTCATGAACCTGGTGCGCGGCACGGACCTGCGCACCCGCCTCGACCGCGAACGCCGTCTGGCGCCCGAGGCCGCCGTCGCGATCATCGCGGACGTCGCAGACGGCCTGGCAGCCGCGCACGCCGCCGGGGTGGTCCACCGTGACGTCAAGCCGGAGAACATCCTGCTCGACATGGAGGGCCCACTCGGCCCCGGCGGCTCGCACCCGGCGCTGCTCACCGACTTCGGCGTGGCCAAGCTGATCGACACCCCCCGCCGCACCAAGGCCAGCAAGATCATCGGTACGCCGGACTACCTGGCCCCCGAGATAGTCGAGGGCCTCCCGCCCCGCGCCGCCGTCGACATCTACGCACTCGCGACGGTCCTGTACGAACTGCTGGCCGGCTTCACACCCTTCGGCGGCGGACACCCCGGCGCGGTCCTGCGCCGCCATGTCACGGAGACGGTCGTCCCGCTCCCCGGCATCCCCGACGAGCTCTGGCAGCTCCTGGTCCAGTGCCTGGCCAAGGCCCCGGCCTCCCGGCTGCGCGCCTCCGAGCTCGCGGCCCGGCTGCGCGAGCAGCTCCCGCAGCTGGCCGGTATCCCGCCGCTGGACGTGGACGAGCCGGACGTCGAACCGGAACCCCAGACGTACGACGAGCAGCAGTACACCCCCGCACCCGAGGAACCCCGCCGCCGCGGCGCGGTCCCCCTGGTCCCCGGCTCGTCCGCCGACTCCAACCGGGACACCCACACGAGCATGCGTGTCCCGGCCCCCGACGAACTCTCCGGCGGCCCCCGGGGCACGGCCAGAGCCCCGCGCTCCCCGGGTCGGCCCCGCCCGGGCTCGGCCCGCAACAAGTCCGCGGCCGTCCGCAAGCGCCGCCTGACGCTGGGCGCCGCGGCGCTGGTGCTGGTGGTGGCGCTGGGCGTGGGCGGCTGGCTGGCGCTGGGCGACGACGCCGCGGACGCGCCTGCGCAGGACACGAAGAACTCGGCGCCGGGAACACCCTGACCCCGCGGGGCCCCGCTGGGCGGTTCCTGATGGCTCCGGGGCCGCAGAGCCCGGTGGGCAACCCCTTCGTCGTACGGCCCGGGGATGCGGCGCCCACACGGCCGCGGAGTCGTGATCATGCGGCCCGAGGAATGTCCGCGCCGACAGCCGTTACGCTGGACCCGTGGCAGTCGTCGATATTTCCGAAGAGCTGAAGTCCCTCTCCTCGACCATGGGGTCGATCGAGGCCGTCCTGGACCTGGATGCGCTGAGGGCGGACATCGCCGCGCTCGAGGAGCAGGCGGCCGCGCCATCCCTCTGGGACGACCCGGAGGCGGCGCAGAAGATCACCAGCAAGCTTTCGCACCTCCAGGCCGAGGTCCGCAAGACCGAGGCCCTCCGCGGCCGGATCGACGATCTCGAGGTCCTCTTCGAGCTCGCCCAGGACGAGGGCGACGCCGATGCCCTGGCCGAGGCCGAGTCCGAGCTGGAGTCCGTCAAGAAGGCGCTGGACGAGATGGAGGTCCGTACGCTCCTCTCCGGCGAGTACGACTCCCGCGAGGCCCTGGTCAACATCCGGGCCGAGGCCGGTGGCGTGGACGCCGCCGACTTCGCCGAGAAGCTCCAGCGCATGTACATCCGCTGGGCCGAGCGGCACGGCTACAAGACCGAGGTCTACGAGACGTCGTACGCGGAAGAGGCCGGCATCAAGTCGACCACCTTCGCCGTCCAGATCCCGTACGCCTACGGCACCCTCTCCGTCGAGCAGGGCACCCACCGGCTCGTCCGGATCTCGCCCTTCGACAACCAGGGCCGCCGCCAGACGTCCTTCGCGGGCGTCGAGGTGCTCCCCGTGGTCGAGCAGACCGACCACATCGAGATCGATGAGTCGGAGCTGCGCGTCGACGTGTACCGCTCCTCGGGCCCCGGCGGTCAGGGCGTCAACACCACGGACTCCGCGGTGCGCCTGACCCACCTCCCGACCGGCATCGTCGTCTCCTGTCAGAACGAGCGCTCGCAGATCCAGAACAAGGCGTCCGCGATGAACGTCCTCCAGGCGAAGCTCCTTGAGCGCCGCCGCCAGGAGGAGCAGGCCAAGATGGACGCCCTCAAGGGCGACGGCGGCAACTCCTGGGGCAACCAGATGAGGTCGTACGTCCTGCACCCGTACCAGATGGTCAAGGACCTGCGTACGGAGTTCGAGATGGGCAACCCGGAAGCGGTCTTCAACGGCGAGATCGACGGCTTCCTGGAGGCGGGCATCCGCTGGCGCAAGCAGCGGGAGAAGTAGGCGGGCCCCAGCAGCCTGTTGCTGCTTCCTGTTTCTTACGGCGGTGCCGGAATCCCCACGGGGTTTCCGGCACCGCCGTTTGCGTCGGGGAGGGGTGCGGGGCGGCACCCGAAAGGGAGTTGGGGTTCCGAGTTACGCAGGCGGCGTGGTGAGTGCGTCACAGTCGTGATTCTGAATGATGGTCAACTGCGATCAAAGCGGTGCACATTGCACGGAACGGCCTTGACGCGGGCCTTATCTGTGGACAGGGTGCTAGAGCAGCATGCGTATGTCTGGGACGGATGTGAACGGGGGCGGGCGGCATGACCACGGCTCCATGTGGCGCTGTTCGGAGCAAACCCCGCAGAGCCGGGGCCCGCATATGGCTGCTCCACTGACGAGAACAGCTACTGGGGGTAGCAGCAGATGACCAAGAAGACGCGAGTACGCGTCGCGCGCATAGCCGCGGGTGCGGTGATCGCCGCGGGCGCCTCGCTCACCGCTGCCGGTGTGGCTTCGGCCGTCGGCGTCGATGTCAACGTCGGCGGTCTCTCCGCCAAGACTCACGTCGACGACAGCGGTCTGGGGATCGAGGCCGGCCTCGATGGTCCGGCGGGCGAGTCCGAGGGCGGCACCAATGGCGGTGGCCCGGGCGCCGTCGACCAGGGGCAGACGGAGGGTACGTCCGGTACCGAGGGTTCTTCGGGTACCGAGGGTTCGTCCGGCACGGAGGGTTCTTCGGGTACGGAGGGTTCTTCGGGTACGGAGGGTTCTTCGGGTACGGAGGGTTCGTCGGGCACGGAGGGTTCGTCGGGCACGGAGGGTTCTTCGGGCACGGAGGGTTCGTCCGGCACGGAGGGTTCTTCGGGCACGGAGGGTTCGTCCGGCACCGAGGGTTCTTCGGGCACGGAGGGTTCGTCCGGCACCGAGGGTTCTTCGGGCACGCAGGGTACGTCGGGCACGTCGGGCACCTCCGGCAACTCTGGCACCTCGGGCACCTCCGGCAACTCCGGCACGTCGGGTACGTCCGGCACCTCGGGTTCGTCCGGCACGGAGGGTTCGTCCGGCACCTCGGGTACGTCCGGGACCTCCGGTAACGCCTCCTCCGGCTCCGCAACCGGTGGCGGCGACACCTGCACCGTCGACCTCGACGGTGCGAACTGCGCGGACAACACCACCCCCGACTCGGCCGGCAACCAGCCGGTCGAGCAGGGCAAGGGCAAGGACGAGCTCGCCGAGACCGGTGCCGCCGAGACCACGTTCCTGCTGGTCGGCGCCGCGACGATGATTGCCGGAGGCATCGGCTTCCGGATCCTGCCGCGCCTGATGAACGGCCGTACGGTCGCCTAAGGGCCGCCTGCGGTACAGCTACGCACAGAGGGGCCCGGGACGCCTGTCGGCATCCCGGGCCCCTCTGCGTACACGTACACGCTCTTGCAGGCGGACGGACGGCCTCGACTACACGGTCTGGTGCGCCAGCAGCGCCAGCGCGCCCAGCAGCACCACCAGCAGGGCCACCAGCGTCACAGGGCTGAGCCCTGCGAACATTCCCTGCTCCTGTTCCTGCTGCAGCCGTGCGCGACTGGCCCGGCACACAGGGCAACGGCCCTCGTTCACGGGTGCCGCGCAGTTTGCGCACACCAGTCGGTCATAGGTCATGCGCTTTCCTCCTCCCGCGCGGCGGAGCCGCATACGTCTTCACTCCGCACAACGCTCATGGAAACGCAACTGTTCCCCCCACCACTGTGCCAGCTCGCGCGGATTTCGGCGCGGCCCGCCGGACATCACCCGTTCCGTAGTGCTTCGGCCCCGCTTCCGATCATTCCCGTTCCGCCATAAAACGCCCATCCTCGGACGCGCGCCTGCACGCGTCAGCCCGGTTCGCGTATGGTCACGCACACCTACTCCCGGCCGACCGTGGTGCATCCGTGATCCGATTCGACAACGTCTCCAAGACCTACCCGAAGCAGAGCCGTCCCGCTCTACGGGATGTGTCTCTCGATATCGAGAAGGGTGAGTTCGTCTTCCTGGTGGGCTCCTCCGGCTCCGGCAAGTCCACCTTCATGCGACTCATCCTCCGCGAAGAGCGCGCCAGTCAGGGCATGGTTCACGTCCTGGGCAAGGACCTGGCGCGCATGTCCAACTGGAAGGTGCCGCACATGCGCCGCCAGTTGGGCACGGTGTTCCAGGACTTCCGTCTCCTCCCCAACAAGACCGTTGCGGAGAACGTGGCGTTCGCGCAGGAGGTCATCGGCAAGCCGCGCGGTGAGATCCGCAAGGCGGTGCCCCAGGTTCTCGACCTGGTCGGCCTCGGCGGCAAGGAGGACCGGATGCCCGGTGAGCTCTCCGGTGGTGAGCAGCAGCGCGTGGCGATCGCGCGGGCGTTCGTGAACCGTCCGATGCTGCTGATCGCGGACGAGCCGACCGGCAACCTCGACCCGCAGACCTCCGTCGGCATCATGAAGCTGCTGGACCGGATCAACCGGACCGGCACCACTGTGATCATGGCGACTCACGACCAGAACATCGTCGACCAGATGCGCAAGCGCGTCATCGAGCTGGAGCAGGGCCGTCTCGTACGCGACCAGGCCCGCGGCGTCTACGGCTACCAGCACTGAGCATCGAGCACTGAAAGGACGCCATGCGCGCCCAGTTCGTCCTGTCGGAGATCGGCGTCGGCCTCCGTCGCAACCTCACGATGACCTTCGCCGTCGTCGTCTCCGTCGCCCTCTCGCTCGCCCTGTTCGGCGGCGCGCTGCTCATGCGCGAGCAGGTCAGCACGATGAAGGACTACTGGTACGACAAGGTCAACGTCTCGATCTTCCTGTGCAGCAAGAGTGATGTGACCTCGACGCCCAAGTGTGCCAAGGGCGCTGTCACCGCCGAGCAGAAGAAGGAGATCGAGGGCGACCTCAAGAAGATGGACGCCGTCCAGACCGTCACGTACGAGTCGGCCGACCAGGCGTACAAGCACTACCAGCAGCAGTTCGGCGACTCGCCCATGGCGAGCAACATCACGCCGGACCAGATGCAGGAGTCGTTCCGGGTCAAGCTCCACGATCCCAAGAAGTACAAGGTCGTCGCCACCGCCTTCGCCGGCCGTGACGGGGTGCAGTCCGTCCAGGACCAGAGATCCATCCTGGACAACCTCTTCCAGCTGATGAACGGCATGAATGTGGCAGCCCTCTTCGTGATGGCGCTGATGCTCGTCATTGCGCTGATGCTGATCGTGAACACCGTCCGGGTGTCCGCGTTCAGCAGGCGGCGCGAAACCGGCATCATGCGGCTCGTCGGCGCCTCGGGCTTCTACATCCAGATGCCGTTCATCATGGAAGCCGCGTTCGCCGGTCTCATCGGTGGTGTGCTCGCCTGCGTGATGCTGCTGGCCGGCCGGTACTTCCTGATCGACGGCGGTCTGGCACTGCAGAGCAAGCTGAATCTGATCGACTTCATCGGCTGGGACGCGGTCTTCACCAAGCTGCCCCTGGTCCTGGCAATCGGTCTGCTGATGCCCGCCGTTGCCGCTCTCTTCGCGCTCCGCAAGTACCTGAAGGTGTGACAAGCGCCCCTGTGGCGCGCGGCCAACCGGCCGTGCGCCACAGGGGCGTTGTCCTAGACTCGACGCCATGTCGGGCCCCACGCAGTGTTTCGGGCCCCGCGGCGTGCGCCGCGGGGCGGCCCTGACATTGGTCTTCGCGACCGTGCTGGCCACCGCGGCGGCCACCGGATCGCTGCCGCACAGCGGTGCTAAGTACTCGGACATCGCGGCCCGTTCCGTCGCCTCCACCGTCGACGGCGACGAGGTGGCCGACGCCGCCGCCCGCGCTGTCGCCGACGGCAAGTCCGGTAAGGAGGCGGCCGAGGAGGCCGTCAGCCGCAGCGGCGACCGCTGGGGCGCGGTGTACGACGAGCGGCAGTACGAGGAGTTCGAGCAGGCTCTCGACGGCTCGTACACCGGTGTCGGGATCGCCGCGAAGCGCTCCGCGGACGGGCTGGTCGAGGTGGCCCGGGTCCAGCCCGGCGGCCCCGCAGACCGGGCCGGCATCGAGCCGGGCGATCTGCTCCGTACGATCGACGGTCACCGGATCGACAAGCGCCCCGTCGCCGAGGCCGTGGCCCTGCTGCGCGGAGACCGTACGGAGGCGGACGCGGGCACCACCGTCGTGCTGGGGGTCCAGCGGGGCGCCGCCCTTCGGACCGAGACGCTGCGCCGGGCCAGACTCACCACCGAGGCCGTCGCCGTGCGGCAAATCGGACCGGCCCGTTCCGATTCCTCCGCAGCTGTACTGATCGAGGTCGACTCGTTCACCAGGGGCTCGGGCGCCAAGATCCGCGACGCGGTCCGGGACGCGTCGGCGGGTGCCGGGGTGCTCCTCGATCTGCGCGGTAACTCGGGTGGCCTGGTCACCGAGGCAGTGACTGCCGCCTCCGCCTTCCTGGACGGCGGCCTGGTCGCCACGTACGACGTGCACGGCGAGCAGCGCGCTCTCTACGCGCAGCCGGGCGGTGACACCGTCCGCCCCCTCGTCGTCCTCATCGACGGCGGCACGATGAGCGCCGCCGAGCTCCTCACCGGCGCGCTCCAGGACCGGGGCCGCGCCGTCACCGTCGGATCGCGCACCTTCGGCAAGGGTTCGGTCCAGATGCCCAGCAAGCTCCCGGGCGGCTCGGTGGCCGAGCTGACCGTCGGCCACTACCGCACCCCGGCGGGCCGCGGCGTCGACGGCCGAGGCATCACCCCGGACCTCGCGGTCAGCTCCGGGGCCGAGCAGCGGGCCGAGACGGTATTGAGTGGCCTCGGGGGTGGGTCGTAGTGCGAAAATGGCTGCACTATGGCTAAGGAAAAGGACACAGGGCGCAAGCTCATCGCGCAGAACAAGAAGGCGCGGCACGACTACCACATCCTCGACACCTACGAGTGCGGACTCGTACTCATGGGTACCGAGGTCAAGTCGCTGCGGCTGGGCCGGGCCTCCCTGGTGGACGGCTTCGTCCAGATCGACGGGGGTGAGGCCTGGCTGCACAACATCCACGTCCCCGAGTACGTGCAGGGGACCTGGACCAACCACTCGGCCAAGCGCAAGCGCAAGCTGCTGCTGCACCGGGCGGAGATCGACAAGCTGGAGTCGAAGTCGGGCGAGACGGGTCACACGATCGTGCCGCTCGCGCTGTACTTCAAGGACAGCCGGGTCAAGGTCGAGATCGCGCTCGCCAAGGGCAAGAAGGAGTACGACAAGCGGCAGACCCTGCGCGAGAAGCAGGATCTGCGGGAGACCAACCGCGCGATCTCGGCAGTGCGCCGGCGCCAGCGCAGCGCATAGCCGGGGAGCACACGGGCGGGGCCGGGAAGGCGTGCGGGCGGGCCGGCAGGAATAGGCTGGCATCGTCGTGCGTTGGTCACGTACGATGGCACTGCACCTCACAGCGGGTGCGTGTTTTGAAAAAACAACATGGGGATGATCGGTTTCGACAGCGGATGTCGAAGCAGGGGAAGCGAGTCGAGGAAGCGGCAATGATCTCGTAAACCATATGTCGCAACCAATAATCGCCAATTCCAAGCGCGATTCCTCCGCCTTCGCCCTCGCTGCCTAATTAGCAGCTAAGCGAAGACTCTGCGGAGTGTCAGCCCGGGGTTGATCCCGACCCGGATCCTGACATCATCAAGGGATCTAAACTTCTGGACCCGGCCACGGGGCCCAGAAGGAAATCAAACAGTGGCTGGGCCCGTCGGCAGCTTGTCCGCGTGACTGCCGGGGCCGAGAAAAGCGCAGCGGACTGCACTCGGAGAAGCCCTGATTCTGCACCGTTGGACGCGGGTTCGATTCCCGCCATCTCCACAATTCCCATGTGAACGAGGACCCCGTTGCCCACCGGCAACGGGGTCCTCGTTTTTGTTCCGGTCATCATTTCCGCGGGGCCCGGACCCCGGCCGCCGCGACGACCAGCGCCAGCCCGGCCGCGCACACCGGAACGACATAGCCCGTCACCTGCCCCATGTGTTCCACCATCCAGCCGCCGGTCGCCGAACCCGCGGCTGTCCCGCCCAGCAGCGCGGTCACGGCCAGGGTCATGCCTTCGTTCAACTGGCCCTCGGGGGTGAGGCGTTGCACCAGAGTCATGCCGGTGACCATGGTCGGGGCCGTCGCCGCACCGGCCGGCAGCAGCGCGCCCGCGAGAGCGAGCAGCGAATCGGTCGAGGAGACCGCGAGCAGCGGCAGGGACATCAGCGCCGTCATTCCCGCCAGGCAGCCCAGCAGCCGGCGCCGGATGTCCGCGGCCGGGCGCAGCGATCCGTACAGCAGTCCCGCCACACATGATCCGGCAGCCTGGAGGGCCAGGATCGCGCCCCCGGCGCGGGCGATCGTGACGACCTCCATCGCGCCGAAGACCGCGCCGGTGGCGAGGAAGGCGGCGAGCAGGGCCGGCATGCCCGGGGTGCGGAGCGGGGAGCCCGCGTGGGTGCGGGATGCCACCGGCGGTTCGGTGGCGCGCTGGGCGGCGAAGATCAGCACGCCGGTCATCAGCAGGATCGCCCCGACGAGTGTTCCGGCCTCCGGGAAGAGCGCCGCGCACAGCAGGGCGGCGAGGGCCGGGCCGAGCATGAAGCAGAGCTCGTCGGCGGCCTGTTCGAAGGAGTTCGCGGTGTGCAGGGCGGCCGGATCGCCCCGGTGCAGATGGGCCCAGCGGGCCCGGGACATCCCGCCGGTGTTGGGGGTGGTGGCGGTCGCGGCGTAGGAGGCGAAGAGTGTCCAGGCCGGGGCGCCGTAGTGCACGCAGAGCAGCAGTGCCAGCGATCCGAGCGCGGCGATCGCGGTGGCGGGTACGGCGACCCTGGCCTGTCCGTACCTGTCGACGAGCCGGGCCGTCCAGGGCGCGACCACCGCTGTCGCGGCGAGGCCGGTCGCGGTGACGGCACCGGCAAGGGCGTACGAGCCGCGCGAACCGGCGATCATGATCACCGCACTGACGCTGAACATTCCCATGGGAAGCCGGGCGAGGAGATTGCCCGCGGTGAAGGCGCGGGCACCCGGGGTGGCGAGCAGTCGGCGGTACGGGTTGGTGGGCGCAGGCCGGGCGGCGGCGGTGCGCGGGGCTATGACCAGCAGGTCCCCGGAGAGGGCGAGCATGGGGTCGGTGCGCGGGGTTCTCTCGTACGGCATGGATCAACCCTCACGGCGCACGGCCCACGGGGTCCAACACCTTCTCCGTACCGATTAACGCATCTGCGTTGTAAATTCCCGGGTGTGGCTTCCTCCGCTGCCGATACGGGCACCCAGACGCATACCCATACCGACCCTCGGCTGCTCCGTGCCTTCGTCGCCGTCGCCGAGGAACTGCACTTCACCTGTGCCGCCGCCCGGCTCTACATCGCCCAGCAGGCACTGAGCCGGGACATCCGTCGGCTGGAGCGCGAGCTGGGTGCGGAACTGTTCGTACGCACCACCCGGCAGGTCGCCCTCACCGCCGACGGTGAACGGCTCCTCCCGTACGCCCGGCGGGTGCTGGAGGCGCACGCCGATCTTGCCGCGGCCTTCGCCGACCCCGCGGCCCGGCCGCTCTTCGTCGACCTCAACACCGACGGCATGACGGCCGCCCGCGTACTTGCCCGCGCACGGGAGCTGGCTCCGGCGTGCGAGCTGATGGCGCGCTTCGAGAGCGGGCTCACCTGGGCCGCGGGCGAGATCCTCGCAGGGCGGCTCGACGTCTCCTTCGGCCGCGCCGCCGGACTCGACCCCGCGGTGCGGGCACGGCTCGGCGTACAGCCGGTGCGGTACGAGCCGATGGCCGTTCTGTTCCCCGACGATCACCCCCTCGCCGCGCACGAGGCCGTCGCGCTGGACGACCTGGCCGGCGAGACCGTCTACGCGGGTGCCGGGAACACGCGCACCGAGGAATGGACGGACCTCGCCCGGCTGCTCTTCGCCGAGTGGGGCATCGGGCTGGCGCCACCCGTCCCTCTTGCGATCGGCGTGGCCGAATTTCAGCGGGTCATGGCCAAGTCGCCGCGGTACCCGGTTCTGTGCGTGGTCGACTTCCCGCCGATGCCGGGCACCGTGTTGCGTCCGCTGGCCCGGCCCGTACCGCTCTCCCCGCTGCTGCTGGTCTGGCGCAAGGGGCTGCGCCACCCCGGCCTGGACGCATTGCGCAAAGCCGCAGCTCAACTGGGTTCGGAGGAGGGCTGGATGGTGCGGCCGGACGGAAGTTGGCTGCCCGAGATCGATGCATCGCTCATGTTGAAATCCACCTGATTGGGGGAAAGAAGTGCTGTTTTCGTGCGCTACATTCATCGCCCGGGTGCAATGTGGTGGGGGCGCGGACAGGGTGGGGGCCCGGTCCGGAAGCACATAATCGGACAGTCGTGCGCACCCAATCCTTGAGTGGGGGAAGTGCGTACACCTGTGGAAACCTGGCGTGAAGGTGCCCGTTCGGGGCACACACACGAGCCGAACGAGGTCACGGTCCAGCTCGACGGTCTGGGTCGGCAGCTCTCCGAGCTGACCGCGCAGCCGAGCGAACCGGAAGGCTCGGACGGCCCCGTGTTCGTCGACGAGAGCGGCCGGCGCAGCAAGACGTTCAGGCGTCTGGGCTGGGTCCTCGCCGCGGCCTGTGCCTGCTATGCGGTGACGCTGGCCGTCGCCGTGCTCGGCGGCAGTTCGAGCGCGCCCTGGCTGCCGCTCTCCGGTCAGCAAGGCCACAAGAACGCGGACGTGGTCCAGGCGCCACCCGCACCGACGGGCAGCGCCGGTGAGGAGCTCCCGCCCGACAGCGCGCCCGGCCGCGCCACCACCGGCCCGACGCCCGGCGCCGCCGCGACGCCCTCGGGCAGCGCGGCCACCGGCGCCTCGGCCGGACCCGGCAAGGACACCCCGACGTCGGCACCCGTCGTATCGCCCAAGGCGCACGACGAGACCGGCGGCGGCAAGAAGCCCGATCCGGTGACCTCGGCCCCCGTACCGCCCGTCGACACCACGACACCGTCCGCCGCCACCTCGACTCCGCCCGCGGCCAGCACGCCGCCGCCGGCCCAGTCCCCGGAACCTCCTGTGCAAGAGCGAGAAGGCACCGAGTAAATGACTTCCCCTGCCCCGCGGGGCAGGCGCAACGTCAGGAAGCAGAGCGGGCGGCGCAGATTTCCCATGCGTTATCTGCTGCCGTCACTGCTCCTCGTTGCCCTGCTCGCCATGTTGATGCTGCGCGGCTATGTGCACAGCGAAATCCTCGCCGACCACCGGGTCCGGCCCCCGGCGGCCACCGACCGGGTGCCCGGGAAGATCCTCGACGGCGGCCCGGTCATCGACGCCCGGAGCACCACCGGGCCCGCCAGGTCGCTGAGCATCCCCGGCCACCGCATCGTCCTGACCTTCGACGACGGACCCGACCCGGTGTGGACCCCGAAAGTGCTCGACGAGCTGAAGAAGCATCACGCGCACGGCGTCTTCTTCGTCACCGGAACCATGGCCTCGCGCTACCCGGAGCTCGTGCGGCGCATGGTCGACGAGGGGCACGAGGTCGGGCTGCACACCTTCGACCATCCCGACCTCTCCTACCAGTCCCACTCCCGCATCGACTGGGAACTCTCCCAGAACCAGCTGGCGTTGGCGGGCGCGGCCGGTGTCCGTACGTCCCTGTTCCGCCCGCCGTACTCCTCGTTCGCCGACGCCATGGACAACAAGTCCTGGCCCGTCACCCGGTACGTCGGCAGCCGTGGCTATCTCACCGTCGTCAACAACACCGACAGCGAGGACTGGAAGCGCCCGGGCGTCTCCGCGATCATCGAGCGTGCCACTCCCAAGGGCGGCAGGGGCGCCGTCGTCCTGATGCACGACTCCGGCGGCAACAGGTCCCAGACCGTCGCCGCCCTCGGCGAGTTCCTGCCACGGATGCAGCAGCGGGGCTACGAGTTCACCGACCTCACCACCGCCCTCGGTGCCCCCAGCGCGCACACCCCGGTCACCGGATTCGCGCTCTGGAAGGGCAAGGCGTTCGTCTGCGCCGTGGGTCTCTCGGAGAACGTCACCGGCGTCCTGGCGGCCGGGCTCGCGGTGATCGGCGTCCTCGTCCTCGTCCGCTTCGCACTGATGCTGCTGCTGTCCTTCCTGCACGCCCGGAAGGTCCGCAGGAGGGAATTCAGTCGGGGGCCCGCGTTCCGCCGCCCCGTCTCGGTGCTCGTGCCCGCGTACAACGAGCGCGAATGCATCGCCAACACCGTGCGTTCCCTGGTGGCGAGCGAGCATCCCATCGAGATCATCGTCATCGACGACGGCTCGACGGACGGCACGGCGGACATCGTCGAGGCGATGCGCCTGCCGACTGTCCGCGTCATCCGCCGGCGCAACGCCGGAAAGCCCGCCGCTCTCAACAGCGGCATCGCGCACGCCCGTCACGACATCGTCGTGATGATGGACGGCGACACCGTCTTCGAACCCGCCACCGTCCGTGAACTGGTCCGGCCCTTCGCCGACCCGCGCGTCGGCGCCGTCGCCGGGAACGCCAAGGTCGGCAACCGCGACTCGCTGATCGGCGCCTGGCAGCACATCGAGTACGTGATGGGCTTCAACCTGGACCGCAGGATGTACGACATCCTGCGCTGCATGCCCACCATCCCCGGTGCGGTCGGCGCCTTCCGCCGGGAAGCACTGGACCGGATCGGCGGCATGAGCGAGGACACCCTCGCCGAGGACACCGACGTCACCATGGCCCTGCACCGCGACGGCTGGCAGGTCGTCTACGCGGAGAACGCCCGTGCCTGGACCGAGGCCCCGGAGACCGTGCAGCAGCTGTGGTCACAGCGCTACCGGTGGTCGTACGGCACCATGCAGGCGATCTGGAAGCACCGCCGCGCCGTCGTCGAACGCGGCCCGTCCGGCCGCTTCGGACGCGTCGGACTGCCCTTCGTAGCCCTGTTCATGGTTGTCGCCCCGCTGCTCGCCCCGCTCATCGACGTCTTCCTGCTGTACGGACTCGTGTTCGGCCCCACCCGGAAGACCGTCCTCGCCTGGCTCGGCGTCCTCGCGGTGCAGGGGATCTGTGCCGCGTACGCCTTCCGGCTCGACCGGGAACGCATGACGCATCTGATCTCGCTGCCCCTCCAGCAGATCCTCTACCGGCAGCTCATGTACGTGGTGCTGCTCCAGTCCTGGATCACGGCGCTCACCGGCGGACGACTGCGCTGGCAGAAGCTGCGCCGTACCGGCGTCGTGGAAGCGCCCGGCGCCACGCCGGGCCGGCGGCGGAGCAATGACCGGAGGCCCGTCGCATGAGCCACCTCCCCACGCAACCGGCCGGCGTACGGCAGACAGCGTCGTTCCCGGTGCAGGGGCAGTCCCCGCAGCCGGTCGTACAGGCCGCGACGCCGCTCGCCGGCGCGTTGCCGGGCGGCCGGGACCGCTATCTCGACCTGCTGCGCTGCGTCGCTCTCGTGCGCGTCGTCGTCTTCCATGTCTTCGGCTGGGCCTGGCTGACCGTCCTGTTCCCCTCCATGGGCGTCATGTTCGCGCTGGCCGGTTCGCTGATGGCGCGCTCGCTGGCCCGCCCGGCACGGGACGTCATCCGTGGCCGGCTCCGCAGGCTGCTGCCCCCGATGTGGGCGTTCGCCTCGGCTGTCGTCCCGGTGATGTTCCTGCTCGGCTGGAAGCCCGTGAAGGAGGAGGGCATCGGGTGGTTCATCAGGCTGGGCTGCTACCTCCTTCCGGTCGGCGCACCTCCGTACCCCTGGGAGAACGGCTCGCCGAGCGGCCTCCTGGAGGAGTCCTGGGCCGACCAGGCCGTGGGCCCGCTCTGGTACATCCGCGCCTACCTGTGGTTCGTGCTCGCGTCGCCGCTCCTGCTGAAGGCCTTCCGCCGAATGCCCTGGCCGACGTTGCTCGCTCCGATCGGGCTCACCGCCGTGACCGGTACCGGACTGGTCACCGTTCCCGGCGAGACCGGTGAAGGGCTCGTCGACTTCGCGGTGTTCGGGTCCTGCTGGGTCCTCGGCTTCGCCCACCACGACGGTCTCCTGAAGAAGGTCCCGCGCTATCTGACGGTCTCGCTCGCCGCGTTCGTCATGGCGTTCGGACTGTGGTGGGCCTCGGGGCACCTCACCGAGGAGGGCTGGAACCTCGACGAGATCCCGCTCGCCCAGGCGACCTGGTCGTTCGGCTTCTGCGTGATCCTGCTCCAGTACGCACCGTCCTGGCGGCAACTGCCCGGCAGGCTGGCCCGGTGGGACGGGCTGATCACCCTCACCAACAACCGTGCCGTGACGATCTACCTCTGGCACAACCTGTTGATCACGGCCACCGAGCCGTTGATCGACCAGCTGTGGAACATCCCGTACTTCGGCGACCGCTTCGGTACGTACATCGGCGCCTCGTACACGGCGCTGATGCTGCTCCTCGTCTGGCCGCTGATGGCGCTGACGATCCCGGCGATCGGCTGGGTCGAGGACGTAGCGGCGAAGCGCGCACCGAGACTCTGGCCGAACGGATCGCGCAAGCGGCCTGGGTGACCGGGGAACGGTATACCTTCGCCGGACCGGATTCCGCCCTGCCCGTGCCCGGGGAGTCGCAGATCGGCCGCATCGAGGCCTGATCATGACCGCTCGATGTCATCTGACGTAACGGGCGGGAAATATGGGTGAACCAGGCCTGTCACGCATCGTTGGCAGGCTCGGCCCTCGGCATCATCGGGCAGCAGCGGGACGAGAGCCGGGTAGACCATATGCACGAGGACGAACAGCACGGGCCCCTCGCGGGCTTCACCGTCGGGGTCACCGCCGCGCGGCGCGCGGAGGAGTTCGGCGCACTGCTCGAGCGACGGGGCGCCACCGTCCTGCACGCGCCCGCCCTGCGGATCGTGCCGCTCGCCGACGACAGCGAACTCCTCGCCGCCACCCGGCGAATCGTCGACTCCGCCCCCGAAGTGGTCGTCGCCACCACCGCGGTCGGCTTCCGGGGCTGGGTCGAGGCCGCCGACGGCTGGGGCCTCGGCGACCGGCTGCTGGAAACCCTGCGCGGCACCGAACTGCTGGCCCGCGGCCCCAAGGTCAAGGGCGCCATCCGGGCCGCCGGGCTGACCGAGGCGTGGTCGCCCGCCTCCGAGTCCATGGCCGAGGTACTGGACCGGCTCCTGGACGAGGGCGTGAAGGGCCGCCGGATCGCCCTTCAACTGCACGGTGAACCCCTCCCCGGCTTCGTCGAGTCGCTCCGCGCCGCGGGCGCCGAGGTCGTGGCCGTCCCCGTCTACCGCTGGGTGGACCCCGAGGACATCGCCCCGCTCGACCGGCTGCTCGACATCACCCTGGCCCGGGGCCTGGACGCCCTCACCTTCACCAGTGCCCCGGCCGCCGCCTCGCTGCTCGGCCGGGCCGAGAAGCGGGGGCTGATCCCGGAGCTCCTGAGCGCCCTGCGGGACGACGTCCTCGTGGCCTGCGTCGGACCGGTCACCGCCCTGCCGCTGCAGGCCCGCGGCATCGACACCGTCCAGCCGGAACGCTTCCGGGTCGCCCCGCTCGTCCAGCTGCTGTGCGACGAACTCCCTTCCAGGGTCCGCGTGTTGCCGATCGCCGGGCACCGGTTGGAGATCCGCGGTCACGCCGCGGTCGTCGACGGCGAACTGCGCCCGGTGCCGCCCGCCGGAATGGCCCTGCTGCACACCCTGGCCCGTAGGCCGGGCTGGGTGGTGGCCCGCGCCGACCTGCTGCGCGCGCTGCCCGGCAGCGGAACGGACGAACACGCGGTGGAGACGGCCATGGCGAGGCTGCGTACGTCACTGGGTGCACCCCGCCTCATCCAGACGGTTGTCAAGCGCGGCTACCGGCTGGCGCTGGACCCGGCGGGGGACAGCCCCGATGCCGGTCCTGCTTGCTAGGCCGTTTGGCCTCCCCGCTCTCCGGCGTCCAGGACCACTCCCCGGCATCCTCCACTGCGACGAGCGCGGCAGCCCGCGGTGGGGAATCCGCCTCGCCCAGCCGACGCCGAGCGCCGACCGGTTCGAGAAAGGGGCTCCGGGAGCCTGATAGCTTGTCCGACAGCACGTACGCCTCCCCGGCCGGGCAACGCCTCCACCAGGGAGGCTTTTTTCATGCCCTGGCCCCGGCTCGCGGCCTGGGCGCACTGGAGCGACCACCACGAACCTGCCAGCCGCAAGCGGGCCCGAGATGCCCCGACCGCCACCTGGCCGCCGAGCACGAAGGAGATTCATGTCCGACGTATCCGTGCGTCTCGCCGATACTTCTGACCGCCCCGTACTGGAACGCCTCTGGCTGATGTTCCGCCACGACATGTCGGAGTTCGGCGGTGTGCTGCCCAACCCGGACGGAACCTTCCGGAGTGATCGGCTCCACGCCGCCTTCACGAAGACCGACTGGGCGCCCTATCTCGTGACGAGTGGCGAGAGCCCTGTCGGGCTCGCGTTCGTCCGCAGCCTGACAGCTCCGACGCGCGTGCTGAGCAGCTTCTTCGTGGTGCGTGCCGTACGGCGGACCGGAATCGGGCTACGCGCCGTTCAAGAGGTCATGGCCAAGCATCCGGGGCCGTGGCAGGTCGCCTTCCAGGAGGGCAACGTCGCAGCAGTCCGATTCTGGCGTCGGGTCGCCACCGAGATCGCCGGCGACGCCTGGACCGAGGAACGCAGGCCCGTGCCGGGCCGACCGGACGTGCCACCCGACACCTGGATCTCGTTCGGCGTCCCGGCGAAGACCTACGGCTGAACATCAAGAGCCGCGGGGGTGGGGGGGGAGGAAGGGGGCCCACCCGCCCCAACACACCACGCGGCGGGCGGGGGGGAGGTGGCGC